>JAHFVC010000575.1 GCA_023264765.1 Mycobacterium sp. | reverse complement strand
CACGCGCACGGAGTCCACCTGGCCCACTTGGCCAAACAGAGTCTGCAGCTCGGCTTCGCCGACTTCGTAGGGAAGATTTCCGACATACAACTTGCGACCCATCGATTACTCCTGCGTCTCCAATCGAGACGCGCCCGGCTCGCACCTGCGGCGGGCATCACGAGGAACACACCTGAGTGGGTCATCCACTCATCGCTGGATCACTCGGAATCGGAGAAGATCGAGTTGGAACGCTCGGTCGGCTCGAAGGCGGGTTCAGCGGTTATGCGGTAGGTTCCTAACAAACACCAGGATAGCACAGTTCACCGACCATTGCCAATCCGCGTCACGCCAGTGTTTGGGCGAGGACAGGCCGGCGATGGAGGACACGACAGTCTGCACCCACTCAGGATGGTCCGGCATCAGGCGGCCTGCCCCCCCTTGCAATACTTCCGCAGGATCGCGTTCATGTCGAAATCCGCCACGCGGCACCAAAACTTCAGGTTGGGATTCGAGACCGCCAAGAATGCCCGCGCGGACTCTCCCGCTCGCACGGACTCTCCTCCCACCCGCGTCGGCTTCTCCAAGTCCCGGACGGCCGACGCAATCACGGCCGCCCCCAGACGTTGATAGCCCCGCCACTGCTTCGGCGTTGGCTTCTCGCGCCACTCCATCTGTCGCTGATGGCTCATGAGGAGATCGGCAATCATACCGTAACCTTGCCCTGTTCGGCGGTCATAATCCCGCTCCGGATCCTCCTGGATCCGATGGCCCAATGCACAATCCTCCTGACGTGACAAGATCCGGCGAGGTGATTCAGACCTGACGATCATGTATACTGATGTCTGTAGTCCAGAACTGAGCCCGCCTGCGTTCGAGTAGTGCTCCCCTCAAGAACGGGGGCGCGCCGACTGGCCCAACTTTGGCTGGGTGTTGGTGCGCACCTGACGCGACCGATTCTGACCTGTCTTCGTCCGCGGCGCTGAGTGACAATGACGTCGATAGCGCACGCGAGTGTCGCGCGACACCTGACCATCACGCTTCGACGCACGAATCGGGAGGGGACTGATGTCGGAACGAAACGGCGATCGCGCGAGATTTCAGAACGAGCGCAAACGCAAGCTGCGCCGGCGGCAGCGTATTCAGCGACTGCTCAAGACGCTCCGCGCACACACCCCGAGGACGGGGACCCAATGAGATCCACGCCGCAGGAGCCAGCACAACCTCCGAGACCGACGGCCTGCCCATTTTGTGGGTCGTCACACATTACGGCGCCGGGTGCAAAGGCAGATTCCTCAGCCTATTGGCGGTGCGACACGTGCGGTCAGCTCTGGAATGTGGCACGGCTCGCGGCGTCCCAGCGCCAGAGCTATCGAAGACGATGAACGTTGGGTACTGGATTGATGGTCCCTCCGAGCGAGCAGATCCCAGGCCAGAGTTGCCGTTAACGTCGCGTCGCAACGCGAAAGTGGGCCGATTCACGCCAGTCTGGAGTCGAAAGTCATGAATGTCCGACCGCTGCACGACCGCATCATTGTCCAACGCCGTGAGGAAGGCGAACAGCACATCGGCGGAATCATCATCCCGGACACCGCCAAAGAGAAGCCGCAGCAAGGCAAGGTCGTCGCCGCCGGCAACGGGAAGTTGAAAGACGACGGCACGCGGGTCCCCCTCGACGTCAAAGCTGGCGACCTGATCCTGTTCGGCAAGTATGCTGGCCAGGAGATCAAGCTCGAGGGCGAGGAGTACCTCATCATGAAAGAGGATGACGTGCTGGCAGTGGTCGCAGGCAAGACCAGTCACAAGCCAGTCCGTGTCACGGGCAAGCCCAAGAAGAAGCCGGTCGCCCTCAGGGGCAAAACCAAGAAGAAGCGTTGACGAGTTAACGTCGAGACAGGAGACACAGGTCCATGGCAAAGCAGATTGTGTACGGCGAGCAGGCGCGCCAGGCCGTCCTGCGCGGCATCAATCAGTTGGCCGACGCGGTCAAGGTCACGCTTGGTCCCAGGGGGCGCAACGTCGTCCTCGACAAGAAGTTCGGATCGCCGACGATTACCAAGGACGGCGTGACCGTCGCCAAGGAAATCGATCTGAAGGACCCGCTCGAAAACATGGGTGCGCAGATGGCGCGTGAAGTGGCGACCAAGACGTCTGATAGTGCCGGGGATGGCACCACGACCGCCACCGTCCTCGCGCAGGCCATCTATCGAGAGGGCGCGAAAAACGTGGTTGCCGGCGCGAACCCGATGGACCTCAAGCGTGGCATCGAGCGGGCGGTTGAGGTGGTCACCGCCGAGCTCAAGAAGATGTCGAAGCCGGTCAGCGGCAAGATGGTCGCCCAGGTGGGCACCATCTCGGCCAATAACGATGCGCCCATCGGCAGGATCATCGCCGAAGCGATGGACAAGGTCGGGAAGGACGGCGTGATCACGGTCGAAGAGGCCAAGACGATGGACACGTCGCTCGACGTCGTCGAAGGGATGCGGTTCGATCGCGGGTATCTGTCGCCGTACCTCGTGACCGATCCAGAGCGGATGGAAGCCGTGCTCGAGGA
>JAHFVC010000064.1 GCA_023264765.1 Mycobacterium sp. | reverse complement strand
CCGACTACATCACCAAAGGCGTTGCGCGCCTTGGCGGTACATTGCGCATCCCGGCCGAACCGCTGGCCAGGGTGTTGTTGGCGACCAACGACGGGATCACGCTGGCCAGTCACCTGGACGGCGAAGACCTCTACGACACGTTCCTGCAACTTGTCTTGTCCAGCGTGCGACCCCCGCAGGAGTGACCCTCGGCATCGAGGTCGGCGCGGGTGAGTGGGCGGCACCGCGAAGCCGTCGCATGCGCTAACGTCGCAGCACGGCCGCAGCCAAGGAGGCAGGTATGGAGCTCACAGACAACATCCTGTGGCTGCTCAAACAGGCCTTCTACTTCTCGCTGACCTCGGTGAACGAGGCCATCAGCCCGCACGGGGTGAGCACCGCCCAGATCGGTGTGCTCCGCCAGCTGGCCAACGAGCCCGGCCTGTCGGGTGCCGAGCTGGCGCGCCGGCTGCTGATCAGCCCGCAAGGTGTGCAACTCGCGCTGACCGCCCTGGAGAAGCGCGGTCTGGTCGAACGCAAACAGGACCCGGGACACGGACGCATCCTGCAGGCGTATCTCACCGACGAGGGACGCGCGACGACCGAGGCGGTGTTCCACGATGCGGTGGCCGCGCACGAGGCCGTCTTCGGGGTGCTGTCGGTGCAGGAACAGAAGACGTTGGGCGACCTGCTTCGCAGGGTGGTCGAAAAGGGCACGGGGCATGAGCTTCTCGGCGGTCAAGTCCAGGAGTGAACGACCCCCGCGCTATATTGGCAAGTAGTTGATATCGCGCCGTTCTGGGGGTTTCCGTGGATCAAGACATCGCATCGCTCATCGGAGCCGACGGCTGGTCGGTGACCCGCGGGGGCGCCCGGATCACCGTCATCTCGCCGCACACCGAGCAGCCCGTCGCCGAGGTGGGTTCGGCGACCACCGCCGACGTGGACCATGCGGTGGCGGCGGCACGGGAGGCCTTCGATCACGGTCCGTGGCCCAGACTGGCGCCGCAGGACCGGATTGCCGCCGTGCGTCGGTTCGCCGAAGCCTATGGCGCGCGACGAGCGGAGATGGCCCAGGTCATCAGCACCGAGATCGGCGCGCCGATCAGTTTCGCGCAGCGCGCGCAGGTCGGACTGCCGACCATGATGATAAACGCATTCTGTGGTCTGGCCGAATCCTATGTCTGGCAGGAAGATCGACCCGGTTTCTTCGGGGCGGATGTGCGCATCCGCAAGGAGCCGGTCGGTGTCGTGGCAGCGGTGGTGCCGTGGAACATGCCGCAGTTCCTCACCATCACCAAACTGGTTCCCGCACTGCTGGCCGGTTGTACCGTGCTGATCAAGCCCGCGCCCGAGTCGACCCTGGATGCCCTGCTGCTGGCCAGGATCCTCGATGAGTCGGGGTTGCCGCCCGGCGTGGTGGCCGTGGTCCCCGGCGGAGTGGACGTCGGTGCGCACCTGGTCGGCTCGCCCGGCGTGGACAAGGTGTCGTTCACCGGATCGACCGCGGCAGGGAAGGCCGTCGCGGCGGCGTGCGCCCCCAATCTGACCAAGGTGAGTCTGGAGCTAGGCGGCAAGTCGGCAGCCATCGTGCTCGACGATGCCGATCCCGCCGTGGTGGCCGCCGGTGTGCGCTCGGCGAGCCTGTCCAACAGCGGGCAGATCTGTAACGCGTTGACCCGCATCGTCGTTCCGCAAGGCCGGGCCGCAGAGTTCGTCGACGCCTTGGCCGCCGAGATGACCGCGCTGACGGTCGGTGATCCGGCAGATCCGAAGACTCAGGTCGGCCCGCTGGTGAGTGCCCGGCAGCAGCAGCGGGTGCGCGACTACATCACGGTGGGGGAGCAGGAGGGCGCTCGCCTGGTGACCGGCGGCGCGCAGTTGCCGGCCGCCGTCGACGCCGGCTGGTACGTGCAGCCCACCCTGTTCGCCGATGCCGACAACACGATGCGGATCGCCAGGGAGGAGATCTTCGGCCCCGTCGTGACCGTCATCGGCTATGGCGACGAGGACGAGGCCGTGGCGATAGCCAACGATTCCGACTACGGCCTGGCCGGTTCGGTGTGGACCGCCGACACCGAGCGCGGTGTGCAGGTGGCCACCCGCGTGCGTACCGGCACGTTCGGCGTCAACCAGGGGTACACGATGGACCCGTTCGCGCCATTCGGTGGGGTGAAGGGCAGCGGCTACGGTCGCGAACTGGGCCGCGAAGGCCTGGAGGGCTATCTCGACACAAAATCGATCGCGGTGGCCGTCGGCGGCTGACGACTACTGGATGGGCTCGTCCCCGTTGACGGTGGTGCGCAGCATCTCGCGCGGCGAGTTCGGGTCATAGGGTGCCGCCCGGTGCAGGACACCTTGGTTGTCCCAGATGACGGTGTCACCGACGGACCACACGTGGCTGTACACCTTGCCTGCGGAGGTGGCGTGGGCAAGCAACTCCTGCAACAGCAGGCGGCCCTCGTCCAGATCCATCCCGACGATGTGGTCGGCAGAAGCGCCCAGTACCAGTGACTTTCGTCCGTTGCGGTGGGTCCAGACCAACGGGTGCTCGCTTGTCGGCCGGGACCGCCAGCGCGCGAGATCCTCGGCAGAAGGTTCCGGGTTGGTCCTGCGCTGCGAGGCCTCCAGCGAATGCACTACACGTAGCGACTCGTATCGCTGCTTCTCGCCGTCGCTCAGGGACTCGTAGGCGTCGTAGGCGCTGGCGAATTCTGTCTCACCACCCTGGGCTGCCACCTGGACAGCGGACAACACGGTCGCCTTCTGCGGGCACTCGTTGTTCGTCGGGGTGCACCCGTCGATGTGCCAGATGAACGCCGCCTTCAGGTAGTCGGCCGCCTTGTTCTTCGATTTGTCCAGGGTGATGGGGTAGATGCCCGACACCGGATGGTGGCCGTCAGAAGACCGATCCACCTCGCCGAGCCGTTCGCAGAAGGCGACCTGATCTTCGGGGCTCAACTGCAGGCCCCGGAACACCAGCACACCGTTGTCTTCGAGGGCATCGAGCACCGCGGCGCCCAGACCGTCGTCGGTGCCCAGCCTTTCGGAGTCGACGCCGCTGACCTCGGCACCCACGGATGCTGTCAACTTGTTGATCGTCAATACGCTCATGGTGTGTTTCCTTCTCGTGCAATCGGACTCATGGCCGGGGCTCGCCGGTACGGATCATCACCGCATCGGCGGCATCCACCGGAGGGGGCTGGTGCATGATCTCCACCGCCATGGCCACCATGATCAGCGAATAGATCAGGTGCAGCAGATTGGTGGCATCCTCGGGCAGTTCGTCGAGGGGGAATTTGTCGCAGTAATCGATCGCCTCCTCCACACGCGGGAAGAAGGCGCCGTAGAACTCGTGTAGCTGCGGCATGGTGCTGGCCAACCGCTGATTCCAGCGTTCGGTTTCGGTTGGCAGACACCAGATTTCGGTGAACGATTCCAGTTCGGCGAACCCGCTGGGCAGCGGCTTGGTCATGATGCCCCTTCGCGCTGGTAGTCGGCCACCCAGTCGACCGCCATCTTATGCAGATGGCGGACCAGGATCTCCTGATCGTTCAGCGGGAACTCGTCGACGACGTCGTATTCGAGCGCGGCCTGGGTGCCGCCCAGCATGCCCGCGTCGTGCAGCGCGAACTCCTTGAGCACGACCGCGGCGACCTCGTGCTCGATACGCTCGCGGACCGTCCTGGCAGGACTGAAGTAGGTATAGGCCTCGAAACGGTGGGTGTTGTGCGAGGTCGGCCAGTAGCGATACAGCAGGTACCAGCCGCCGTAGATCAGGACTTCGGTGTTGGGGAAGATCTGAAAGTTGCTGATCCCCCACGGTTCGATCCCGCCGGGATTGAGGCCCTTGGGCAGCTCACCGATGTCGGGCGTACGCCACGGACCGACGAGACCGCTCTGGGTAGCTCGTTCGATCGGATACATGTACTCGGGGGCCAGCAGCCACCGGCGCGTGCCGGCGGTAGACACCAGCCGGTGCGGCCCGTCGAGCTGGAAGTGGCCGCAGGTGAAGCCCGCGTTGGGATTTCGCACCGCGTCGGGAACCTGCTGGCTGTGCAACGAGGGCACGTGGTAGTACTCCTGGAAGGCGTCGGCAAAGATCTTCCAGTTGCTGTTGTTGTAGGCCACCCAGTCGTAGCGCTCGGTGAGCTTGTCGAACGGGTAGTCGTCCAGCCCGGTCACCATCGGTCCGAGGAAGTCCCGCAGGTTCTGCCGCGGCGTCTCGTCGAAGTTGACGAAGACGAAGCCGGCCCAGACATCGCAGTGCACGGCGGCCAGGCCGTAGTCGGCGGCATCGAAATCGATGAAGGACTCCGGGTTCGGCACGTGCTTCAGCGTGCCGTCGGTGCCGTAGCGCCACCGGCAGTGCGCGCAAACGAAATCATCGGCGATGCCGGTCACGTCGTGACCCGGACCGCCGTTGGGTATCAGGACCGTGCCGCGATGCCGACACAGGTTGTGGAACGCCCGGATTCGGTCGTCGTGGCCTCGGACGACGATGATCGAGGCGTTGGCGGCCTCGATGCCTTTGGTGATGTAGCTACCGGGCTCCCGGGTCTCCTCGACGCGACCGACGTTCAGCCACGCGCGTTTGAAGATGGCCTCGCGTTCCAGATCGTAGAACTCGGGGGAGATGGAGTCGCGGAACGGAATCGGGGCGGTGCCGAGATCCGGGTAGTGCGCAGTCCAGGATCCTTCGACGGGTTTGGTCGATTGCGTCATGGGTGTGTCCTCCTACATCACTGAGCCGCCGTTGACACCGAGCGTCTGCCCGGTGATGAAGCCGGCTTCCTCGGAAGCCAGAAAACCCACTGCCGCTGCGATGTCGGCCCCGGTGCCGAGTCGGCCCAGCGGGATGTTCGACGCGATCGTCTCGTTCGGGGGCAGGTATCCCGCGGCTTGGGACGCGTGCTGCATCGGCGTCTCGATGCCCGAGGGCGGGATGTTGTTGACGGTGATGCCGTGCGCGGCGTACTCGCGAGCCAGCGACTTCGTGAGTGTCAACAAGGCTCCCTTGGATGACGCGTAATGCGCCGCGAAGGGTGTTCCGCGCTGGGCGCTGGACGAGGAGATCATCACGATCCGGCCCCACCCGGCGGCGACCATGTCGGGCAGCACCACCTGGCAACAGTGGAAGGTCCCGGTGAGGTTCACATCGAGCATTCGTTGCCATGACTGCGCGGTGATGTCGGCGAAGTGCGCATAGTCGAAGAGCCCGGCGCTGGTGACCAGCACGCCGATGGGCCCGAGTTCACTGCGGACCTTGGCCAGGGCATCCTCGAGGCCGGGGCGGTCGGTGACGTCGGCGCCGATGCCGAGCGCTGTCACGCCGTCGGCGCGTAGATCGTCGGTAACCCGTTGAGCGGCATCGGCATTCAGATCCAGCACCGCGACCTTGTGGCCGCGCCTGCCCAGCTCGTGACACGTCGCCTCACCCATGCCGGAACCGCCACCGGTCACCACCGCCACCCGTGTCATGATTTCTCCCTGGCTCTCACTCGTAAACCACCCGCACGCTGCGGCTGGTCGGCAGTGCCTGACAGGTCACCACCAAACCTTCGGCGACCTCGTCGTCGTCCAACGCGTCGTTGTTGAGCATGCGCGCGGTGCCCTCGGTGACTTGCGCGATACACGTTCCGCAGGATCCGGTCTCACACGACGAGGGTGCCTTGAGGCCGGCGAGCCGCGCGATCTGCAGCAGGGTGTGACCGGCCCGGTAGGGCGCGGTGACCTTCTCGCGGCCGAGCTCGATCGTCACCTCCTCGGTCAGCACCGGGGCGGACGCGTCGACTTCGATGGGGGCAACGGAGAAGCGCTCCAGGTGAATTCGTTCGGGTGGAACGCCGGAGTCGAGCAAGTTCGATTCCACGGCGTCCATGAACGGAGCGGGACCGCAGATGTAGAACTCGGCGTCACCGGCGTCCTTGAGGAAGGTGGTCAGATGGTCTGCCGAGACGACGCCGTGCTGTTCATCGAGATGGTGATGCACGGTCAACCGGTCGATGTGGGTGTCGAGTACATCGGTGAGTGCGCTGTCGAAGATCACCGACTCGGCGTTGCGGTTGGCGTAGAACAACCGTGCCTTGCGCCCGGTGTTGGCCAGCGTGTGCCGGATCAACGAGTAGACGGGGGTGATGCCGCTGCCGCCGGCGAACGCCACCAGCTCCCGCTCGGACTCGGTGAGCACGAAGCGGCCCTCGGGCGGCGCGGCATGGATCTGCTGGCCGGGCTCGACGTGGTCGTTGAGCCAGTTGGACACGATGCCGTCGCGGTCCCGTTTGATGGTGATGCGCAGTGCGCACTCGGTGCCCGGCCACGACGACATCGAATAGCACCGGCGGTGCTCCTCGCCGTTCACCGTCACCGCCAGTGTGAGGAATTGGCCTGCGCGGTAACGGAATCGGTCTGCGTGGCCAGCGGGGACGTCGAGCACCAGCGAGACGGTATCGGCGGTCTCGCGTACCACGTCTTTGATGAGAAGGGGCGCGAACCCTTCATCGGCGGTGGGATTCATCTCGACCATCATATCAAGTACTTGTTATTATGACCACGGCGGCGATCCGGCAGGCCGGCCTAAGCCTCGACGTGGTCGACGGCGAGGATGTGCCCGGTGCCCTGCTCGACCACTCGGCCCAGCAGGTTGCGAAGATGACGTTGTTCGTCGGGGGAGAGCACACCGAAGACCCTGTCGTGGGCCGATATTGCGTCGTTGATGACCGCGACGGCGGTCACCCGGCCCTTCTCGGTCAGGAACGCCCGCTGGATGCGGCCGTGCTGCGGATCCTGTTTGCGTTCGACCAGCCCGCGCTTCTGCAACTCGTTGACCGCCAGCTGCACGCCCTGCGGTGTGATCAGAAGTCGCCGTGCCAACTCGGCATTGGACAGTCCGGGCTCGCCCGCCAGCTGCCGCAGCACACCCACATGGGAGGTGCTCACCCCGTGCGCCTTGACCGCGTCGTTGACCGACGTGAGGGAGAAGTAGAAGGCCTGCTTGAGCAGCCACAGCACATTGTCGGTGAGTTCCACGGTCAGCTCTCCGGCTGTTTGTGGATCTGCCCGTCCTTCATCACGAACCGCACGTCGAGCAGGGCCGCGATGTCCTTGCTCGGGTCCCCGGGCACGGCGATCACATCGGCCAGGTAGCCCGGGGCCAGCCGGCCCAGGTTGTCCACCTCGTCGATCAGGTCGGCACTGACCAGGGTGGCCGCCTGGATGGCCTGGATCGGTGTCATTCCGCGCTCGACCAGCGCAATCAGTTCCTTGGCGTTCTGGCCGTGTGGGACGGCGGGCGCATCGGTGCCGCACGCGATCTTCACGCCGGCAGCAATCGCCTTCGGCAGCATGGCTTTTGCCCGCGGGAAGACCTCGAGCGCCTTCTTGCGCAACTCCGGCGCGATCCGATCGATGGCCATGGCGTCGGTCAGGTAAGTCGTCGACACCAGGAACGTGCCGTGATCGACCATCATCTGGATGGTCTCGTCACTGGCCAGGAAACCATGCTCGATGCAGTCGATACCGGCCCGGATGCACGCCTGGACCGCAGAGTCCCCGACGGCGTGGGCGGCGACGCGCACCCCCGCGCGGTGCGCCTCGTCGGCGATCGCCGCGAACTCCGCATCGGAGTACTGCTGTGCGCCGGGGGCCGTGCTGTGCGACATCACCCCGCCCGACGCCGACACCTTGATCAGCTTGGCTCCGTGCCGGACTTGGTAACGCACACAGGCGATCACGTCGGGCACCCCGTTGGCGATACCTTCGGCCACGGACAGCGGCATGATGCCCGGCGCCAGACGCTGGAACACGGTCGGGTCGAGATGTCCGCCGTACGGTGTCACCGCATGACCGGCGGGGTAGATCCGTGGCCCGGCGTGCCAGCCCTGGTCGATGGCCCGCTGCAACGCGACGTCGAGCAGGTATCCGCCGGTCTTCACCATCAGCCCGAGGTTGCGCACCGTGGTGAATCCGGCGTCGATAGTGGTGCGGGCGTTCACCGCGCCACGCAGCGTGCGATAGGCCGGGTCGTCCTGCACGCCGTGCATGGGGGAGGGCAGTCCCTCCGGGCCGCCCGGGCCACCGATGAGCAGGTTGAGTTCCATGTCCATCAGGCCGGGCAGCAGCGTGGTGTCGCCCAGATCGACGACGGTGGCCGAATCAGGAACGGGCGCTTGCGGATCGACGGAGATGATGCGGTTGCCCTCGATGACGATGACAGCCGGTGAGTGCACCTTGCCTGCTTCGACATCGATCCAGCGCGCCGCCCGAAGGACGGTTTTCGCGGTCACGTGATGGGCTCGGCGACGCAGTCGAGTGAGGTGGCGCCGGAGTCGGGCACTCGTGGTTGCTTCCAGCACTCGACGGGGAAGGAGACGGTGATCATCGCGTACAGCAGGTACATGAGATGGCGTACGTCGTCGGGCAACTCGCCCAAGGTGAACTTGTCACAGTAGGTGAGGGCCTCCTCGGCGCGGGCGGTGATCGCGTTGTAGAACGCCTGCATCTCGATCATGTTGGAGGACAGTCGTTTGGCGTAACGGGCGGACTCGTCGGCCAGGCACCAGTCGGTGAACGGCTCCAAATCGGCGAACTCGGGCGGAAGGACAGCGCTCACACCGTCACCTCGGAGTTCTTGCTCTGATAGTCGGCGATCCAGGATGCGGTCTCCTTGTGCAGGTGCCGCAGCAGGATCTCCTGGTCGCACAACAGGAATTCGCTGACCACCCGGGACTCGATCGAGGTCTGGGTCGCCTCCAGGGTGTTGGCGTCCTGCAGGCCGTACTCCTTGAACGACTGTGCTGCGAGTTCTTGGGCGACCCGCTCGCGGGGGCTGCGTGGTTCCGGGAAGTACAGCGTGCACTCGAAGGTGTGCGTGTTGAAGGACGTCGGCCAGTAGTGGTAGGTCAAATACCAACCCTGTCCCCAGAACAGGATGACGAAGTTGGGGAACAGCTGGAATGAATCCAGGCCCCAGGGATCGCATTTCGCAGGATTGAGGCCTGCGGGCATCGGGCCGATGTCCTGTGCGTCCCACGGGCCGAACAGTCCGCTCTGGCAGATGTCTTCGATGGGCTTGCGCATCTCCTCGGCCATCTCCCAGGCCCGCACACCGGAGGTGCTCACCAGCCGGTGCGGTCCGTCGAGTCGGTAGTGCGGCGCCTCGAATCCCGCCTGCGCGGCAGCCTTCGAGTAGGCGGTGGGCGTCTGGTTCGCGTGCAGTACGGGTGCGTGATAAAACTCCTGGAACGCATCCATGTAGAGCTTCCAGTTCGCGTTGACGTCCGAGCGGTAGGTGAAGCGCGACGTCAGTTTGTCGAACGGATACCCCGCCAAGTCGGTGATCATCGGGCCCAGGAAGTCGGTCAGTGACTGTTCCGGAGTCTTGGCGAAGTTGACGAAGATGAAGCCTTCCCACACCTCACAGTGCACGGGAACCAGCCCGTAGCGGGACTTGTCGAGGTCGAAGAACTCCTCTTCCTGCTGGACGAACTTGAGATTGCCGTCGAGGTCGAAGCGCCAGGCGTGGTACTTGCAGGTGAACTGCCGGCACACCCCGCTGGTGTCCTCCAGTGGCATGTCGTTCCAGACCAGCTTGTTGCCGCGGTGCCGGCACACGTTGTGGAAGGCGTTGATCTCGCCGGAGGTGTTGCGGCACACGATGATCGAGGTGTTGGCCGCCTTCATCTCCTTGGTGAAGTAGCTGCCCTTCTTGGGCAGCTGCTCCACCCGGCCGACATTCAGCCAGGCCCGCTTGAAGATGGCCTTGCGCTCGAGTTCGTAGATCTCCGGGCTGATGGAATCCTCGTACGACACCGGCCCGGTGCCGAGTTCGGGGTAGTGCTCTGTCCAGCTGCCTTCGGCAGGTTTGGGGAAACGCGCCATGTCCAACTCCTCGTCGATCCTCGATGCCGCGAGCAGCACGGCGTCGCTGGGGTGGGAAGTGCTGCCCCGAACCTAGTCGGCCGCGGATGCAATGACAAGTAGTTGATACTTGCGGAATCGGATGTCGGGCCGCGTGCGCGTCGACTCGTCGGCCATGGCGCAGAAGCGCGGAGTGAACAGTGCTCTGAGCGACGAGTCGATGTGCAAACGTGCCCGGCAAACCTCCCTGCCACCACGCGTGACACCTGTCGAGAAGTTTGTAACCTGAGACCCTTGTCACACGCCGCAAACCAACCTACTGTGTGTTCAGTTGGTTGGTTGGTGAGCACGAGGGAGACCAGTGGCAGCGTTATCCGAGGCGGCGTCAGGGCCGGCTCAAGGGGTGCGGCCCTACGAGTCGCTTCTCGCCAAGGGTGAGGACCGCAAGCAGCGCATACTCGCCGCCGCGGAAACACTGCTGGCGCGCAATGGCTGGCGCAACACCTCTCTGGCGCAGATCGCCAAGGAGGCGGGGGTCAGTGCCGCAGGGCTGCTGCACCACTTTGCGTCGAAGGAAGCGCTGCTGCACGCCGTGCTCGACGCCCGTGACTTCGACGACGACACCCATGCCGACCGCGCGGGCGATCTGCTCGCCCAGATCAGCCGCGTCGCCGAGCGCTTCGACCGCGCCCCCTCGCTGGTGGGCACGTTCACCGTCCTGCTGGTGGAGAACATCCAGCCCGATGCCCCGCTGCACGACCGCCTGGTGGGGCGTCAGCGGGCCGCCGTGAACATCGTCGCCGACGGCATCCGGCGCGGTCAGCGCGACGGCCGTTACCGCTCAGACCTCGACCCGGCCACCAAGGCCGTGGAGATTCTCGCCTTCGTCAATGGAATGGAGACCGCATGGCTACTCGATCCTTCAATTCCCCAAGCCGAGGTGTTCAAGGGATACGCCGAAGCCCTGGCCCGCGACTTCGCCCCGCAGCCGAGGAGTACGACATGAGGTACCGCCTCGACGTGGTGGGGTCCAGTGTCGCCGATGTGGTTCGGTCCGCCGGTGGCTGGTTGGTCGATCGCGTGATGGCCGGCTGGGATGTCACCGTGCTGATCGCCGGCGACGACGACATCCGCCCCCTGCAGATCCTCGGAGTCGCGACCTGCGATCTGGATACCGCCATGCGCGAGTGGGAAGAGCGTCCGCATCCGCAGACCGTGGCCGTGGCCGCCGATCTGTTCGCGACCGACGACCGGGTGCGCGAGGGTGTGCTCGGAGCCTTGGCTCAGGGCCTCACCGAGGTGACGTTGTGGGGCGAGAGCTGCCCGCAGGAACTGGACAGCACCGTGGACACGGTGCTGCATGAGCTCAGCGGGGCGGCCCGGGCGTTCAAGGCGCAGGCACTGGCCGCGGTCGGCGAGGGCGACCTCGTCGAGCGGGTCGAGGTCTTCCGGTGTGGGGTCATGTCCTGTCCGGCCGTCGCCGCCGATCTGGTGCCCGCCAGCTGAACCTCACATGTCGCCGAGCGTGGCCAGAAACTTCACGGTGCGCTCGCGCGATGCGCGGCGAGTCTCGGCATCGTCGCCCAGGGGTACCACCCTGGCGGCCAGGTCGGTGACACCCGCGTCGCGATAGCGCTGCAGGGCCCGTATGACACTCGCTTCGTCGCCGGCGGCCATCGTGTCGCCGACGTCTTCCGCGTCACCGTGCTCGAGCAGCCGCACGTAGTTGGGCGACAGATGCGCGTGGCCGAGCACCTCGCTCGCATGAGCCCGCGCCGCCGCAACCTCCCCGGGTGAACACAACGCCACCGGGATCCCCGCGACCACGCGGGGCCGCCCGCGACCAGCGGCGTGCGCGGCGGCGTTCAGGCGGGGCGCGATGTGCTCACCGATCGCCCGCTCGTCGGCCATCCACAGGATCGTGCCGTCGGCACGTTCGCCGGCGATCCGCAGCATCACCGGCCCGAGCGCGGCGAGCAGCACGGGGACCGTCGCATCGCTGACATCCACCGGACTGTGCACGCGGTATGAGTCGTTGTCGACGTCCACCTGTCCGGGCCCGGCAAAGCCGGCAAGCAGCACGTCGAGATAGTCGCGCACCTGCGCGACCGGGCGGTCATAGGACAAACCCAACTGGCCCTTGATGATCCAGTCATGGGACGGCCCGAGGCCGAGGGTGAACCGGCCCCCGCATGCCGCCTGCGTGGTCAACGCTTGCTGGGCGAGAATCAACGGGTGCCGCGTCTGCACCGGCACGACCGCGGTGCCCAGTTCGATGGTGTCGGTGTGCGCGCCGAGCAGCGCCATCGCGGTCAAGGCGTCCAGGTAGCCGGGCACCTGCGGGAACCAGAAAGAGCTGAAGCCGCCGGCTTCGGCGCCGGCGCCGTCGGCGAGCAGACCCGACAGCCGATCCTCTCGTGCGCGCTCCCTGTCGGAGCCGACCATCAAACCGATGCGCATGGAACTCCTTCGTCAGGGCAGATATCGGTGCCAATCGTGCGGTACCACCGGATGGAAAGGAGCCGCCAGCAACGGCTTCGTCGTACGGAAGCGCTCGGTGAGCAGCGGGGCGAGCCCCCGCGTGGTGGAGACCGGGTCGTCATCGAGAAAGCAATAGGTCAGGTGCTGGCCGGGGTTGGCGCTGGCCAGCTTGGGTCCGGCGTCCAGCGCGGTGGTCGACCAGGTTCCGATGACCCCCGGAACCTCCAGTAAGTCTGTCGCGGAGCGGGATTCACGTTCGACGAGCAGAAGGACGCCGCGGACGGGCCACCAGGGCAGCACGTCGGCGCCTACTTTGACGCGTGCGGCCGTCGCCTTGTGCCGCACGTCGTACACCCCGCGCTCGGCGGGCGGCAGCAGTTCCAGCTTGCGGCCCGCATCACCGAGTGCCCAGGAGAGTGTCAGAAAGTCGTCGAGCCCGGCGGGGTCCGAGAAGTAGTAGGTCATGACGTGGTCGACGGGGTCGAATCGCTTGTCGGCGGCGAGTCGCGCGGCGCGGCAGTCGGGGGTCGACACCAGTCGCATCGAGGCCCGGACCTGGGACAGCCGGTGTTGTTCGGGTCGGTGATCGAGGGTATGCCAGCGTAGATATTCGGCGTCCAGGCCGTCGGGGTGACGCAGCGCCATCGACACGAACACGGTGCTGATGTCGCCGCTACCGGTGGCCAGGACGTCGGGGACCGCATCGGAGTGGGTGCCAGGTAAATCCATGTCAGAGCTCCGGGTGGCGGGCGGCGACCATCTTGCGGAAGCCGTCGCGCCACGGTACACGGGTGGTGCCCAGCACCTCGTGCATGTGGGTCACGTCGGGCCACAGCGGCGTGTGCGCGTCGGCGGTGTACTCGAATATCGGTGTGACGCCGATCAGTTCGCCAATGAACGTGCAGTACTCCTCGACGCTGACGGTCTCGCTACCGGCCCAGTTCACCACCTCCGGTGGTGTCGTGGCGATCTCCATCGCCCGGATGCCGAAGTCGACGTAATCGTCCTCATAGATCGGGTGATGGTTGTTCGGTGTGTCCGGGTGCAGCCGAATTGGCTTGCCCGCCAACATGGCATCGAGCCGCTCGGCGGGCGCGCCGCCTTCCGGTCCGTACGTCGAGCAGATCCTGATGATGGTCAGCGGGATCTCATACTGCCGGGATATCCAGGTGCAGACCGCTTCGGCGGCGACCTTGGAGAAGCTGTAGTTTGCGCGCAGTGGTACTCCGGGCGGATCGTTCTCGGCGAGGGGCCGCCTACCCTGGTAGCCGTAGATGGAGCCCGTCGAGCACAGGACGAAACCCTTGGCCGAGCGGCAATGGTGGAGCAGTTGTCCGGAGTTCTGGGCGTTGGTCTCCAGGCAACGCTCCCAGTCGCCCGATCCGGGGTCGACTGCGGCGTGGAACACGTACGCAAAATCGTTTGGCAGACAGGAGAAGTCGCCGCCAGACATGTCCAGAGGCACTGGGGTGATGCCGGCGCCGGTGAGGCGGTCATGGTCCTCGGGTGTGCGCAGGCGAGCGGCGCCCCACACCTCGTTGGTGGGCGCCAAGGCGCGTGCGATGGGGAAGCCGATCTTGCCCGTTGCCCCGGTGATCAACACCTTCTCGCCTTGGATCACCTACTAGTCATAACGCATCGAGGCGTGAATGTTAAGTACTTCATATGGTCGGCTGCCGGTCACGTGGCCGCGGCCCGCGGTGCCGCCAGGAACAACTCGTCCATCCTGGGACTCAGTTCGGACAGCGTCGACGCGTGGGCCTGGCCGGGCGCTGACGTGGAGTCGGTCTCGCCGCCGAGAACCGGGCGCAGGCAGGCCACCCCGTCGGACTTCAACTCCAACAGGGCCCTGGCGACATCGGCCTCGGCGTACGTGCCTTCATAGCCATGGTCGTACGCATGGCCGTCGGAGATCACGACCAGCAGCCGGTGTGGCGTTGGGGCCTGGGCTTTGAGGATCTCGGCTGCGCCGCGGATGCCCGCACCGAGACGGGATGACCACGGTGGTGTCCTGGCGCGCCTCGAGGATCTCATCGAGGTAGCAGATGGCGCCGTTTTGTGCCGCGCGGGTCAAAGGTCCTTCCACCCATACCGTTTCGCCGCCCTTGAGTGGGAAACGGCCGATCAGATCTGCTGACGCCATGTCCTCGTGGCCGGCGACGGTGATCAGCTCGCGGTCGAGTTCGTGGGCCATCGCTTCGACGAATCGGGTCTTTCCGCAACCGGTGGGTCCTTTCAGCAGTACCGGCACCCGCGGCGGGCCGCGGCGTGGAAGATCGTCGCTTCGTCGCCCGCCGATCGGTAGAACGGTGCGGCGGAGATACTTTCGACCGCCACGCTAGCGGCCCGGCTCGAACGGCACGGTGGTGGGCATTTGTACTCCGTCGGGCAGGACCAACTGGCCGTCGGTGTTGATGTAGCCGGAACGTTTGGTGGGGATGGGCAGTCCGGGATCCGGGCATGGGGTGTCGGTGCCGTCGCCGCAGATCCCGCCGTTGAAGTACGAGCGTTTGAGGTGGTCGGCCGGCCACGGATCGGAGTGCATGCCGATCCACTGCGCGGGCACGTTGTAGAAGAAGAAGAAACATGCGCTCACCGCGGCGAATATGGCGAGGAACCGGACGAACTGCTGTTTGGCGAATCCGCCGCCGAGCTGTTCGAGACCACGTTCGACCACGGTTCGGCCGCGATCGTCGGTGAAGAAGCGCAGGCAGCTCAGGGCCGTCATGACGCCGCCCCACATCAGTCCCTCGTAGATGGGCCACTGGTGGTAGGTCCCGGCGAACACCGAAACCGACCGGATCGCACCGGGATACGTGTACAAGCCGAAGGGGAGCATGATCAGCCCCTCCATCACGAAGTCGGCGACGATCGCGACGACGTAGGTGAGCAGGATGAGCCGCAGGTTGCTGATGGCCGGCCAACGCGACTTGATCTTGCGCATCAGCCAGCAGCCGGCGATGGTCAGCATCAACACCATTCCGTAGCCGGTCGCGTTGATCAGCAGTGGCTCGGCGACTTGGCGCCCTGGCGATTCCGGTGAGACCCAACCCGGGATATGTGAGGACCAGGATCCCCGGTTGAACAGCCAGGTGTTGTAGGTGCACCAGGTGTTGAAGTAGTTGAGCAGCGGGTCCTGGAAGAAGAACAGGCCGCAGGAGACGAGGAGCAGGCCGTCGAGGGTGATGCGTCGTTCGCGTATCCACGGCCGGATGAGAAACCACCACACCGCCACGGGCAGGCCGATGCACATGGCGACCGCATTCGCGGTGAGCATGACCTTCATGTAGGTCGGGGGATCGCTGGGGCCGGCGGGCACCCGGACGAAGTAGGGGCCGGTGACCCACCGGGTCCACACGTAAATCTGGAGTGCCAATAGCAATCCGCCGGCGGTCGCCCAGATCTGTATCGGCTTGATCTTCTTTTCCGGCTCGGTGCCCGCCAGGACATCGGAAGCTCGGGTGGTCTTGGAGAGATCACTCATCGGGATGCGCCCTTCTGGACGTCGCAGGGGTCTCGGCGCCGCCTTTGCGGCATCGGCTCGTTGTGAATATACCCATGAGTATCTGAATATCGGAATAGTTTCTGATGTTCGTGGCAGAATCGGTGGATGGCTGAGCGCTGGACGCGAGAGAAGCGTCTCGAGCACACCCGCTGGTTGCTGCTGGATGCCGCCGAGCAGGTGTTCGCCGAAAAGGGCTTCATGTCGGCGACGCTCGACGACATCGCCTATGCGGCCGGCTATACCAAGGGCGCGATCTACAAGCATTTCGCCACCAAGGAAGAGCTCTTCCTTTCCGTCAGCGACCGCTACTGGCGGCGTTACTTCGAGAACTTCGCCGAGATACTCGGCCAGGCAACCGAAGTCGGTGCCCGCGAACGTGATGGCATCGCCGAGCGGTGGCGTCAGCTGAGTGCGGATCGTGGGGCGGAGCATGCCGCGCTGGGCCACGAATTCACGCTGTACCTGTTGCGCAATCCGGACGCGCGCGAGCGGGTGGCGCAGAAACGGGCCGAGGTGGTGGCATCGCTGACGACGTTCATCGTCGAGGGGCTCGATCGGATCGGGGCCTCGGTGCGCATCCCCGCTGAGACCTTCGCGCGCACGCTGATCGCCACCAGCGATGCCGTGGTGCTGGGCAGCGAGCTCGACGATATCGATCTGTATACGCCGATCGTGGAGATGTACATGTCGGCCATCAAGCTGCCCGACCACTTGTGACCGACGTCGGCGAGCCGGCGATCCTGGTTACGGGAATGTCTGGAGTCGGGAAGTCGACTGCCTTGGACGGGCTGGCGAAAGTCGGGTTCTCGGTCGTCGACACCGACTACGGGCCGTGGATCCGAGTGGTCGACGGGGAACCCCTGTGGGTGGAACATCTCATGGATGAGCTCTTGAATCGTGAACGTCCGACACCGCTCTTCGTGCAAGGAACAGTGGCCAACCAAGCAATCTTCTACGACCGCTTTGACGCGGTTGTCCTCCTGAGTGCACCCACGGACGTCGTCTTCGATCGCCTGGCGCGGCGGACGAACAACCCTTTCGGAAAGACGGCGGATCAGCGACGGCAGATCGAACGCGACATCGCCGAAGTCGAGCCACTTCTGCGGCGATCGGCCACGCACGAGCTCGACACGTCATGCGCTGCCGAAGATGTGGTCGAGCGGCTCATCGCGATTGCCGATGAAGTGAGGCCCGCGGCGCAGCGCCGACCGGAAGGGTACGCCTAGTTCTCGTTCAGTGTCGGTGGTGGTTCGAAGGGTTGGTACCACCACCATTGGGCGCGTTCGCCGGTCGGGCCTTGGTAGGGCGCGACGTCCGGTGATGGTGATGCCGCCGGTGTGGTGCAGGCGGTGGCGGTAGGGGCACAGCAGGACCAGGTTGTTGAGTTCGGTGGGGCCGCCGTTTTCCCAGTGTTTGATGTGGTGGGTGTGCAAGCCATCAGGGGCGAGCGAAGCGACGGGGAGTCAGAGATGCTGTCGCCGTGGACATGAACCCAGTATCGCAGCTGGGTCCGACAAGTCCTGGACCCGTCCGCTCAGCTGACCTCGACGATCACCTTCCCGACGGCCAACCCGTCGGCGACCTGACGCAGTGCGGCGGCGGTCTGCTCCAGTGGATAGACCGTGCCGATGTGCGGCACGACGGCGTCGGTGCTCAGCAGTTCGGCAAGCTCCGCTTCATTGCGAGTGAATTCGCCGGGATCGACATCCTGGAACTGAAAGCCCAATAGCGCAATGCCCTTGACCAGCACCAGGTTCAGCGGGATGCGAGGGATGGTGCCCGACGCATAGCCGATGGTGACGAAGCGCCCGCCCCGGCGAAGCGCGCGCAGTGCGGGCTCGGACAGATCGCCGCCCACGGGGTCCAGCACGGCGTGTGCGCCGCCGGGGACCGCGTCGCGCAGGGCGGCGCGGAGGTCGCCGGCGCGATGGTCGACCAATCCTTGCGCGCCGTACTGCTCTGCGATGGAGAGCTTTTCGGACGAGGAGGCCACAGCGGTGACCCTGGCGCCCAACGCCGTCGCCAACTGCACGGTTGCCAGGCCCACGCCGCCGCCGGCACCCAGCACGACCACCTCGTCACCGGCGCCGATGCGGGCCACCGAGCGCAGCGCGTGGTAGGCGGTGCGATGCGCCACCCCTGACGCGGCGGCCGTCCGATCGTCGACGGTGTCGGCGATACGGGCCAGCGCCGCACTCGGCAGGCACACCTGCTCGGCAAAGGTACCGAACATGGCGGTTCCGGTCACCCGCTCACCGACCACGAAACCCGTTACATCGTCCGCTATCTCAGCGATGACACCCGCGCACTCGCTGCCGGGGATGAATGGCGGCGGCACCTTGATCTGATATTCGCCGGCGACCAGCAACACGTCCGGAAAGTTGACCGCCGCTGCCCGGACGCCCACCCGAACCTGTCCCGGCGACAGCGCGGGGTCGTCGACGTCCTGGACGCGGACCACTTCGGGCGGTCCATAGGCCGGGCAGACGGCCGCTCTCACCGGTAGTCGCTGGACTCGGCGAGTTCGGCCGCCGAACGCATCAGGTCGGCCACCACGGGCCCGAACGCCAGTAACTTCTCGTCGTCACCGGCACGCTGGAAGCCCTGCTCCAATACGATCGCCAGCTTCCACTTCGCCAGCACCAGATAGTAATCCAGGTCGTCGACCTGGCGTCCGGACACCTTCGCGTAGTGGGCCACCACCTGGTCCTGGGACGGCATGTCCTGCATGTCGACATACCCGGACTCGGCGGCCTCTGGGGCGCTGGTGTCCGCCGGCCAACCCTGCACCATCCACGCCAGGTCGAGCTTCGGATCACCGACCGTGCCCATCTCCCAGTCCACGATCGCCGCCAGTTGCGCGGGAGCGCCGTGCTGGTACATCACATTGGCGAACTGGTAGTCACCGTGCATCATGCCGGGAATGAAATCCAGTGGGCGGTGGGACTTCAGCCACTCGGTGGCGACGGCCAGTCCGTCGAGTTCGCGAGATTTGATCCGCTCGTAGAAGCCGGTCCAGCGCGCCACCTGCCGGTCGTGGTAGCCGTCGGGGCGGCCGAGATCGCTCAAACCGCGCTCCTGCCAATCCACCTGGGACAGCAGCGCGATGCCCTCGGCCAGCTGGTAGGCCAGAGCCGGGCGCAGCGAATGGTCGGAGTCGAACGGTTCGGGCCAGTGCCGGGAATCCATCGGGGACCAGCCGTCCACGAAGCCCATGAGGTAGAACGGCCGGCCCAGAACGCTTGCATCCGAACAGACTCCGACCGCCTCGGTGTGCGGGACGTCTGTGCCGTCGAGAGCCTCGATGATGCGCCACTCGCGAAGGATGCCGTTGTCACGATCCGCGGGCGCGCCCGGTGGCGGCATCCTCAGCACGCACTCGTGCTCGCCGCGGGTGATGCGGTAGATGACGTTCTGCGTGCCTCCGGACAGGAAGTGGACCTCTGTCGGCTCGCCCTTGCCCGGGATGCCGGCATCGTCCAGCCAGGCGCCGAGTCGTTCGACATCGATGGTCACAGGTTGCCGACCTCCAGCTCCAGGAACTGCGCGTATTTGGCCTGTGCGGCTTCGCGTTTGCGGGGGATCCATTCGGTGGGCCACAGGTCGTCGCTGGCCGAGTAATCTCGCAGTACCTGTTTGGCCACGGTGGTCTTGTGCACCTCGGTGGGGCCGTCGGCCAGACCCATCACCGCTGCACCCGTGACCATGCCGAGGAACGGCATCTCGTTGGTGACGCCGAGGGCGCCGTGTACCTGCATGGCACGCCAGGCGATGTCGTGCAGCACCGTCGGCATGACCACCTTGACCGCGGCGATGTCCTTGCGCACTTTCTTGTAGTCGTTGTACTTGTCGATCTCCCAAGCGGTGTAGAGAACCATCAACCGGAATTGTTTGAGCTGGGCGTAGGAGTCCGCGATATAGGCCTGGATCGCCTGTTTGTCGGCGAGCAGGCTGCCGGCGGTCTGGCGGCTGAGCACCCGCTCGCACATCATGTCGAGTGCCTTTTGGGACAGGCCGATGGTGCGCATGGCGTGGTGGATGCGCCCACCGCCGAGGCGGGTCTGGGCGATGACGAACGCCTGTCCCTCGCCGCCGAGCAGAGCCGAATCAGGGACGCGCACATTGTCGTAGTGGATCAGCGCGTGCGAACCCTGGCCGTCGGATTCGCCGTACAGCCCGCAGTTGCGTTCGATGGTCACCCCGGGTGTGTCGGTGGGCACCAGGAACATCGACATGCCCTGGTACGGGCTGACATCGGGATTGGTCACCACCATCACGATCAGGAAGGACGCGGTCGAGGCGTTCGAGGAGAAGAACTTGTAGCCGTTGATCACCCAGTGTTCACCGTCCCGCACCGCGGAGGTCTTGAACTGGGTCGGGTCCGCGCCACCCTGGGGCTCGGTCATCGAATAACAGGAGAAGACCTCGCCGTCGAGTAGCGGACGCAGGTAGCGCTCCTTCTGCTCGGGCGTGCCGTAGTGGGCGATGATCTCGGCGTTGCCGGTGTCGGGAGCCTGGCAGCCGAAGATGATCGGGGCCCACTGCGACCGGCCGAGGATCTCGTTGAGCAGCGCGAGTTTGAGCTGCCCGTAACCCTGGCCGCCGAGATCGGGCCCAAGGTGGGTGGCCCACAACCCTTTCTGGCGCACCCGGTCCTTGAGTGGGTCCACCACGGCGCGCCGGGTGCCGTCGAGCGGGGTGAACTGCAGATGCGGCCAGATCAGGTCGAGCGGTTCGACCTCGTCACGCACGAACGCGTCGGCCCAGTCGAGCAGCTCCTGGAATTGCGGGTCGGTCTCGAAATCCCATGCCATTGCTAACTCCTTTGTTGTCCGGCGATGAGGGTGAGAATGTCGGCGGCGACGACGTCGGTGAACGAGCGGTCCCCGAAAGCACCCGCGGCCCAGTGCCGGGCGCCCTCGCTGACGAGCGTCATGGCCAGGTACGCCAGATGGCTCACGTCGGTGTATGCGGGCAGCTTGTCGTCGGCGACGGCGCGGTCGAACAGCGCGGTGAACATGCCGCCGTCGAGATCGGGGGCGTCCTGGGTGGCCAGGATCCTGTGCTCGTGACGGTAGCCCTCGAGGACGGTCTCGATGATCAGTTCGCGTGGGTTGCGGGCCATGGACCGCTCCAGATCGGAGAGGGCCGCAGCGATGACCGTGGGCACGGCGTAGTCACCGTCCAGCATGTCGGCGATCACCCGTTGGGCCGACCGGGTGGACATCACGCCGACCTCGAACAGCACGTCCTCTTTGCGCGGGAAATAGAAGTAGAAGAGTGCCTTGGAGACGCCGGCCGCCCGGCAGATCTGTACGACGGTGGTGTCCGCGTACCCGTTGGTGCGCCACAGGGCCATCGCCGCTTGGACCAGCATGCGCTTGGTCTCCTTGGATCGCGCCTGCGCGAGTGAGGTCCGGCGCTGACCTCGGTCAGGGGCAGACAACTCGGAAGAACCCGGCATACCTGGACAATAACGCCGAAGAAAAAGTTTGACCAGGGTCAACTTTTGGACTTCCTCAAGCGCGATGCCGAGTTCGGCGTTGACGGACCCGAGTCGCTGTGGAAATCTGATACGCAAAGATGAGAATCACATTCTCGTCGAGAGAGATCGCCGAAACGGAGCACAGATGGCGGACGGCCTGACCGAGTTGGATTTCTTCCGGGACCCGCAGCTGGTCGAGGACCCCTATCCGTATTTCGAGGCGCTGCGCAG
>JAHFVC010000337.1 GCA_023264765.1 Mycobacterium sp. | reverse complement strand
CGGTGCATGTCTACGAGCCGATCGCGGGGGTCTCGACCCAACTGCTGTGGTTCCTCGGTGCGTATGTCCTTGTGCTGGCGGCGGTTCCGCTGCTGTCCAAGATCACCACCACCGGACGGCTGGCCGGCGCGGTGCTCGTCGGGTACGCGATGACCGCCGTGGTCGACGTGGTCCGCATCAACGACGCGGGCATGTCCTGGCTGGGCTATGCGAATCTGTCCGTCTGGCTATTGCCTGGCATGTTCGGGGTGGCCTACCGCCGCGGCCTGCTACGACCGCCGGCGGCCGCCGTCCTCGGTGTCACGATGCTGGCCGTCAATGTGGCCCTGCTGCGCTTCGGCCCGTACGAGTTGAGCCTGGTCGGCATCGAAGGACAGCACCTCAAGAACATGACCCCGCCGTCGCTGCTGATGGCCGGGCACGCAATCATGATGTGCGCCTTCGCCATTGCCGCTGCGCCAGCCATAGCCCGCTGGGCCGGCCGGCCGCGGGTGTGGTGGTTCACGGCGATCGGCAACAGCGGCGCGATGACGCTGTACCTGTGGCATATGCCCGCGCTGTTGGGCATGCACCTGGCATTCGACCACCTGGGCCTGCCCCGCTACCCCGGGCACTCGCATCTGTTGGCACTGAGCATCGCGCAATTGGTCATCATGGCCGCACTGGTGGCCGGCCTGTTCGTGGCGCTGCGGCCGTTGGAGAACAACCCACTGCCCTACTGGGACGGCGGGACTGTCACCGCTGCCCGCAGCACCGCTGTCGGGACGTTGCTCTGCGTTGCAGGCGCGGCCACCCTCGCCTCGGTGGGCTGGGGAATGAAAGGCCCGGGCCTGCTCTGTGTCGCGATCATGCTCGGTGCCCTGGCAGCGGCCCGGAGCCTGGCTCGCTAGCCGCTCTTGCGGCGGAACTCCCGTCGAGCGTTCTCCGCAGCACCGTGCGCCTTGGACTGCTTACGACCGCCGTCGGCATGGGATGTCCCGCCGGCCGCCTGCGCCTTCTTGCGCTCCAGCGCCTCCCGGAACTTGCGCTTGGTGTCGTCCTCTTCCGGTTTCTCGGCCATCCGGCAAGCGTAGTGGACTCAGCGTCGCCCCGGCGGCATCCCGTACAGATGGGAGATCGGAATGGTCAGCAGGACCCGACGATCGTCGACCATCGCCCGGCGGTAGTCATCCCAGTCCGGGTGCTCACCGGCAATGTTGCGGTACAAGGCAATCAGCGCCTCGACGGTGTCGTCGTCGGTCCCGGCCGCGGGGGGCGTGAGGACGGCATCGCCTTCGGCGACCGCATAGGACCACCCGTCGTCCGAGCTGACGTGCAGCGACGCCCGCTGGTCGCGCCGCAGGTTGCGTGTCTTGGCGCGCGGTTCGGTGATCGACACCTGTATCGCCACCTCGCGAGGGTCGAAGTGATACGACACGTTCGACAGCTGCGGGCGGCCGTCCGACTTGATCGTCGCCAGCACCCCCAGCGAATTCCCGCTGATCAGTGCAAGCAACTTGTCATCGAAAACCAGACGCCCCATGGGTCGAGGGTACGTCGATAGGATCGGGACGATGACCACTTTGGCCGGCACCCCTGCCGCGACCTCGGAGCGGACATGACCCGCTACGCCGCGTTTCTGCGCGGCGTCAACGTCGGCGGGGTGAACATGAAGATGGCCGAGGTCGCCAAGGTGTTCGACGACGCCGGCTTCGAGAACGTCAAGACCATCCTGGCCAGTGGAAATGTGTTGCTGGACAGCAAGTTCGGCGTCAAGAAAGTGCGTTCCACCGCGGAAGCGGCGCTTCGCGAGGCCTTCGGTTACGACGCCTGGGTGCTGGCCTATCCGATCGAGGACATCGCCAAGATCTCCGAGGCGTACCCATTCGAACGTGAGGTGCCCGAGCACCACTCCTACGTCACCTTCGTCAGTGACGACGACGTGCTCGCCGAACTGGTGACGCTGGCCGAGGAAGCCGGGGAGACGGCAGCTCCGGGCGACGGCGTCCTGTACTGGCAGGTGGCCCGCTCCGCGACGCTGGATTCCCCGATCGGCAAGACGATGGGCAAGAAGCGCTACAAGTCCTCGACCACCACCCGCAACCTGCGCACCTTGGACAAAGTGCTGCGCTGACTCGTGCGGGTAGATTCGGCGCAGTGAGTTCCCCCAAGATCGACGGCTCGGCCCTGACCGGAGTCTCCGAGACAGCTCTGCTGACGCTGCAGGTCCGGGCCAACGAAGCCCGCCGCGCGGACCGGATCCTCGACGACCCCGTGGCGGTCAGCCTGGCCGACTCCATCGATTTCGACTTCGCCAAGTTCGGGTCTGCACAGCGCCAGGACATGGGGTTGCGTTCGCTGTCGTTCGACAACGCCACCATCGACTATCTGCGCGACCATCCGGCGGCCACCGTCGTCGCACTCGCCGAAGGCCTGCAGACCAGTTACTACCGCGTGGACGCGTCCGGCGTGAGCGACGCATTCCGTTGGCTGACAGTCGATCTGGCACCCATCATCGCGCTGCGCGAGCGGGCCCTGCCACCGGCAGACCGGGTCCAGACCCGCGCGCAGTCAGCGCTGGACTACAGCTGGATGGACTCTGTCGACGCAGGCGACGGCGTCTTCATCACGGCCGAGGGCCTGTTGATGTACCTGCAACCCGACGAGGCGCTGGGGCTGATCGCCGCGTGCGCGCAACGGTTCCCCGGCGGGCGGATGATGTTCGACCTGCCGCCGCACTGGTTCGCCTGGTGGGCCCGCAACGGACTACTGCGGCCCTCGCTGCGCTACCGGGTGCCGCCGATGCCCTTCAGCCTGTCGGTGTCCGGGGCCGCCGACCTGATCAACACCATTCCCAACGTGCGCGCCGTGCACGACGTACCGCTACCCCGGGCGCGGGGCACCGTACTGAACACGCTGATCTGGGCCGCCTACCGGATTCCGCTGCTGGATCCGCTGCGCGGCGTCACCACGCTGCTGGAATTCGGCTAACGCGTCGGCTGTAGCGCGGGCACCCCTGCGGTGAAGCGCAGATGCGGATCGGTCACCGGGCCACGCCGCAGGATCTCGACATCGACCGTGTAATTCATCGACATGGTCCACGGACCGTCGACCCCCTGGCGGGGTAGTTCGGCGGCGCTGCGGCTCACATACCCCGCACCGAAATCGATGAACGGCTTCGTCTGCATGGCCGTGTCGAGCACCTCGGGCCGCACCGCGTCGTATCCGTTCACGTCCATGTAGGACAGCAGCCGGCAGAAATGCTCGCACAGCAGGCCGACCTTCAACGTCCATGACGAGTTGGTGTAGCCGAAGGCAAAGGCGAAGTTCGGTACCCCGGAGAGCATGATGCCTTTGTAGGCAACGGCTTCCGCCGGATTCACCGATGCACCGTCGACCGTCAGACTCATCCCCCCGAACAACTGGACCTGCAAACCCGTTGCGGTGACGATGATGTCGGCGTCCAGTTCACGACCTGACTCCAACAGGATGCCGGTCTCGGTGAAGGTGGCGATCCGATCGGTGACCACCGATGCACTGCCGTTGCTCAACGACGTGAACAGATCGCCGTCGGGTACCGCGCACAGTCGCTGATCCCACGGGTTGTAGCTGGGATTGAAGTGCTCGTCGACCGGATAGCCGGCGGGTAGCTGTTTGGCGTTGATCGATCGGATCAGCTTGCGGGCGGCATTCGGGTACTTCTGGCAGAGCACGTACACCGACCGCTGCTTGATGATGTTCTTCCGCCGGGTCAGGGCGTAGCCGCGCTTGTCACCCAGAAGTTTCTTGGCCGCGTTGGCGAAGGAGTCCTTGGCGGGCACCGGCATCACGTAGGTCGGCGAGCGCTGCAGCATGGTGACGTGCCCGGCGGTCGGGGCCATCGCCGGGATCAGGGTCACCGCGGTGGCGCCGCTACCGATGACGACGACCTTCTTACCCGCGTAGTCGAGGTCCTCGGGCCAGTGTTGGGGGTGCACCACCTTGCCGGCGAACCGTTCGCGTCCCGGGAATTCCGGTGTGTAGCCCTGGTCGTATCGGTAGTAGCCGCCCGCACAGAACAACCAGTTCGCCGAGATCTGCAGCAGTTCGCCGGCCCTCTCGATGTCGACCACCCAGCGCGCGTCCGCCGTGCTCCAGGCTGCGCCGAGGACCTTGTGATGGAACCGGATCAGCCGGTCGATCCCGTTCTCGGCGACCGTCTCACGCAGGTAGGCCAGGATCTTGTCGGCCGTGGCGATGGCGTGTTCGTCACGCCAGGGCTTGAACTCGTAACCGAAGGTGTGCAGGTCGGAATCCGACCTGATACCCGGGTACCGGAACAGATCCCACGTGCCGCCCGTGGCGCCGCGGGCCTCCAGGATGGCGCAGCTGCGACCCGGATGCTCCCGCTGCAGATAGTAAGCAGCTCCGATGCCCGAGATTCCGGCGCCGACGATGAGCACGTCGAGATGTTCGGTGTGAGTCATGTCTCCATGGTCGCGAGGCTTCGCCTGAACTCCTAGGTCAAAGTGACCCAAATTCAGGATCGCGGTGTGCACTATGCCCCGCCTTCTCTACGCTGACCGGATGGAGTGGAAGGCCCCGTCGGCCCCGGTTCGGGTGCTGATCCAGCAATGCGCCCAGATCGTGGTCAACTCCCGGCCGGAGTGGCTGGACGAGTTAGACGCCGCCGTACTGGGCGCCAGCCCCGTGATCGCCGCCGATCCCGAGCTGGCCGCCGCGGTCAGCCGCAGCAACCGGGCAAATCTGTACTTCTGGGCGACCGCCAACGTGCGCGACCCGGGCGCTCCCGTTCCGCCGAACGTCGGGCCAGAGCCGCTCAACGTCTCCCGTGAGGTGGTCCGGCGAGGCATCAACGCGTTCCCCCTGGATGCCTATCGGGTCGGCGAGGGGGTCGCGTGGCGGCGCCTGATGGAAATCGCGTTCGAGCTCACGTCCGATCCCGTTGAGCTGCACGAACTTCTCGACATCTGCTCGCGGTCCATCAGCGCCTTCGTCGATGCCACCTTGGCGGGGATCGCCGAACGCATCGAGTCCGAACGTGACGACCTGACCCGCGGCTCCCACGCCGAGCGCCGGGAGACCGTCGCACTCATCCTGGACGGCTCACCCATCCCACGGGCGCGCGCGGAGAGCCGCCTCGGCTACGCACTCACCGGCACCCACACCGCCGTGGTGATGTGGTGTGCGCGCCCGGACGGGGACCTGACACAGCTTGAGCGGGCAGTCGACGCCGTGCGGGTGGCCGCCGGTGGACGTCGCCCGCTCAGTGTCCTGCCCAGCGTGGCCACGCGGTGGGTCTGGGCACCGGGTCCGGTCGAGGCGTCCGCCCTGGCGACATCCCTGGCTCCGACACCGGACATCCACGTCGCGATCGGTTCGACGGCCGACGGCATCGACGGCTTCCGGCGCAGCCACTTCGACGCGATCACCACCCAGCAGATGATGGCGCGCCTGAATTCACTGCAGCAGCTCGCATTGTTCACCGACGTCCAATTGGTCGCACTGATCACCGCCGACGCCGGCCGGGCCGCCGAATTCGTGCACCGCGCGCTCGGCGATTTCGAGTCCGCAAGCCTGGAATTGCAGGACACGGTGCGGACATTCGTCGACGAGCAGTGCAACGCCTCGCGCACCGCGGCGCGGCTGTACACGCATCGCAACACGCTGCTGCGCAGGCTGTCCCGCGCCGACGAACTACTGCCCCGACCGTTGGCGCAGAACAGTGTCGAGGTCGCCGTCGCGCTCGACGTCCTGCGCTGGAGCGGTCAGTCCAGGACCGTGTCCAGGTAGCGCAGCGCCTCGGCTTTCGCGATGCCGAGTTGACGCGCGGTCTCGGCGAACGCATGCGCCGCGGCGGCCATCGCGGCATCCGCCGGATCTACCCGCGCCACGAATGTGCCGAATCTGCCCCGTGTTTCGAGGATCCCCGCGGCTTCCAGTTCCCGATACGCGCGGGCGACAGTATTCACCGCCAGCCCCACCTGCCCGGCCAGATCGCGCACCGTCGGCAGCCGAGTGCCCGGTTCCAGTCGCCCATCCCGCACCACATCTATGATCTGGGTCCGCAACTGGTCGAACAAAGGGCTTGCAGCCTGCGCGTCCAGCCGGACCCAATCCCCCAACCCGGCCATGTGCCCAGTATCGCCCACACCCGCTACTTTGGTGGGGTGCAAGTGACGGTGCTCAGCGGAGCGGGCATGTCCGCCGAAAGCGGTGTACCGACGTTTCGCGACGTCGAGACGGGTTTATGGGCGAACGTCGACCCCTACGAGATCTCCAGCAGCGACGGCTGGCGGCGGCACCCCGAGAAGGTGTGGGCCTGGTATCTGTGGCGCCACTACATGATGGACGCGGTCGAGCCGAACAACGGCCACCGCGCCATCGCCGCGTGGGAGGACTACGCCGACGTACACATCGCCACCCAGAACGTCGACAATCTGCACGAGCGCGCCGGCAGCAGCCGCGTTCACCACCTGCACGGCAGCCTGTTCGAATTCCGTTGCGATCGTTGCGAGTTGCCGTTCACCGGCGCGCTTCCCCCGATGCCCGAACCGGTCGAGGTCGTCGAGCCGCCGCGCTGCACCTGCGGCGGGCTGATCCGGCCGAACGTGGTGTGGTTCGGCGAAGGCCTGCCCGACGACGCCTGGGACGGCGCCGTGGCGGCGGTGGCGGGAGCCGACGTGGTGATCGTGGTGGGTACGTCGTCGATCGTCTATCCGGCCGCTGGCCTGCCGGAAGCCGCGCTGGCCAACGGCATCCCCGTCATCGAGGTGAACCCACAGCCCACGCCGTTGTCGGCGGCGGCGACAGCGGTCGTGCGGGAAACCTCGGCGACGGCCCTGCCGGGCCTGCTGCAACGCCTGCCCGAACTGCTCGGTTAGCTGGGCCGGACCGCCTGGCCGACGGCGAACTCGGTTACCGGCACCGGCACCCACGCCGGGAACGTCGATTGGTGGCGCGAGCGGCGCACCTCGAAGCCGGCACCGACGATCGCGGCTTCGGTATCTCGGTGGGTGTGACAGTTGCCGAGCAGCCGTGGCCAGACCGTGGCGTCGGCCAGGCGCTGCAGCGAGGCTCGCGGACCGGTACTGGCGACGTGCTCCAGGTAACGCAGTTGGCCACCCGGCTTGAGTATCGAAAAAAGTTGCCGGAGAACAGCATTCGGATCGTCGACGGAGCAGAGCACCAGCGAGCAGACCACCGCGTCGAACATTTCCCCGTCACTTCGCTCGCCCCAGGAGGACTGCAGTGCGTCGAACTCCTCGACCGTGTCG
>JAHFVC010000574.1 GCA_023264765.1 Mycobacterium sp. | reverse complement strand
CGTCGGCGGGAACAACTCGGCTGCCGGTTGGGTGCCTTCGGGGTCGTGCCAGACGAGCAGCTGGCCGTTGACTTCGCCGGTGGGCCAGCGGCGGGTGCGGGCCAGCCGCGGCGTGCGCTTCGCGTAGGGCACCAGTGAGCACTTGCCTGTGGATCCCTGCCACCGCCAATCGTGGAAGGGGCAAGCCACCGAATCGCCCTTCACCGACCCCCGCGAGAGATCGCCGCCCATGTGCCGGCAGTAGGCGTCGAGCACCTGGAGGTCACCGTGGGAGTCGGCGAAGATCACCAGTCGCGTCCCGAACGCGTTGACGGCGTGTGGCTGCCCGTCACGGAAGTCGTCGGCCAAACCGACGCAATGCCAGCCGCGGGCAAAGCGCTGCATGGGCGCACCTGTGTCGATCTCCCGGATGTCTACGCCCATGGCCATGATTTAAGCACAATCGCTTATTTCTGCGAGTGCAATTACCCTTCTTTCCATGAAGCGTGGCCAAGAGGCCCGAGCCACCATCCTGGACGCGGCCGAGCACCTGATCGCGCAGCGCGGCGCGCAGGTGCCACTGCGGGACATCGCGGTGGCCGCGGGCCAGCGCAACAATTCGGCGGTCAACTACCACTTCGGCAACCGCGAGGAGTTGATCGAGGCCGTGGTGCAGCGCCGGCTCGAGCCGATGGAACGCGAACGACGGCTCATGCTCGACGCCCTCGATCCCGCCACCGCACCCGACGCCCACACCCTGTTGCGCGTGCTGGTGCTCCCCCTCACCACCGTCGACAGTGATTGCTACGCACAGTTTCTCAGGGCGGCTGCTGTGTACCTGCCGACCGATACCGACCACGCCGGAGGCTCGGCGTGGGGCGAGGTGCTCGATCGTCTGGCCCGCGCGATCCCGGCAGCGGATCCCTCGGTGCGGCGTCGCCGTCTCGCCGCCCTGGGAACCACGATGTTCGCGTTGCTCGCCGAACGTGAGCGGTCGTCGAACTCCGTCGGAGGTGTCGAGGAGATCATCTCGATGCTGGCCGCGATGTTGACGGCACCGGTGCGGGAGGCGGCGACGACGAACGCTGACACCCCCCGATACGCTTCCATCGTCAAGTGAACATGCAGAAGAGGCGGTCATGACCCGGGATCCACACTCAGACGACGCTGCGGCCGCGACGACATTCACGGCCTACGAGCACCAGATCGGTGCCGTCACTGTCGTCTCGGTGACCGGGACCGTCGACATGATCACCTCGCCGCAGCTGGAAGCGGTACTCGCCTCAGTCATCGCGAAAACGCCCCAGGCCATCGTGGTGGACCTGAGCGCCGTCGACTTCCTGGCCTCGACCGGGATGGGCGTGCTCGTCGCCGCACATGACGGCCTCCCGGCAGGCACGCGCTTTGCCGTCGTCGCCGACGGCCCCGCCACCAGTCGCCCGCTCGATGTCATCGGCTTCGCAGGCATTCTCGGTGTGCGCCCGACGCTGGACGACGCCCTGGCCGCCGTCGCGACGTGAGTGTGCACGTGTGCAGTTAGGGTGGAAACTCGATCGTGTTCGTCACGGCAACCGCCGGACACCAAGTGCGCTCTCCACCACTCCGGCCGCGCCTCTGTCAACGAAATATGCTCCCGCAGAATTATTCTCAGCTACGGCTTGTACAAACTCAGTGCCCCTGTAGAGCAAACCAGCGCCGTCATCGGTGGCATATGCCGACGGCAACACACCCGCTCCGACCAACTCATGCAGGAACGGCCGCCGTCGCATCTCAGAGTCGTAGTGCACTCCGTTGGCATACGGGAGGAAGCCCAGGCCATTGGTGACGGGCTGTAACTGCGGGCCAAAGGAATCGGTGGTGCCGCCGACGTGCCAGCAGATCGACCCGGCAGAGATTCCGGTCAGCACCACACCGGCCCGCCACGCGGCCCGCAGCCCGTCATCCAGTCCGTGCAGCCTCCACATCGCCAGCAGACCCGCGACGCTGCCCCCGAACACCCACACGACATCCTGATCCAGCAGATGCGCGGTTACGTCCTCGAAGGTCGGCATCGGGAACAACGCCACGTGCGACGGCACAAAGCCACGTACCTGAGCGGCCTCGGTCAGGTAGTGCAAGACCGCCTTATCGTCACCCATCGCTGTCGCCAAGAAACAGACCCGTGGCGCCCGCCCCGTCACACCGGAGAGCTCAACCGCAAAGTCAGTCAACGGGGTGAACGCGAATCGCGTGCGCTTTCCCGCCGTGATTCCGCCGCTCGTCGCCAAAATGGTAGGCACATCAGCAGGCATAGTCGGACGGTAGGCCGATCTGTAGCGCAGAAACAATCGAATATGCGCCGCGCAACCTCGGCCGAATCCAAAAAAACCCCACCTGAGTGGGGTTCTGTGGTGGTCCCGGCTGGGATCGAACCAGCGACCTTCCGCGTGTGAGGCGGACGCTATCCCCCTGAGCTACGAGACCGGGGAACGAGAGGGAAGGTTAGCACGGTGGTCACACCGGCTCCGAATCGCGACGGCGCGGTGGTTTCCACAGCCGTTACCCAGCCCGGACGTACGCCCG
>JAHFVC010000063.1 GCA_023264765.1 Mycobacterium sp. | reverse complement strand
CGGTATGCACGCGCAGACCCTGCGCACCTATGACCGGCGCGGTTTGGTCAGCCCGCAGCGCACGTCCGGGGGTGGCCGCCGCTACTCGGAGCACGATGTCGATCTGCTCCGGGAAGTCCAGCGGCTGTCTCAGGACGAGGGCGTCAATCTGGCCGGGATCAAGCGGATCATCGAGCTGACCAACCAGGTCGAGGCATTGCAGGCTCGGGTCGCGGAGTTGTCGGCCGAGCTCGATCGGGGGCGTAAGCCGAGCACCGCGGTGGTGCTCTGGCAGCCACGCAGGGGAGCCCGCTAACCCCGTCTTTTGGTTGGGATACCCCGACAAATGGACTAACCCTTTACGAAAACGGTCCAGTCAGGGCAGGATTTGGTACATGGCCGAATCCTCCCCTGAACTGGGCCGTTTTCGTGTGTTGGACGCCAAGCCCGTCAATCTCGACGGGTTCAGTGTGGCCACACCGGAACTCGGGCTGGCCGCGATGAGGAGTCCGTTCGACCCCGCGCCGTCCCTGGTCATCCGCGACGGCGTGGTCGTCGAGCTGGACGGCAAGCCAGCCGAGGACTTCGACGTCATCGACGAGTTCATCGCGCAGTACGGCATCGATCTGGCCGCGGCGCAGGAGGCCATGGCACTCGACGACGTCACGCTGGCCCGGATGACCGTCGACATCAACGTGTCCCGCGCCGAAGTGGTCCGGCTCATCGGCGGCACCACGCCCGCCAAACTGGCACGCGTCGTCGCAGTGCTCAGCCCGGCCGAGATGCAGGTCGCCATGAGCAAGATGCGGGCCCGGCGCACCCCCAGCAACCAGGCGCACGTCACCAACCAGCTCGACGACCCGTTACTGATCGCCGCCGACGCCGCCAGCGCCGTGGCCTACGGGTTCCGCGAGGTCGAGACCACCGTCCCGGTGCTCGGCGATGCTCCCTCGAACGCGGTCGCGCTGCTGATCGGCTCGCAGGTCGGGGTGCCGGGCGCGATGGCGCAGTGCTCCATCGAGGAGGCGCTCGAACTGCGGCTGGGCCTGCGCGGCCTGACCAGCTACGCCGAGACCATCTCCATCTACGGCACCGAGCAGGTCTTCACCGACGGTGACGACACTCCGTTCTCCAAAGCCATCCTCACCTCGGCGTACGCCTCCCGCGGCCTGAAGATGCGGGTCACCAGCGGCGGCGGCGCCGAGGTCCTGATGGGTGCGGCCGAGAAATGCTCCATCCTCTACCTCGAATCCCGTTGCGTCTCCCTGGCCCGCGCCCTGGGTTCCCAGGGCGTGCAGAACGGCGGCATCGACGGCGTCGGCGTGGTGTCCTCGGTGCCCGAAGGCATGAAGGAACTGCTCGCCGAGAACCTCATGGTGATGATGCGCGATCTGGAATCCTGCGCGGGCAACGACAACCTGATCTCCGAATCGGATGTGCGGCGCAGCGCGCACACGCTCCCGGTGCTGCTGGGTGGCGCCGACTTCATCTTCTCCGGCTTCGGCTCCATCCCGCGCTACGACAACGCCTTCGCGCTGTCCAACTTCAACGCCGATGACATGGATGATTTCCTTGTGTTGCAACGGGACTGGGGAGCCGACGGCGGGCTGCGGACCGTCAGCCCGCAGCACCTGGAGCGGGTCCGGCGCCGCGCCGCCACTGCGGTGCAGGCGGTGTACCGGGACCTGGGCCTGGCCGATTACGACGACGACCGCGTCACCGCCGCCGTCGTCGCCAACGACTCCCGCGACCTGCCGCCCGGTGACCCGAAGGCCGTCGCCGAAGCCGCGGCCGCCATCGAAGCCCGTGCGCTGACGGTGTTCGACGTCATCGCGTCGCTGCACCGCACCGGCTACACGCAGGAGGCCGATGCCATCATGGCGCTCGCCGCCGAGCGGCTGCGCGGCGACCAGCTCCAGACGTCGGCAATCTTCGACGAACAGATGCGGGTGCTGTCGAAGGTCACCGATCCCAACGACTATCGCGGTCCCGGAACGGGTTACGTGCTCACCGACGCGCGGCGCGCCGAGATCGACGGAATCCGGCAGGCCCGCACCACCGGCGAACTCACCGCCGACCAGGCCGAGCATCAGGGGCACCTCGTCGTCACCGAGATCGAAGAGGCCCGCCAGGGTGCCAACCCGCGCGAGGTCTGTATCGGCCTGTCACCCGCGCTGGGACGCACCGTCTGGCTGACGCTGTGCGGGCTGACAGTCGGCGAGGCGATCCGCCAGCTCACCGCTGGGCTGGAGGAGGAGGGCTGCGTGCCGCGGTTCGTCCGGGTGCGCTCCACCATCGACGTCGGGCTGATCGGACTCACCGCGGCCAAGCTGTCCGGCTCGGGCATCGGAATAGGACTGCAGGGCAAGGGAACCGCGCTGATCCACCGACGCGACCTGGCCCCGCTGGCCAACCTGGAACTGTTCAGCGTCGCGCCGCTGCTCACGGCGCGCAATTACCGTGAGCTCGGCCGCAACGCCGCCCGGCACGCCAAGGGGATGGCGCCCGTCCCCATCCTCACCGGAGGTACCGATGAATCCATCTCGGCGCGCTATCACGCCCGCGCCGTCGCGCTGGTCGCCCTGGAGCGCGAGGCCTGTGAACCCGGTGCCGCGCCGGTCACCGTGCAGGTGAGCAGGGCATGAGCGAGAAATTCACGGTCGAGGCCGCGGTGAACGGCCGGCTGACGCTGGCGGATCTGCAGATGGACCCGGCCACGCTGGCCCATCAGGCCGTCGTCGCCGAGGAACACGGCAATCCGCAGCTTGCCGAGAACTTCCTGCGGGCAGCCGAATTGGCGCTCATCGACGGGGAAGAGGTGATGGCGCTCTACGAGGCGCTGCGCCCGCACCGGTCGACGGCCGCCGAGTTGGAGGCCTTACGCGCGTCGCTGGAGCACCGAGGTGCATCCCGCTGCGCGGCACTGGTCGCCCAAGCCGCCGTCGTCTACGCCAGGCGGGGCCTGTTGAGGTGACCGGGACTGTCGTCGCCGGCATCGACGTCGGCAACCACACCACCGAGATCGTGCTGGCCCGGGTATCGGCAGGCCGTGCCGAACCTTTCGCGCACGGCCAGGCACCGACGCGTGGACGCAAGGGATCCCGCGATTCCCTGGAAGGTGCGGCGGCCCTGCTGACCCGGATCGAGGTGGACGCCGGGGTGCGCGTCGAACAGGTCCTGCTGTCGGCGATCCGGCCCGTCGACACGTCCACCGCCCCGCTGCCCCCGGCCACGTCGCCACGCTCACCGGTGATCAGCCTGCGCCGCCCCGACGCCAGCACGCCGGCCGGCACCGGCTACGGCGTCGGCCGCCATGTGCCGGTGCATGCGCTGACCGGGCCGCCCGCCACCGAACCCGTGATCGTCTCGATCGGGCCGGACATCGACTTCGAGGAAGCCGCGCAACGCATCTGCGACGCGGTGACCGTCGGCTGGACGATCGCCGGCGTACTCGCCGCCGAGGACGACGCGGTGCTGATCGCCAACCGCATTCCGGTCCGGGTTCCCGTCGTCGACGAGGCCGACACCCACCTGCTCGAACCCGGTGTGCTCGTCGCCGTCGAGGTGGTCGAGGAAGGCCGCGCCTACCGGTCGCTGGCCGATCCCATCGCGCTGGCCGCCGCCCTGCGGATAGACCCGGCCGAACTCCCGTGGGTCGCCGAGTTCACCAGGGAACTGGCGGACGCGCCCGCGATCGCGGTGACCCGGCGCACCCGCGCCCCCGAACCCCCTGCGACCGAGGACGATTACGTCGACTGTCTGGTCCGGGGCGCGACGGTGCGGCTCGCTCCCGAACAGGCCTACCCGCTGCTGCGCACCGAACCACCGGGCACGGCGACGCGGGTCCGGTTACGGGCGGTCAAGCACGCCGAGGACGGGATCGCGGTCGACGACGCCTATTTCACCGATCTGGCGTCCATCGACAACGGGGCCTGGTTGCGCCGCGGGGTCGCCGACACCCGCGGTGCCGTCGTCGCGCTGCTGGCCGCCGAACATGCGGCCGACACCGCGGAGACGATGACCGAACTGACCGGCCGGCCGGCCCGCACGCTGGCAGGAGAACCCGCCGCCGCCGCGCGCGGAGCGCTCACCACACCGGGCCTGCCCGGCGATGTCATCGTCTGCGATATCGGCGGCGGCACAGTCGATCTGGTGGGCGCGGGCCGTACCGTCACCGCGGCCGGGGCGGGGGAGACCATCACCTCCGCGGTCGCGCGCGTGCTGTCCATCCCGCGGGCGCTGGCCGAACGCGTGAAACGCAGTCCCGCGCTGCGGGTGGAAGGACCACACCTGGCGCACGAGGAGGACGGCAGGAGGGTGTTCCTGGACACCCCGGCTTCGGCCGATGCCATCGGGCGATTGTGCACCCGCGGCAGTGCGGGCCTGGTCCCGTTCTCCCGCACGCTGGCTGCCGAGGAATGGCGCAGCCTGCGGCTGGCCGTCAAGCAGGCAACGGTGGCGGCCAACATCGTACGGTGTCTGCGGTCGTTCGACCGGATGCCCGCCGTGCTGGTGCTGGCCGGCGGGGGGGCACTCGACGACGAACTGATCCGGACCGTAGGCGAGTCGCTGCGCGGTGAGGTGGTCGTGGGCCGGGCCGATATCGACGGGGTGCACGGCCCCCGGTACGCGGTGGCGTCCGGCCTGGTGCACCTGTTTGCGGCGACTACCTGACCCGGATCGAGAAGCGCGCTGTCACCGGTCCGCCCGCGGCCACCGCATGATCACCGCGGCGCAGCGCGTCGGTGGTGGCCGCCATCGGTTCGATGGCCACCAGATCGTCGCCGGCGGGGGCGAAGAGTTGCGCCGCCGGATATCCCTGGTGGTAGGTCACCTCGATGCGTCGTCCACCGCCGGACAGCGCGAACACCGCGCCGTCGGTGACGCCGTCGAAGCCGTCGTCGAGTGTGCGTGCCCCCAGCGGCTCGGCCGAGGCCGGCCACTGCTCGTGCGCACCGGTCGGGATGCCGGAGCCGTCCACCGGCAACCGCCGAAGTGCCGGTGTTTCGAGCACCCAGTCGGCCCGGGGTACCCCCGGGATCTGCAGATACGGGTGGTAGCCGAAACACAGGGGCACCGGTGCCGCCGTCGTCGGTGTGACCGTGGTGGCGATGGTCAGCGTGCGGTCGGCCAGCGTGACGTCCTGGGTCAACACATGCGGGAACGGGAACGCGGCGAGCAGACGCGGATTGCCGCTGTAGTCGAGGGTGGCCGTCAGCCGGTTCGCGGTGGACTCGGTGACCAGCCAGCCCGGGTAGGCGGCCAGCACCCCGTGGATGGGTAAACCGTTCGCGTCGGCGCGCACGCCGCCGGATCCCGGTGTCAGTGTCACCACCGCACCGTCGATGCCATAGCGGGCCGCGCTCAACCGGTTCGCCCACGGATACAGCAGCGGGATACCCATCGTCTTCCCGTTGGCCACGTAGGCGTCCAGGCCGCGGCGCTGACCCAGATATTCCACGCCGCCCTCGGCCAGCGAGGTGCCGATCATTCCTGCCCCCGGGACGAAGGTGGCGGTCAGTGCGGACGATGGATCGCTCAAGGTCACGTTGTCGGACACGGTTGCATCCTCTCTCAGTGCAGCGGATCATGCTGGATACGTTCGGGCGGAGCACCTTTGGCGATCAGGGCGGCCCTGGTCGCGGTCACCATGTCGGGGCCGCCGCACACCAGGATCTGCCGGTCACCCCAGCCGCCGTAGCGCGTGACGACGTCGGCGAGCAGACCGTTCTGCCGGACGTGCAGCCCGCGTGGCGGCTGGACATCCGGATAGTCGGTGGCCCACGGCGGGTCGGTCGCGAACTCCGACACCGGGGTGACCGACAGCCACGGGTTGGTCGAGGCGATCTCCCACAGCGTGCGCAGATCGTAGAGATCACACGGGAACCGGCCGCCGAAGAACAGGTGCACCCGCGGATTCACGCCGAACCGGCACAGGTCCATGATCAGCGTCCGCAGCGGCGCCAGGCCGGTACTGCCCGCGACCATCAGCACATCGCCGCCGTCCCGGTCGACGTGCATGGCGCCGTGCGGGTTCGACAGCCGCCAGCGGTCACCCGGTGCGGTCTCGGCCACGATCGCGGTGCTCACCATCCCGCCGCTGACCGACCGGACGTGGAATTCGATGGCCCCGCCGGGGTCTGCGGGAATGGACGGTGACAGGTACCGCCAGCGCCGCGGCCACTGCGGTACCTGGACGGTGAGGTACTGGCCGGGGTGATAGGCCAGCGGATGGTCGAGTTGTAGCCGGATCATCGACACGTCGCGGGTGACGCGGATGTGGTCGACGACGGTGCCGTCGTGGAAGGGAAGTCCGGGCGCTGCGTCAGCGGCCCCGCGCATGACGCCCACCAACAGGTGTACGACATCGGCGGCGGTTTCGGAGACCCGGGCATCCCACAGGTCGCGCATCTCGATGCGGAACGTGGCGAGCAATGCCGTGGCGAGGGTGTCGTAGTGCGCCGGGGTGACCCCGTACATGCGGTGGTCCCGGCCGAGTTGGGCCAGAAAGGCCACCGGCTCGTCGGCCCGCTGGGCGATCATCTCGGCCAGCAGCCAGGTCAAGGCGTGGGCGAAGTTACCGCGCTGGTGGGCGAGGTCAGGCGGGAACAGGTCCCGCGCGGAGGCGTCCGCGGCGAACCAGCGGGTGTAGAACCGCCCGATCATGTCCGCGTCGACGGCAGCGCGCAGCGCCTGCAGTGCGTCGCGGTCGTCGAGTCCCACGTGCGCCGAGTGTAGTTCCCGGTACCGGTCGCTCGGGCACCCTTGGGTCAGAGGCCGTGAATTCCCTTGTACAGCACCAGAACGCCGATGACCAGCAGGATGCCCGCCACCAGGGCCGCGTGCTGACGCTCCATCCACTCCTTGAGGCGCACCAGCGGCTGGGCCAGCCGGTCGCCCGAGACGGCGTACGCGAGGATCGGGATGGCAGCCGTTGACGCCGCCACCGCCACGAAGTAGGCCACTGCGATCCAAGCGTGGGCAACTCCTACGCCGGCCGTGCCGATCGCCAATCCCGCTGCGGCACAGATGAACAACACCTTCGGGTTGATCACCGCCAGCACCATCGCCGTCACCAGGGCCCGACCCGGGGTGAGATCTGCCATCTTGCGCAGCCACGCCGGTGAATGTTCGGACTGCTTGCGGGTGAACCAGCGGTATGCGCCGAAGACGATGAGCAGGACGCCGATCACGATCCGCAACCAGGACGCCCAGGCCGGGGGCTTGTCCAGGGTTCCCATCAGGTCGGCCACCTCGACGAAGATCGCCGTCAGCCCGCCCGTGCCGATGATCCACCCGAGCAGAAAGGCCAAGCCGGTCGGGCGCGGGCGTGCGGTGTGCAAGGACAGCACCGCCGGGATGATCGTCAGTGGGGAGAACGCGATCACCAATGCGAGTGGGATGAGCTCGGTGAGGGTTGAGCCGAAATTCCCGGACATAGCGCAGAACCTAACACTCGGCGGTTATCCGCTGATGGACTCGCCGCCGGCAAACTGACAATACGGTCAAAATCCGGCCGGTGACGCCGGCAGCGGATAGTCTGCGTTGCGGTCCACGCCGAGGGTGGGGGCCATCTCCTGGGATCGGGGACGACGTGTTGATTCGCACAGGTGGACAACGGTTGACTGCGGTGGCTGTCACCATCGCCCTGATCGCGGCGCTCACCGCGTCGTGCGCCGGGCCCAAGGTGGCCCCGGCCCCGCAGGCCGGTGTGAACGCGGGGTCGGACGGCAAACCCGCCCCGTTCCGTGAGCCGGTCCGGCTGAAGTCGAAGGACGGTGTGCTGGAGGTGCGGCTGTCGGCGCACCAGGGCACCGTCCCGCTCGACACGGTCAAAGAACCCGTCACCAACTTCCTGGTGTTCGGCTACGACTTGATCAAGGGCGTCGCATCGGACGGAACCACCAAGGGCGACAACCTCTATCCGGCCCCCACGCTGCGAGTGGACCCGGGTGAGAAGCTGATCGTGCACTACGACAACGATCTCCAGGGCCTCACCATCAAGGACTTCTACGACCCCGCCATGACGCCCACCGGCGGCGAGGTGCCCCTCTATCCGCCGCAGCTGACCGAGGCGCCGCTCAACCTGCACACCCACGGACTGCACGTCAGCCCGACCGGCAACGCCGACAACGTCTTGCTGAGCATCCCGGCGGGGATGGGTAACACCTACACCTACGACGTGCCCGACAACATGCCCAACGGGTTGTACTGGTATCACAGCCACCGGCACACCATGACCACACAGCAGACCTACGCCGGGCTGGCCGGCCTGCTGGAGATCGGCCGACCCGACGGAAATCTCCCCCTGGTCACCAAGAACAACATTCCCGTACGGGACATGGCATTTCAGTACAACTATGTGTTCGACCGCAAGGGGAAGGGGCACCAGCTCAACAACTACAGCTGGCCCCAATTCGTCAGCACGCTCAAGCCGCCGGAAGGGACACAGCTGGCGGACGGCACCTATCAGCCCAGCCTGGCGCCGGTGAACATCGCCGACACCACCATGGGCGCGCAGTACCTGACCCCGTGGTGGGCCGGTCCGCTGTCGCCGCACAACAATCGCGGCCAGACGCAGTTCATCCCGCCGAACCTGATGAGCTTCGACAGCCCGACGCTGAAGATCCCCGAGAACGAAGCACTGCCGGAGAACGAGCGCGATGTGCAGTTCACGGTCAACGGCCAGTTCCAGCCGGAGCTGAAGATCAAACCCGGCCAGACCGAGATCTGGGCGGTGGCCAATATCAGCGACATCGGTTACATGACCGTCCGGTTGACCGAGACCGCGACCGGGAAGCATCCGAAGTTCGCCATCGTAGGCCAGGACGGCAATCCCTATACCCAGGTGCAGCGACCGGTCTACGGCGACGGCACGACGCTCAGCGTCCCACCCGGGTCGCGGTATGCGATCGCGGTGACGATGCCCGAGGAGGGCGACCTGGTTCTGGAGTTCCCGCCGAACCCGGAGGCGAAGCCCTTGGTTCTGCCCGGCGTGGTGTACACCAACAACGGCACCAAGAACACCCCGGCGGTGCTCGGCACGCTCACCGTGGACCCGAAGTACATGAGTTTCGCCGACGGCTTCTTCGTGTTCCCCACCCAGACCCTGATCCACGCCACCCCCGACACCAGCGGGCCCGGACAGACCACCGCGTTCGAACCTGGCCAAAACCTGGACGCCTACACCTCTTTTGTGGACACGTCGGTGATGACCCCCGCCGTCAAACGGGAGATGACGATTGTGGACACCATCGGCGGCGACAAGGCGAGCAAGAACGACCCGAAGGCCGTCATCTACATGTTCGAGCCCGCCGGGTTTCCGAACGTACCGCTGATCCAGCCGAGGCTGAACTCGGTGGAGGAGTGGAAGATCACCAACTTCAACAACGACGCGCATCCGATGCACATACACGTCAACGACTTTCAGGTGATCGAGATCGACGATCCGAACCGGGGCAAGACAGGCGTGGAGCCCTGGGGCGTGGACAACGTCAACGTACCCGCCCCGGTGTTCAACGACATGCACGTGGTCAGCACTCCGGCGACGCTGACCCTGCGCCAGGAATTCCTGGAGTTCGTCGGGACCTACGTGATCCACTGCCACCGCCTCAATCATGAGGACAACGGCCTGATGGCGACCATCAATGTCATCCCCGAGGTGTCGTCCTACGCGGTGGCGCTGCCCGGCGGGAACGGTAAACCAGCATCGGTGCAGGTGCGGGATGCCAACGGCGACAAGGTGCTACAGACCGTCTACCCGTTCCCCGATTTCGAGGGCACGCCATCGGTGGCGATGGCCGACGTCAACGGTGACGGCATCCTGGACCTGATAGCCGGCACCGGCAAGGGCGTGGCACCCGAGGTCGCGGTGTATGACGGCAACAACACCCGTGAGGGATTGTTCAAGACCGAGATCGCGCGATTCGCGCCGTTCGAGGCCGAGTTCACCGGTGGCGTCAGCGTCGCGGGCACGGATATCGACGGAAACTCCATGGCGGACAACATCATCGTGGGTACCGGGCCGGGCCGGGAGTCCCAGGTGAAGGTGTTCTCCTCGAAGCTGCCCGAACACGGCCAGGCGCCCGAGGTGTTCTCCGCCTTCACGCCCTATCCCGGTTCGCAGTCCGGTGTCACCCTGGCCACCGGCATGGTGGAATCGGGTTCGGGCCGGGAGAGCGTCGTGACGGCGCCGGGCCCCGGTGAGCCGCCGTTGGTCAAATCGTTCCGCTGGGACCTGTACACCCCGACGGCCAGGGCGCAGGCCAACGGCACTGCGACGCAGCACCATGCGGGCAAGCTGTCGGATCCGCGAATGACGTCCCAGTTCCTGGCCTACGACGAGAACTATCACGACGGTATCGCTTTGTCCGCCGGCTGGGTTGCCGGTGCCGAGGGTGGTTCCAAGAGCATCGCCACCAGCCAGCTCGGGGGTGAAGGCAAAGTGGTGGTGTGGTCCAGCGGGTCGCTTCTCGACGGTCAACCCTCGATGTACCTGGACAACCCGAACCATCACGAGGAGAACGTGAACTACCGGCCGATCGCCTCGTTCGTGCCGTTCGCCGGGAGCGGTGCCACGGTCGCGACCAGCAGCACCGTGTACGGCGCCGACCTGTTGGTGGCCGGCGGTCCGGGTCAGGTGGCGAAGTACACCTTGACCCGCGCCACGCCGGACGCGAAAGCGCTGGCGCCCAAGCTGATCGCCGTTCTGCCGCCGATCCCCGGGGTGGCGGGTGTCGTGCCGCTCGGCGGCCGCTAGGGCAAGTGCCAGAAGACCTCTGTCGCCAGATAGACCACCACGGTGGAGGCGGCCAGCGCGGCCACCACGATGCCGAAGCCGCGCCGATTCGCCTTCGCCGCCGCCACGCCCTCGGGAGGCCGGAGCCAATGCTTGAGTAACGGGTTCACGTAGTAGGGCATGGTCACGAACGTCATCGTGAAGCTGGACAACAGATTCCCGATGAGCAGCCCGACCCACAGCGGCATCTTCAGCGGGGACAGAGCCAGGGAGAGCAGCACGACCGTCGGATACAGGCCCACCCACACCGCGATGGACGTCTTGACGTCCGACGGTGGGGCCGCGGCTGCGCCGTGCTCGTCGAAGGCGAACCAGCTGCCGAACGAATTGTCGATGGTGCGGGCGTGGAAGTCGGAGAACCGCTCACCCTCGGCGAGCAGGTTCCGTCGCTCCGGGGAGATCAGCCAGGCATCCAGATCGTCGGCGTTCTCGTAGCGATACAGCGCGGTCCACTCGTCCTGCACGCCGGCCACCGGGCGGAACAACTCGGTGCCGCGGAAGCCACGGAACTTGCTCTCCGCCAGCCGCAGTCGCTCCTGCCAGGCCAGGAAGTCCTCGACGTTCTCCGGGCTCACCCGATGGCTGACCACCACCGTCACCAGTGGATCGGTCGGACGGGCGCCGCCGCCGATCACCTGCTGGGTGCCGGGCCCGTCGAAGAAGTCGGCACCCGCCGCGACGCGTTCCTGCCGGGCGGCGCTGTTGATCCAGGCCTGCACATGCGCGATCGAATCGAACCGGTAGACGACCACCCAGTCGGGCTGCACCGCGGTCGGTGGGCTGACCTCGGCGGCCAGGAAACCGGGGTATTCCGCGGCGACCCGGTTCAGATCCTGTTGCCAGGACTCGAATTCCCGCTCGCGGCCGGTGCGTACCCGCTGGCCGATGATGACGGTGGCCGCCATGTCGGTGTTCATTCTGGCATCCATCGGTTCAGGGGGTCCCGGCCAGTGCGCTCTGTGGCGTGAGTTGCCGGTAGATTCGCTCGGGGGTCAGCGGCAACTCACGAAACCGCACCCCGGTGGCGTCATGCAGGGCGTTGGCCAGTGCAGGCGCCACGGGGTTGATGCAGCACTCGGCCATCCCCTTGGATCGCATGGGTCCGACCGAATCGGTGGACGGCACCAGGAGCACCTCGGTGCGCGGGGCGTCGGCATAGGTGGGGATGCGGTAGTTGCGCAGGTTCGGGTTGGTCATCACACCGTCGGCGTCCACGTGGTGATTCTCCGTCAGTACGAAGCCCAGACCTTGTGCCACACCACCTTCCACCTGCCCGCGGACCTGAGCCGGGTTGATCACCACGCCGGCGTCGGTGGCCTGCACGCTGTAGAGGATGCGGATCTCGCCGGTGATCCGGTGCACGGCGATACGGAACCCGTGGGTGTTGGAGGTGACGCTGCGCGGTGACCCGTAGGCCTTGCGTGCCTCGGTGAACCGGATGCCGCGCTCGCGTCCGGCCACGAGGATCTCGCCGAGTGACAGCCTGGTTCCCGCACAGTCCACCCCGTCGGGGCCCAGGACGCAATCGGCGACCGGCACGCCGGTGTGTGCGGCGGCGAAACCCAGGAGGCGGTCCCGCAGCGCGACCGCCGCCCGGTCCACCGCGTTGCCCGCGACGAACAGTCCCGCGCTGGCGAAGGCCCCGGTGTCGAAACCGGTGCGGTCGGTGTCGGACTGCACCAGATGGATGCGCCCCGGTGTGGTGCCCAGCCTGGTGGCCGCGATCTGGACGTGCGCGGTCGACGTGCCTTCGCCGAATTCCACGGTGCCGACGGCTATCTGGTATGTGCCGTCCTCACGCAAGGTGGCCCAGGCCTCCGAGATGTGTTCGGTGGGCGGCGCCGTCTCGTGCAGCGAGGTCGCGGTGCCGACGCCGACCAGCCAGTCCGCGCCGAGGGCCTGCCCGTTCGCGTTGCGCGCCAACGCGGCGTCAACCAGGTCGATGCACTGCGCTATCCCGTCCTCGGTGAACTCCACGTCGTCGGGATGGTCGTCCATGGCCAGCAGCGCATCGCCGGGACGCACGATGTTGCGGCGGCGCAGTTCCAGCGGATCGATACCCAGGGTGACCGCAAGTTCGTGGATGGCCGATTCCACCGCGAAGGCGGGCTGCGTCATCCCGTAACCGCGCAGTGCCCCGCTGGGCACGGTGTTGGTGTACACCGAGTAGGCGTCGAATTTCTTGTTAGGGCAACGATACAGAGCGATGGCCGCCGCGGCGGCGAACAAGGTCTCCCCGCCGTGGTTGCCGTACGCCCCGGTATTGGACACGTTGCGGAAGCTGAAACCGGTCAGCGTGCCGTCGGCCTTCGCACCGAGCTTGACGGTGATCTTCATGGGATGGCGGGGCGAGGCGGTGGTGAACTCCTCCTCGCGGGTGTACTCGAAGCTGACCGGACGTCCGGTGTCCAGGGTGGCCAGCGCGACGAGGTCCTCCGAGATGACCTCCTGCTTCCCGCCGAACCCGCCGCCGACTCGCATACAGAACACCCGGAGCTGATCGGGCCGCAGGTCGAACAGGTGCGACAACTTCACCTTTGCGATCGACGGCGATTGCGAGGCGGTGCGCACCATCAGGCGGCCGTTTTCCATCCAGGCGACCGACCCGTGCGTCTCCAGGTGCACGTGCTGCACCCGAGGCGAGAAGTACGTCGCTTCGTGGATCACGTCCGCCGCGGCGAAACCCACCTCCACATCACCGATCTGGCCGTGCAGTTCGAGCAGCACGTTGTGCTCCGGGTCGCGGACGAACGGATCATCGGAGCCGTGCAGCCGGGGTGCACCGTCGGCCATCGCCTCCTCCGGGTCGAAGACCGCGGGCAACACCTCGTACTCGACGGCGACCTGCCGGCAGCCTTCTTCTGCAGCCCCGACCGAATCCGCCAGCACGGCGACCACCCGCTGCCCGACGAAGCGCATCACGTCGTCGAGGATGTAGGTGTCGTCGGGGTCGACCAGGTGATCGGTGTGGATGGCGGTGGTGAACCGCTTGCGCGGCACGTCTTTCCATGTGTAGACGCGGTGCACGCCGGGTACCGCGAGCGCCGCCGCGGTCTCGATCGATACGACGCGGGCATGCGCGTGCGGTGAGTGCAACACCTTCAGATGCAGCAGGCCCACCGGGGCGGTGTCCATGGTGAACTCGGCCCGCCCCGTCACCACGTCCAGACCCGCCGGTGCGCCCACGCTGGTGCCGACGGCGTTACCGGGCTCGGCCTCCTCGATCGCCGACCGGCCGTGCACCGCATCCTCGATGGCCCGGTAACCGGTGCAACGACAGAGGTTTCCCTTCAGGGCGCGGGGCAGGTCCTGCTTCTGCTCCTCGGTGAGCGCGGCTGAGGTCATGATCATCCCCGCCGTGCAGAAGCCGCACTGAAACCCCGGGGCCTCGAGGAACCGCCGCTGCATGGGGTGCAGGTCGTCCGGGGAGCCGAGACCCTCCAGGGTGGTGACCTCACGGCCGTCGGCCCGGAACGCCGGGGTGACACAGCTGTGCACCGGGTCGCCGTCCAGCCACACCGTGCAGGCGCCGCAGTCACCGGCGTCGCACCCTTTCTTCACACCGTGCCAGCCCAGCGAGCGCACGAAGGTGCGCAAGCACTGCCCGGGCCGCGGCTCGGCGTCGGACGACTGTCCGTTGACGGTGTAGGTCATGTGCTCAACTCCGCGGCGATCTCCGAAGCGAAGTGCTTCGTCAGGTGTTTGCGATGTTCAGGGGTGCCGTTGGCGTCGTCGAACCAGACGTCCCCGGCGATGGCGTCGATCTGTTCTTGCAGCGTCGCCGGGTCGGGGTCCGCCGCGAACGCCAACTGCACCGGATGTGTCGTGCCCGCCGTGAGGGTGAGCAGCACCGTGCCGTCCTCACCTTTGGTGCCGATGAGGAACACGGTGGAGCGGCCCAGCTTGGTCAGGGTGAACCTGCGGTGGGCGAAGCGCTTGCGCAATGCGCGTTCGGGGATGTCGATCCGGCGCAGAAGTTCGCCGGGAGCAAGCACATTGCGGTTGTTGCCGGTGACGAATTCGGTTGCGGGCACCGCCCGTTCCGCGCCGTCGGGACCGTGCAGCAGATACTCGGCCTCCAAGGCGGCGGTCAGGGTGATCATCGGGCCGGCGGGCAGCGACATGCAGATGTTGCCGCCGACGGTGGCCGCGTTCCAGATCTTGAATGACGAGAGGAAGGCCTCGCAGGACATGGGGAGCAGGGCGCCGGCCTGCCACCGTGCGGGCGGGGTGAGCGCATACAGGTCGCGGATGGTGCACATGGCGCCGATACGCAACCCCGCGTCCGAGGCGGTCAGCTCACTCCAGCCCAGCGGGGCCAGATCGATGAGCCTGCGCAGATGCGGCTGGGGATCGGAGAACAGCCATGTTCCCCCGGCCAGCCACGCGTCGCCGGGACGCCATTGGGCGCCGGGCGGCTCGGTGGGGTGCCGAACGACGTCGGTGACCGTGTTGAGATCCACGCGTCGACAGTACGACTGCCGTCTCGCCGGGTAGGCGTTTTAGCCACTTGTCCGGCGATCCGCTGATGTCCGTGGTCCCCTAGACTCCGTGAGCCACATCCACTACGGACACGTCTTCCACATCGCGGGCAGCCCCGTCATCTCTGATGCGCCAGGCGCGTTGGTATCGATCCCCGACGGCGCGCTGGTGCTCGACGGGAGCGGCCGGATCGCATTCTGCGGCAGCAGAACCGATATCCCGTCCGAGTACGCGGCCTCGCAGGTGCACGATCACCGGCACGGTTATCTGCTGCCCGGTTTCGTCGACACCCACATCCATTTCCCGCAGACCTACGCCGGCGATTCCTACGGGGGAGGGCAACTGCTGGAGTGGCTCACCCAGTGCATCTTCCCGTCGGAGTCGAAGTTCGCCGATCCCGGCTTCGCGGCCCACGCCGCGGCCGAATTCTGTGACCGGCGGATCGCGGCGGGTACGACCGCGGCCATGGTGTTCGGGTCGGCGTTTCCACACGCGCAGGACGCGTTGTTCACCGAGACCCGTCGGCGCGGGCTGCGGATCGTCAGCGGCCGGGGCATCCAGACCGTCGGCCCGGAATCGGCGGGTCCGCTGCTCACCTCGGAGGCCGACGCCATCCGGCTCACCCGCGAGGAGATCTCCAAGTGGCACGCCGCCGACACGGGCGACGTCGATACGGCGTTGCTGCACGTCGCGGTGGTGCCCAGGTTCTCGCTGTCGGTCACCGCCGAGACCCTGAAAAGCCTTGGTGATCTCTATGATTCGGTCCGGTCCGCGGGCGTGTACATGCACACCCATCTGAACGAGAACAACCGCCCCGGTACCGGTGAGGTCGACGTGACCAAGTCGACCTATCGGGTGAACTCGTATCTGGACACCTACGACGGCAAGTTCCTGCCGGGATCGCAGGTCGGTGGGTCGAGCCTGCTGGGCCGCAGGACGATCCTGGCGCACGCCGTGCACTGCACCGACGAGGAGCTGGCCCGGATGGCCGAGACGGGCACCTCCATCTCGCACTGTCCGGTGTCGCAGTTGTTCCTCGGTTCGGGCACCATGCCGTGGCGGCGCACCGTGGCTTCGGGTGTGAACCTCTCCGCCGGAACGGATTTCGGGGGTGGCGACGAATGGCTGATCCCCCGGGTGCTGGGTGACGCTTTCAAGGTGCACATCTCAGAAGACGGCTCGGCCGGCCATTCCATGCACCCCGCCGAGATGCTGTTCCTCGGCACCCTCGGCGGGGCCAGAGCGCTGGACATGGAGCACCGGTTCGGCAATTTCGACGTGGGCAAGGAAGCCGACTTCGTCGTCGTCGATCCGTCCGGAACTCCCGCGCTGGCCGCCGCGCTGACTCACGGGGTCCGTTCCGCGGATCCCGATTTGTCGCGCGACCAAACGCTTTTCGCACTGCTGATGGGCCTGCGTGAGTCGTCGGTGGCCCACGTCTACGTCCAGGGCCGGCGCCTGACCCCGGCTTAGGAGGATGTCATGAGTGCCATCGTCGTCACCATCTTTCACCGCTGCGCCGAGCCGGCGACATTCGGAGCCTGGGCTCAGGAGCTGCTCGCGGCCGCCCGCACCGCACCCGGATTCGTCGACGCGGTGGTGTCGGTGCACACCGACGCGCGCCTGGAGCCGGCGATCTCGGCGACCTTCGCCACCGAGGCTCAACTGCATTCCTGGCTGGACAGCGACGCGCACGCCGTCGTGCTACGGGTGGGCCGGGCACGGGGCGTACACCAGTCCTGCACCGACCTGGTCGTGGTCGAGGGGCAGATCACCCCGCCCGGCATCGCGGTGTTCCGGCACACCGTGTCCACGGGCCGCGACGCGGATTTCGTCACCGCACAGGGTGATCTGACTGCGGCGAGCGCGCAGTTCTCGGGCTACGAGGGCACGGTGGTGTTCCCGCCGGGGGCCGGGACGCAGTGGATGACCCTGATCCGGTATCGCACCGAGCGGCTGCTGTCCGGCTGGCTGAAATCGGAGCAACGCCGGGCTGCGCTGCCGTCGCTGCGCTCGGCGCTGGACGACGACTTCTCCACCTTTTCGCACACCACCCCGCTGGGCACCACCGTCCGGTTCGAAAACGGCGAGGCGGAGATGACGCCGAGCTGGAAGACGGCCATGCTCGTGCTGATGGTGCTGTACCCGACGGTGATGCTGTTGACGCGGTTCGTCGGCCCGGTGCTGGACGGGGTGGGTGCGGAGCCCTGGCTGGCCATGTGGTTGAGCGAGGTGGCAAGCGTGTCCCTCCTGCAGTGGGTGCTGATGCCGTTCGCCGTCGCGCGGATGCGGCGCTGGCTGGATCCACTGGAGGGAAAAAGCGGGGGAGTCAGTCTGCGCGGGGCGGCGGTGGTGTCCGGCGTCTACGCCGTCACCCTGGTGGTGTTCGCGAGCATCACCTGGCTGCAGTTCTGGGACTACCCGCACTGAGCGCCGGTGTCATCCGATCAGCTGATCTTGAGCTGATGTCCGCCGCTGTCCACGCGACTGCGGGGCACGGATCGACGGTCCTCGGTAAGGTCCGGTCCGGGTTGCCGATCGTGGTCTGTGCCGGAGGTTTCATTGTTAGCTTTCATCACGTCGCTACGTCATCCAGACAACGCACAGGACTACGCCAGAAATGAACGTCTTCTGCAGGAGACACTCGACTCGATTGCACTCCAGACCTCGGATGAGTACGTGGTCGTCGTCGTCAGCAACGTGCCGTTGTCCTTTCCGCCACCCGAGCGGGTGAAGTCGGTGGTCGTGGACTTCGCCCCGCCGGCGCCGCCCGGCGAACATGCCGCCTATCCGGCCTTCGTCTGGGACAAAGGCACGAAGATGGGGATCGGGTTGATCGCGGCACGCGAGGAGAAGCCCGACTACGTGATGATCATCGACGCCGACGATTTCGTGCATCGCGATCTCGTCGCGTTCACCGTCCAGCAAGCCGGATCGCCCGGCTGGTACATCCCAAGGGGCTGGCGTTACTCCGGTGCGCGCAATGTCTTCCGTAGTTTGCGAGCATTCAACCTCCAGTGCGGAAGTGCGTACATCCTGCCCTTTGCTGCATATGCAGTTCCCGACGACGCGACGGTCGACCTCGACCAGGCGGCGGTGTTCGACGTGTTCGGAGACCTCGTCGCGACGATCCTGGGGTCCCACATGCGGGTGCTGCAATGGGCGAAGCGACATGGCTATCCCCTTGTGCCGCTTCCATTCCGCGGCGCCGTCCACCACGTGGACACCGGTGAGAATCACTCCGGCGGCACGCTGCGCGGCGTCGCGAGAACGTTGACGCAGGAGATGCGGCAGACCTACGGCATTCCGGCCCGCAGTGCATCTCCGGCACCGGAGATCGATCTGCGCTCGGTCATCCAGACCCCCGGCGCACTCGGCAGGAACGCCTACAACTTTTTCCAGCGCAAGGTGGATGCACTGGTGACCGACGACTCGCCGCGGTTCGATTTGTCGTCGTTGCGAGCGCAATTCGAACACTGACCGGATGTCACCCGACCGGGTCATCTTCGGGCGATTCGGAGCCCGCCCGCAAATCGGGTCGCCACCTCTTGTCGCGTCTTGTAGTGTCCCGTTCGGGGACATCGACATGGGCGATGGGGGAATCCGTTGTTGGCATTTGTCACCTCGTTACGTCATCCGGATAACGCGCGGGATTACGCGCGCAATGAGCGTCTGCTCAAGGAGACGCTGGATTCGATTGCGCTGCAGACTTCGGACGATTACGTGGTCGTCGTCGTCAGCAACGTGCCGTTGTCGTTTCCGCCACCCGACCGGGTGAGGTCGGTCGTCGTCGACTTTCCCGCGCCGGTGCCGCCGGGCAGCGACACGTCGTACGAGGCGATCGTATGGGACAAGGGCACGAAACTGGGGGTCGGACTGATCGCGGCCCGCGAAGACAAGCCCGACTACGTGATGATCATCGACGCCGACGACTACGTGCACCGCGACCTGGTCGCGTTCACGGTCGCGCATGCCGGGTCGCCGGGGTGGTATCTGGCACGCGGTTGGCGTTACTCCGGTACGCGCAACGTCTATCGGAGTCTGCGGGCTTTCCACCTCCAATGTGGAACCTCCTACATCCTCCCGTTCGACGCGTACGCGGTACCGGAGGATGCGTCGACCGACATCAGTCAGGAGGCCGTCCTCGAGGCGTTCGGTGATCGGCTCGCGACGATCATCGGATCCCACATGCGCGTGGTGCCCTGGGGCAAGAGCCACGGCTATCCGCTTGCGCCACTGCCGTTCCGCGGTGCCGTGCACCATGTGGACACCGGTGAGAACCACTCCGAGGGCACGCTGGGCGGTGTGGCCCGGACGCTCTCGCCGCAGATGCAGCAGACCTATGGCATTCCCGCGCCGGATCACGGTTCGCCCGCGCACATGTCGGTGGCCCCGAAATGGGTTCTCGGCACGCCCGGGGCGCTGGCGTCGAGTGCCTACAAGTACCTGCAGCGGACGTTGTTCGCGATGGTGACCGACGACAAGCCGCGATTCGATCTGAAGTCCTACCGGACCAAAGTCGTCGGCTGACGCCTCAGAACTCGCACCACTTCCATTCGCCGTCCTCGCGCACGAACGCGATGTCGTCGGGATCGTCCCCGTTGTTCTCGATGATGGACTCGGCACTGTCACCGGTGATCTCCAGTTCGGTGATCTCCAGACTGAGCCGGCCCGAGTCGGCCCTTGCCTCGCGCAGCCCGTCCTCGCCGAACTCGGTCTGGCTGCGCATCTGCGCGCACATCAGGTCGCGCAGCTCGCCGAATTGCCGCCCGTTCCATGCCTGTTCGAACGCATCGACGAGCGCGGTGATCTGATCCTCGTCGGACCGGGGCAGGGTGGTGACACCGGCCGGAGGCACCGCCGCTCCCGTCGTCGACCGGGTGCAGGCGGCCAGGGCGATGATCGCGCAGAAGAGCGCCAGGGCGATTCGCATCTCTCAAGACCCTTCGAATCGGTTGTGGCCCAAGGTTTTCACGAAGTTCGGTCCGTCCAGCGCGAGCTCGCGCCGGTAGGTGTCCACCCAGGTGCCGAACGGGTTATTGGCCAAGTACTCGTTGCGGAAGCGGTCGTCCTCGGACACCTCGGTCACGCAGAACTCCGGAATCACCAGATCGACGACGGGGCCACCGCGTTCGACCTCGGCGAGCACCAGGGGAGCGTTTGCGCGGAGGAAGCGGTCGATGACCCAGCCGTCCTCGCCCAGCCACACCGAGTAACGGATCTTGGCGACGACGTGGTCGGCGCGGCGGACGATCTGACCGGCGACCATCGGGTCGAGCTCGCGCTCTGCTTCGTACCGGGTTCCGCCGGCGGCGGGGCCTTTGGCGGTCATGGTGCCGATCGATTCGTCGCCGAGCACGTCCACCAGGTCGGCGGGTGTCCGGTCCGGATCGGCCGGCGCCGGTCCCTGGACGCGGATGCGCACGGCGTAGCCGTCGGCTGCGAACAGATAGGCCTGGACGATCAGGACAGGACTGGGGTCCGATGCCGCGAGCGCGGGTAGTTCGCGGAGGACGAACTTCCGCTCGAATTCGAAATCACCGTAGCCGGACATGACCACGACGCTAGCCCTCTACCTCGGTGAATGCCGTGATTGAGGGCGTGGTGGCCTCGGTATCGCGAATCGCCGGACAAATCTGGCAAAATATCTAGAGTTGAGCGGAACAGACTCAACCTTGACGACGTTGTTCAAGGCGACAAGCATTTTCGGCAGCCCCTGTAAGGCTGCCGAAAACCCACGAAGGACTAGAAGGAGAGGTGTCGTGGACTCGTTCAATCCGACCACGAAGACCCAGGCGGCACTGACCTCGGCGCTGCAGGCGGCCACCGCCGCAGGCAACCCGCAGATCACTCCCGCCCATCTGTTGATGGCACTGCTGACCCAGAACGACGGCATCGCCGGCCCGTTGCTGGAAGCGGTCGGAGTCGAGCCCGCAACCATCCGGACCGAGGCCGAGCGTCTCATCGGCCGGTTGCCCAGCGCCAGCGGATCCAGCTCGCAGCCGCAGCTGAATTCGGATGCCATCACGGCGATAACGACTGCACAGCACCTGGCCACCGAGATGGACGACGAATACGTCTCCACCGAGCACCTGCTCGTCGGCCTGGCCACCGGAACGTCCGAGGTCGCCAAGCTGCTGAGCAACCACGGCGCCTCACCGCAGGCGCTACGTGAGGCTTTCGTGAAGGTCCGCGGCAGCGCGCGCGTCACCAGCCCGGACCCGGAAGGCAGCTACCAGGCGTTGGAGAAGTACTCCACCGACCTGACCGCGGCGGCCCGCGAGGGCAAGCTCGACCCGGTCATCGGGCGCGACAACGAGATCCGTCGCGTCGTGCAGGTGCTCTCG
>JAHFVC010000573.1 GCA_023264765.1 Mycobacterium sp. | reverse complement strand
CGGATGCGATTGCCGAATTGGTGAGCCGCATAACCGTTTATCGGACCGACTACGGCACCCTGCCGTCCTTGCTCTCCGATGCCGCCGCCGCAACCATCAGTGCCGCACCGGATCTGACCCCTGCCGTGCAATTGGTTCTGACCGCACTCGACCGCGCCGAACCCGCAGCACGGCTGCATCAACTATGCACCGCGGCAACCGCGATCGCCGCAGAGGGACACGAGTTCTACCGCAATACCCGACTCATCTCACTCAACGAAATCGGCTGCACACCAGATGAATTCACCGTAGATGCAGCTGACTTCCACGAGCGCGCCACCGAACGCGCCCACCTGTGGCCCACCGCCATGGTCACCATCTCAACCCACGACACCAAGCGCAGCGAAGATGTCCGAGTCCGCATCTCGGTGCTCTCGCAGCTGGCGACCGACTGGTCCGCACGTCTGGAACGGTGGAACTACATCTGCCCGCCACCCGACCATGGGACAGGACTATTCCTGTGGCAGAACATCTTCGGAGTGTGGCCCAATTCAGGCGAGGTCGACGACACGTTACGGGGACGCCTGCATGCCTACGCACGAAAAGCCGTCCGTGAAGCGTCACTGCACACGAACTGGACGAACCCGGACACCCAGTTCGAAGACGAGGTGAACGCGTGGATCGACGCCGTGATCGACGGGCCGATCGCCACGGAACTCACCGCATTCGTGAACCGCGCCGACCCCGCCGCACGAGCTGATGCGGTGGCACAGAAGCTGTTGTCTCTCACCGTTCCCGGGGTACCGGACATCTATCACGGCACCGAGATATGGGACGACAGCCTGGTCGATCCAGACAATCGTCGGCCGGTTGACTTCGCACGGCTTCGGGTCGAGTTGAACGACTTGCGCCATCCGAAGACCCGCGTGGTGGCCGGCGCGCTCCGGTCGCGCCGCGAGCGGTCATCGACATACCTGTCCGGCGGCTACTCGCCCGTGTTCGCCACCGGCGAGTCTTCCGAACACATTGTCGCGTTCCTGCGAGGCGACGATGTACTGGTGGCGGTGCCCCGCTGGAGTTTGCGCGAACATGATTGGCACAACACATTTTTGACGCTGCCAGACGGCGATTGGACCGACCGCCTCACCGGCCGGACGCTGCGAGGGACGGTCGATGCGGCGACATTGTTCGACCTGCTGCCAGGGGTACTGCTCGAGCGGTGAGTTTGTCAATCGCGTTATCCACAACGTGAACGCCTGTGGATAACGTATTGGCGTGATCCCGGCGGATGCCGCCATCATCGGCTGTATGACATCCGAATCACGTGTTCCACCCATCGAAACGGCAACCGAGCCAATCCATTCCACGGCGGACCTGCGCATGCGCTGGCGGGCCCTGATGGGCCGGCTGGGGTTCACCGAACGCATGTTGTGGGTCGGGTTCGTCGGACCCGACTGCTGCATGCCCAAGATCCTGGCCGACCTGCAGCGGCCGGGCAGGCCGAACGCGGGGATGGCCGACTCACTCATGGACGAGATGTCGGCGGTACTGGACGACGAGTTCGAGCCGGGCACCTCGGTGGCACTGTTGCTCACCGGGCCGGGTCGTGGCCCCGTCTCGGCATCACGCCTGCAGTGGGCAGCCATGTTGTCCGCATCGGCCGCCAGATACGGTGTGCCCCTTCAACCCATCTTCAGCGCCGACGACCACGATCTGGTCGAGGTCGAACAGCCCCTGCAGCGAGCCGGGTGAGAGATCAGATCAGATATCGGTACGACGGCGAGCCTGGCTCAAGCACCTCGACATGAATGCCGGAGTCCCGCATTCGGTGCAGTAGCACCTCGTGATCAGCAGCCGAGCCGAGCTCGATGCCGACGAGTGCGGCGCCGGTCTCCCGGTTGTTGCGTTTGACGTACTCGAACAGGGTGATGTCGTCATTGGGGCCGAGCACCCCGTCGAGAAAGCGACGCAGCGCACCGGGTTCCTGCGGGAAGTTCACCAGGAAGTAGTGCTTGAGACCCAGGTGCACCAGGGACCGCTCGAGTACCTCTCCATACCGCGAAACATCGTTGTTGCCGCCGGAGATGAGACAGACCACGGTCGATCCTGGTTGGAAGTCGGCCTCCATCAGCGCCGCCACCGACAGGGCACCTGCCGGTTCGGCGATGATGCCCTCGTTCTGATAGAGGTCGAGCATGGCGGTGCACACTGCGCCCTCATCGACGGTGTTGATCGACACCATGTCACCGGCGGCAGCCAATGCGGCGTACGTCAGGGTGCCGGCGCGTGCCACCGCTGCGCCGTCGACGAACTGGTCGGCATGGTCCAGCGTCACCGGGGCGCCCTTGGCCAGTGCCGCCACCATCGATGCTGCTCCCGCGGGCTCGGCGCCCAAGACCGCCGTTGCGTTGGTGCGCTCGGCCAGGTAGGTCGTGATGCCACTGATGCAACCGCCGCCACCGACCGGCACGATCACCAGATCAGGTTCGCCGTCGAGTTGTTCGAGGATCTCCACGGCGATGGTGCCCTGACCCGCCATCGTCCGCAGGTCGTCATACGGCGGCACC
>JAHFVC010000062.1:18239-21681 GCA_023264765.1 Mycobacterium sp. | reverse complement strand
GTCCCCACCACCGACGGCAAGCACCTCGGCTCGGGCGGCCGCGCCCCGTAGCGCTTCGGCGATGTCGTCACCCGCGCCGACCTCGACGATCTCCGCCTGGGGCAGACCCTTCCTGACTTCGTCGAGCACGCGGGCGCCGGTGCCGCTGCCCGAGGCTGGGTTGATGACCAGCACGACGCCCTCACCAGCGGGGCGGGGCGGGGTGTCCAGTCGCAGCGGGTCAGAAGTCGGCAGTGTCGACTCGACGACCGGCGGCACGATGCGGGCGCCGAGGACTGCGATGGCCGCCCCGATGCCGAAGCCGGCGAAGACGTCGCCGGGATAGTGCGCACCGGTCGCCACCCGGGACAACCCGACCAGTCCGGCGAGCAGGGCCAGCCCCAGGCCCAGCGGCGGGCTTTCCAGTCCGACACCCACGGCGAAGGCGGCGGCGCTGGCCGAATGCCCGGACGGCAGCGAGTTCGACGTCGGCATCCTGCGGGAGAGCCGGATGAGCGGGACGGGCGTGCGGTCCGGCCGCGGCCGCTTCCACAGCCGTTTGGCGCCCTGATTGGTGACCAGGCTGGTCACGGCGAGCGTCATCAGACCGCGCGCCGCCCCGCGCCGCATCGACGGGGTGCCTGCGGCGGTCAGGGCGGCACCGATGCCGATCCACAGTTTCGAATGGTCGGCGGCCGCGGTGAGTCGCGGCATCACCGAGTCCAGAAGCGGGCTGGGCGACTCGGCCACCGCCTCGAACACCTCGCGGTCCAGGGTGCCCAGACCCCGGCCGATCTGCTGCAGTCCACGAGCCCGTCGTCCGATCATGCTTCCAACCTACTGAGAAGCTGGATCCATTCCCCCTCGCTGCGCTCGCCCCATTGTGTCCAAACCTTGACTTGACCCGCGCGGTGCCGCCTGCGAACGATGGAGGGATGCGCCGACTGCTGATGCTGCTCTGCGCGGTGATGCTGTGGTGCGGCGCGGGACTGGTGGCCCCGGTTGCCCGCGCGGTGGACACCCCGTGGTTCGCCGATTCCGTCGGTGCTGCCACCCAGGTCATTTCGGTTGTCGGCGTGGGCGGCTCGACGGCGAAGATGGACGTCTGGCAGCGCAGTACGGCGGGTTGGGAACCGATCGGCGTCGGCATCCCGGCGCATATCGGTTCCAACGGGATGGCACCGCAGACCCATGACGGCGAAATGAAAACGCCGATGGGCATATTCAGCCTCGACTTCGCCTTCGGCACCCAGCCCAACCCCGGTGGCGGACTCCAGTACGTCCAGGTCGGCCCGGACCATTGGTGGGACGGCGACATGAAGAGCCCGACCTACAACACCATGCAGGTGTGCAAGAAGGCGCAGTGTCCGTTCAACACCGACCCCAGCAGCGGCACCGAGAACCTCAAGATCCCCCAGTACGCGCACGCGGTCGTGATGGGTGTGAACAAGGCGCGGGTGCCCGGTAACGGTGGTGCGTTCTTCCTGCACACCACCGATGGGGGCGCGACGGCGGGCTGCGTCGCGATCGACGACGCCACCCTGGTGAAGATCATGCAGTGGCTGCAGCCAGGCGCCCTGATCGCGGTCGCGAAGTAGTCAGATGTCGAGTGCGGGACCGGCTTTCAGATGGAAGCCCAGGTTCTCGGTCGACATCGTCGCCTCGTAGGTGCGGTCGTAGCCGGTGGCGCAGATTCGCCAGCCGTCCGCGGTGCGGCGGTACCGGTCGCGGTAGAAGGCGGCGCCGATCAACATGAAGTTGAATTCCGCGGCGATCACGCGGTCCTGCAGGTACCAGACACCGGAGGCGTCGTCCGGGCCGTCGAAGGTGATCTGCGGGTGGTCGACCCGATGCTCGGTGATGATCGCCGCGCCGAGTGAGGTGCGCATGTAGTCGACGAGTGCCGTCCGGTCGGTGAACCGCAGCGTGCCGGTGCCGTCCGGGTTGGAGCCGTAGTCTCCGTCGATGTCCTCGGTGAGGGTCGCGGCGAAGTCGTCCCAGTGTTTGGTGTCCAGCGCCCGCAGATAGCGGTACTTGACGTCTTTGATGGCCTCGATGTCACTCGCGTTGTCGCTCACATTCGACATTGCAGCACACTTGTTTCCCGGTACACGCAGATCGCTTACAGTCCGGACATGAAGTTCGTTGACGCCTTCGTCAAATCCCCGTTCGCGGGGATCGCGCCCTGGGTGTTGATGTCACTGATCGCCGGCCCGGGCCGGTTCGAGGAGGCCGCGTCCGCCGCGTTCGGTTTGACCTTGGTGACGATGTGGGCCGGCTGGCGCCGCGGGGTGCCGGTACACCTGCTGGAAGGCTTCACGGCGGCGTTCTTCGGGATGCTCGCGGTCATCGGTCTGCTCGCTTCGCCGGCCGTCATCGACTGGCTGCAACTGTGGGCCGGCGAGCTGAGCAATCTGGCACTGGCCGTGTTCGCGGTGGTCACGCTGGCGATCGGACGGCCGTTCACCCTGCCCTACGCCAAGGACACCACGCCCGAAGAGCACTGGGACACGCGGGAGTTCCGCCGGATCAACAACGTCATCTCCGCGGCGTGGGCGGCTGCCTTCACGGTGTCGGCGGTGTCCGGCGCGATCGGCGACGCGGTACTGCGCGACGGCGACAACTTCTGGACCGCCTGGATCGTTCCGCTGGGGGCGATCATCTTCGCCGTGTCGTTCACAGATTTCTATCCCGAGTACGCGACCGCCGAGCCGGCCCCGCCATGGATCGGGGCGATCGACTGGTTGCCGCCGTTCGTGATGGTCACGGGTATCGCCGGGCTGGTCTCGGATTCGGCGCCGACCGCCGTGGGCGTCGGGTGCATCGTGGCCGGCGGTGCCGGGACGGCGATTTTGCGCAAACTCGATCCGTCGCCCGCGGCGTCGTGACATGCCGACAAAGGCGATTCACAACTGATCCAAAAGTTCAGTGCTGGAACGAAGTTCGATTGATCGCGGTGTGTCCGTTCGTCGGGGCGGCCGGCGGGCGGCTAAGGTGTGCTCAATATGAGCGACCCGTTGGGGTTGTCGATCGGGACGACCAACCTGGTCGCGACGAGTGTCGGCGGCCAGTCTGTGACACGGCGCGCTGTGCTGACCCTGCCCACGCACGGCGTGCCGGTCATCGGTGTGCCCACGGCAGATGGCGTGGTACTCAGCGGTTTCGTCGAGCGGGTGGGCGACCCGGTGCCGCTGGTGGCCACCGATGGGTCGTCCTATTCCGCCGATGACCTGCTGGTCGAGGCGCTCGAGTCGATGGTCGCGGCCACCGGCACGGCCCAGGCCACGCAGACGGCCATCGCTGTTCCCGCGCACTGGACCGCAGCGACGGTGCGGACGCTGCGCGCGGTCCTGCGCACCAATCCGGTGCTCGCCCCGAACGGCTCCCCGCCACGGCTGGTGTCCGACGCCGTGGCCGCGTTGACCTCGTTGCGCACCAGTCCCGGTCTGAGTGGCGGCGGCCC
>JAHFVC010000062.1:16756-18229 GCA_023264765.1 Mycobacterium sp. | reverse complement strand
GCGGCCCGGTCGTGCTCCTCGATTTCGGTGGCGGCGGCACCAGCATCACGCTGGCTGACGCCGGTGCCGCGTTCGAGCCGTTGGACGAGACGCTCCGGGTCGCCGAGTTCTCCGGTGATCTGGTCGATCAAGCGGTGTTGACCAAAGTGCTCGGCGGTGTCGCCGACGGCGATCCGGCCGCCACCGCTGCGGTCGGGCTGCTCGCAGAACTGCGCGAGGAATGCAGGCAGGCCAAGGAACGGCTGTCCGCACTGACCGCCACCGAGGTGCCCGTGGCATTGCCGGGGGACCGGTCGGTGGTTCGGATCACCCGCGGTGAACTCGAGGAACTGCTTGCCGAGCCGTTTGCCCAGGTCCTGTCTGCCTTGGATAACCTGTTGCAGCGCAACAGGATCACGTTCGCGGATCTCTCCGCGGTGGCCACCGTCGGCGGTGGGGCGAGCATTCCGCTGATCACCCAACGGCTTTCGGAGCACACCAGAATTCCGGTGGTCACCACCTCCCAGCCCGCACTCGACGCGGCCGCCGGCGCGGCACTGTTCGCTGCCTTCGGGGCCGAATCCGATCTGCGCACCGGGATGGCACCCATCGCACCGGACGCCCCCACCGGTCTCGCACCGATGGCGGCCGACGCCCCGACGGGTCTCGCCGCCGCTTCCGATATCCCGACCCAGCTCGGGTCCACCGCTGAGGGTGAGGTCGGCGCCCTGGCGTGGTCGCAGGACGATGCCGCCGCCGGAGACCCGGTGCCCTACACGGGTGGCGAGATTCCTTATGCTCCATATCCTCCCGCCAACCCGTACGCGATCGATGCACCCACACGTGCTGTGGCGCACCATGTTCCCGGCGCATACGACGACGAGCCCCCGCGAACCTGGCAGCGACTGCCCATCTTGGTGTTCGCCGCCGCCGGCGTGTTGACGTTGGTGGCGCTCGGTGGGGTGGCGGTCGCACTGACGGGCAATTCGGGCAGCCCCAGCCCCAGTCCCACGCCGACGAACGCTCCGGCGTCGCATCCGATCGCCCCGCCGCCTGCCGAGACGCCGCCCGCCGCGGTCGCACCGCCCACCGAGGCGCCGCCGCCACCGGTCGTCACCGTGACGACCGAGTTGCCGCCTCCACCGCCGCCGAGCCCGGAACCCGTCGTGACGCCGACGTACACCACGACGCACACCACGACGGCGCCGACCACCACGACGACGACAACAACGACGACGACAACAACGACGACGACAACAACCACGACCACCACCACGCCCACGACGACCGAGACGACGACCACCACCACGACGACGACTCCGGCGATGACCACGACGTTCATCACCGTGCCGTTCGTACCGGTGCCGATCCCGATCCAGGTGCCCAACCGGGGCGAGCCGTCGACTCCCAGCTACCCGCCGCACGTGCCCGGCTGGGGCGTGCCCAGCATTCCGTAACGGGCCGGTAACCCGTGCGGCAGGAATATCACAGCCG
>JAHFVC010000062.1:0-16746 GCA_023264765.1 Mycobacterium sp. | reverse complement strand
AGGTTGCCGGCAGCACGATCAGTGCATGAATAGTCAAACGTCATGGCGTTCCCGGCGCGCAATCTTCGGCGTGATCGGCGCAGGTGCAATGGTCACGCTCGGTGCGTTGAGTGCCGCGCACGGCGCAAACCCCGCCAGCACGCTGGCGGGTTCGGGTGATGCGCCCGCGAACACCACCTATTCCTCCCCGGTGGTCGCGCCGGCCAACATGGGCGCCACGGCCACGTGGACCACGCCATCCAATGTGGAGGCCATCACCAAAGCCGCGCCGGCGAAGTAGGGGCTGACGATGAAACGTATTGCACTGGCAGCCGGGCTCGCCGCCACTGCCGCGGCGGTCGTCGCGGTGATCAGTAGCGGAAGTGCCGCGGCTGCGGGTACCGACGTGACCGGTCAGAAGTACAGCGACGCTTCCTCGGCGCTCAGCGGTGCCGGGTACACCGTCATCGTCGGCACCACGTTCGGCGACGTGCAGAACCGTGACGATTGCATCGTCGTCAACGCGGTGCAGCGCACGGTTGCGGCGCCGGAGAACAGCAGCGGATCTGCGACCAAGGAGATGGTGGTCTCCCTGAACTGCCAGTCGGGTGCGGCGTCGAACAAGTCGGCCGGCTACTCGGCGGGCAGCCCGGAAGGTCGCGCCGCCAAGGCGGCTGCGGCGTCGGCAGCTGCTCAGGCGTCGGCGGAGGCGACTCCCGCTTCCGGCGGCTAGCAGTTCTCGTCCGGCCGATGCGGTGACACGAGGCATCACAAGCTATTTGCAGATGCTGGCGTGAGTTCTCATTCCGCGGGCGGATACGGCAGGTTGCTACTGGTCTGCGGATCCACCTGGACCGGTCTGCCCACGTATGGGAACGCGCGCTGCGGGCAGGCCGGGCGATCGCAGATCCGGCAGCCCGCACCGATCGGCACGGTGGCGCCGGGATCGTCGAGATCGATCCCCACCGAATAGATGAGCTTGTGCGCATGCGCCAGGTCGCAGCCCAATCCGATGGTGAAGCTCTTGGCTGTACCCAGATAGCGACTCGGCGTGGATGTCGAGGTCTTGGCCAGCCAGAAATAGCTGCGACCGTCGGGCATCTCGGCCACCTGGGTGAGGAACTCCCCGGGCCGCGAGAACGCGTGGTGCACCACCCAGAGCGGGCAGTTGCCGCCGACGCGCGAGAAGTGAAAGGCGGTGGCCGACTGGCGTTTCGAGATGTTTCCCGCGCTGTCGGTGCGGACGAAGATGAACGGCACACCACGCGCGTCCGGCCGCTGCAGGGTCGACAACCGATGGCAGATGGTCTCGAATCCGACCTCGAACCGGCGGGTCAACTGGTCGATGTCGTAGCGTAGTTCCTCTGCAGCGCTGAGGAATTCCCGGTACGGGAGGAGCAGGGCGCCTGCGAAATAGTTGGCCAGTCCGATGCGGGCCACGTCGCGGGCCTCGGTACTGAGTTGATCGTCGGTCGCCACGATGGCGGCAATGAGATCCGAATGCAGGAGCAGCGCGAGCTGAGTGGCGAGCTGAAAGGCCCGCTGGCCGGGAAGCAGCCAGCGCGCCAGATAGAGCACCTTGCCGTCAGGGTGGTAGCGCCGCTTGACTTCGGCACCGAGCCCGTCGCCGTCGTCGACCAGCACCGTGATCCCGAACCGGTCGGTGAGCAGCGCGGCGAGTTGCCCGGCCAGGCCGCCGACACGCAGCCGATGGGCGATGAACAGTTCCTCGGCAGCACGATCCAGCGCGTCGACGTAATTGCGCCGGTCGTAGAAGAAGTCCCGAACCTCTTCGAACGGCATCGGCTGCTGAGGACCGGACTGGCTGTCGATGTTGGCGCGTCCGTGCACCGATTCGAGCTCGGCGGTGGCGTCGTGCAAGCGTCGGTGCAGATTCACCAAGGTCTGCCCGATTTCGGGCATGCGGGCCACCAGTTCCTCGATCTGGGAGGTGGTCGCCGGCGCGTCGGACAGGACCTCGCGGAGGTCGGCCACCAGCCGAGCGTCGGCGTCCGGGGCGAAGTAATGGGTGGGCAGATCGAATCGATCGGACAGGGCCAGCAACACCGACACCGTGATCGGCCGCTGGTCGTTCTCCAGCAGGTTCACATAGCTGGTGGACAGGCCGAGGGCGCGCGCCAGTGCGACCTGTGTCAGGCCTCTTTCATCACGCAGGCGTCTCAGCCGGGCGCCCGCGAACGTTTTCGCCACCGCGGGCAAGGCTACCCCCTTTGGCATTTGCAACATCCGCAAAATTGGCCAGGAAAGGACACAAAAATACGCATTTACAGTTACTTTCCTTCGTCGCGCTGCCCTGCGTAGCGTGCGGAATATGCGTGAACACGACGTCAAGACCCGGCGCAGCGCCGACGAATTCCCGCGCACCGAGCACCTCGCTTGGAAGATCGCCGAAGTCGCCGCGGATCCGGTCGCGGTGCTGCCGGAAACCGAGGCGATGGTGATCAACCGCATCATCGACAATGCCGCGGTGTCCGCGGCGTCGGTGATCCGCCGCCCCGTCACGGTGGCACGCACCCAGGCCCTGGCCCATCCGGCGCGCCAGGGCGCGGCCGTTTTCGGGGTTGCGGGCAGTGTTTCGGCGGAATGGGCTGCCTGGGCCAACGGGGTGGCCGTGCGCGAACTCGACTTCCACGACACCTTCCTGGCCGCCGAATACTCCCACCCCGGCGACAACATCCCCGCGCTGGTCGCCGTCGCGCAGCAGCTGGGCATCCGCGGGTCGGACCTGATCCGCGGCATCGCCACCGCCTACGAGATCCAGGTCGACCTCGTCAAGGGAATCTGCCTGCACGAGCGCAAGATCGACCACGTCGCCCACCTCGGACCGTCGGTCGCGGCAGGCCTGGGCACCATGCTGCGCCTCGATCCGGAGACCATCTACGCGGCCATCGGACAGGCCCTGCACCTGACCACCGCAACCCGGCAGTCCCGCAAGGGGCTGATCTCCAGTTGGAAGGCTTACGCCCCGGCGTGGGCGGGCAAGGTCGCGATCGAGGCTGTCGACCGGGCGATGCGAGGTGAGGGTGCACCCGCGCCCATCTGGGAGGGCGAAGACGGGGTGATCGCTTGGCTGCTGGGCGGACCCGACCGTGTCTACCAGGTGCCGCTGCCGGAACCGGGCGAGCCCAAGCGGGCCATTCTGGACACCTACACCAAGGAACATTCCGCCGAATACCAGAGCCAGGCACCCATCGACCTGGCCCGGCGCCTGCGCGAATGTATCGGTGATCTGGAACAGATCGCATCGATCGTCCTGCACACCAGCCACCACACCCACGTGGTGATCGGCACCGGCTCCGGCGACCCCCAGAAGTTCGACCCGGGCGCCTCACGGGAGACGCTGGACCACTCGGTCATGTACATCTTCGCGGTCGCCCTGCAGGACGGCACCTGGCATCACGAGCGGTCCTATGCTCCGGAGCGCGCGCATCGCCCCGACACCATCGAGCTGTGGAGCAAGATCTCCACTGTCGAGGATCCCGAGTGGACCCGGCGTTACCACTCGAATGACCCCGCGGAGAAGGCTTTCGGAGCCAAGGCGGTCGTCACCCTCAAGAGTGGCGAGACCATCGTCGACGAACTCGCCGTCGCCGATGCCCACCCGCTCGGCGCCCGTCCCTTCGAACGCGCGCAGTACGTCGCCAAGTTCACCGAACTCGCCGATGGAGTGGTGGAAAACCAAGAGCAGCAGCGCTTCCTGGCTGCCGTTGACGGTGTCGCCGGCATCAAGCCGGGTGGTCTGGGTGCGTTGAACGTGCGCGTGGAGCCGCGTGTGCTGGACAAGGCGCCGACGATCCCGTCGGGGATCTTCCGGTGACCGGCCTTCTGGGCGCGGCCACCTCAGCCGCGGAAAAACGCCGGAGGTTCCGCAGTGCGCTGACTTCCGTTCGGCTGCAGCGTTTCCCGGGGGCCTTCTCGCCGCTGGTAGCCAAGCTGGTCGCCGAGATCGGATTCGACGGCGTCTACGTGTCCGGCGCGGTGCTCTCCGCCGATCTGGGGCTACCCGACATCGGGCTGACCACCCTGACCGAGGTGACCACCCGCGGTGCGCAGATCGCCACTGCCACCGACCTGCCCACGCTGATCGACGCCGACACCGGGTTCGGTGAGCCGATGAGCGCCGCCCGCACCGTCACGCTGCTCGAGGATGCCGGTCTGGCCGGGCTACATCTGGAAGACCAGGTGAATCCGAAACGTTGCGGGCATCTGGACGGCAAGGCTGTGGTCGAGAGATCGGAGATGGTGAAGCGGTTGCGGGCGGCGGTGGCGGCGCGCCGCGATCCCAACTTCGTGATCTGCGCCCGCACCGACGCTGCGGGCATCGAGGGGATTGCGGCCGCAATCGACAGGGCCAAGGCGTACGCGGACGCAGGCGCCGACCTGATCTTCACCGAGGCGCTACACGCGCCCGCGGACTTCGAACGGTTCCGCGCCGCCGTGGACACCCCGTTGTTGGCGAATATGACGGAGTTCGGCAAATCCGAGCTTCTGACGGCGAGTCAGCTGTCCGACATCGGCTACAACGTCGTCATCTACCCGGTGACCACGCTGCGTCTGGCCATGTTCGCCGTCGAGGCCGGGCTGCGCGACATCGCAGGTACCGGAACACAGGCCGGACTGCTTGACAGGATGCAACACCGCAGCCGGCTGTACGAACTGCTGCGCTACGCCGACTACAACGAATTCGATTCCGGCATATTCAATTTCAGCCTTCAGGGGGCGCAGCGATGAGTGTTGCCGAGGACAATCCGAAGATCCACAAGGGGCTCGCCGGCGTGGTGGTGGACACCACGTCCATCTCCAAAGTCGTCCCGGAGACCAACTCGCTGACCTACCGCGGGTATCCGGTTCAGGATCTGGCCGCGCACTGCAGCTTCGAGCAGGTCGCCTACCTGTTGTGGCACGGGGAACTGCCCACGGATGCGGAATTGGCGCAGTTCACCCAGCGGGAGCGGGCGTCGCGGCGCATCGACCGGTCGATGCAATCCTTACTGGCCAAATTGCCGGACACCTGCCATCCGATGGATGTCGTCCGCACGGCGATCAGCTATCTGGGTGCCGAGGACCCGGAGGAGGACGACTCCTCGGCGAATTACGACAAATCGCTGCGGATGTTCGCGGCGCTGCCCACGATCGTCGCGGCCGATATGCGCCGTCGCAGCGGGCTGGATCCGATTGCTCCGCACAGCCACCTGAGTTACTCCGAGAATTTTCTGCGGATGGCTCTGGGGGAGGTGCCCGACACGGTGATCGTGGAGGCGTTCGAGCAGTCCATGGTGCTCTACGCCGAGCACAGCTTCAACGCGTCGACCTTCGCGGCGCGCGTCGTCACGTCGACCCAGTCTGATATCTACAGTGCGGTGACTGCGGCGATCGGCGCGCTCAAGGGTTCGTTGCACGGTGGTGCCAACGAGGCCGTCATGCACGACATGCTGGAGATCGGCTCGGCCGACATGGCTTCGGAATGGTTGCACGGCAAGCTGTCCCGTAAGGAAAAGGTGATGGGATTCGGGCACCGGGTCTACCGCAACGGCGACTCGCGGGTGCCCACCATGAAGGCCGCCTTCGAATCCGTCGCGGCGGCGCGGGACGGGCATCGCTGGCTGGACATCTACCATCGGCTCGAGCGAGACATGTTCGCGGCCACCACGATCAAACCGAATCTCGACTTCCCGACCGGGCCGGCGTATTACCTGATGGGGTTCGACATTGCGAGCTTCACACCGATCTTCGTGATGAGCCGGATCACCGGCTGGACCGCACACATCATCGAGCAAGCCGCCTCCAACGCTCTGATCCGCCCTCTCAGTGAGTACAGCGGGCATCCGCAGCGCGCACTCACGTGAACGCCGAAGATCCGGCCGGAAACGGCGATTGGCGAAACCTCGCCCGGTGCCGCAACAGTGACCCCGAGCTGTTCTTCCATCCCGACGGGGAGAGTCCACCTTCCCGGCGCCGACGTCTGGCGACGGCTCGCGATATCTGCGCCTCGTGTTCGGTGAAGTGGGACTGCGCGAGCTTCGCACTCGAGCGCGGCGAGGATTTCGGGATCTGGGGCGGCATGTCGGAAGCCGACCGCGCGGTGCTGTTCGCGATCCAGGACGCCTGAGCCGACAGGACCGTGGCCCGGATCCCTGTGTGGATCCGGGCCACGGTGCTCTCTCACTGTTCGGCGCGCACCAGCTGGGCAGCCTGCACCAGGTGCCGCAGGGACGCCGTCACCTCATCGGTTCGGCGCGTCTTCAGCCCGCAGTCCGGATTCACCCAAAGTCGTTGCGCGGGAACCGCTCGCACGGCTGCACGCAATGATTCGGCGATCTCCTCTGTCCCGGGCACCCGCGGCGAGTGTATGTCGTAGACACCCGGCCCGACGCTGTTGGAGAACCCGATCGCGTTGAGATCGTCGAGCACCTCCATATGGGAACGCGCCGCCTCGATCGAGGTGACATCGGCATCCAGATCCGCGATCGCCCCGATGACCTCGCCGAACTCCGAGTAGCACAGGTGCGTGTGGATCTGCGTGCTGTCGTCGACGCCGGAGGTGGACAGCACGAACGCCCCGACGGCCCACGCCAGGTAGGCCTCCTTGTCCCTGGAGCGCAGGGGCAGAAGCTCGCGCAGCGCGGGTTCGTCGACTTGGATGATCGCGATACCCGCGGACTCCAGGTCGACGGTCTCGTCCCGGATCGCCAGCGCGATCTGATTTGCGGTGTCCGCCAACGGCTGGTCGTCACGGACGAAGGACCACGCCAGGATGGTGACCGGTCCGGTGAGCATGCCCTTGACCGGTTTGGTGGTGAGGGACTGCGCGTAGACGGCCCAGTCGACCGTCATCGGCTTGGGACGCACCACGTCCCCGTACAGGATCGGCGGCCGGACGCACCGGGTGCCGTAGGACTGCACCCAGCCGTTCTCTGTGGTGAAGAAGCCGTCCAATTGCTCGGCGAAATACTGCACCATGTCGTTGCGTTCGGGCTCGCCGTGCACCAGCACATCCAGCCCGATCTCCTCCTGTAGCCGGATCACCTCGGCGATCTCGGCCTTCATCTGATCGTCGTAGCCTGCCTGGTCGATCGCACCGGATTTCAGTGCGGCACGGGCTTTTCGGATCTCCACGGTCTGCGGGTAAGACCCTATGGTGGTGGTCGCCAGCACCGGCAGGTGCAGGCGGGCGTCCTGGCTGGCCCTCCGTTTTTCGGCGGGCCCGCGGCTGATACCCGAAGCCAGTACGGTCTGGAGGTGGGCCCGGACCCTCTCGTTGTGCAGGCGTGGATCCGACCTTCGGGACTCCTGTGCGCGGGCGGACGCGGCGATGGACGCGGCCACCGCCTCCCGGCCGTCACTCAGCGCCTTGGCCAGGATGGCCACCTCGGCAACTTTCTCCGTTCCGAACGCAAGCCAACTGCGCAGTGCCGCATCGAGTTCTGTCTCGGGCTCCAACGAGTACGGGACATGCAGGGTGGAGCACGACGTCGACACGGCCACCGCTCCGGCCGACCGTGACAGTGTCGTCAGCTTGTCAAGGGCTGATTCGAGATCGGTCGCCCAGATGTTGCGCCCATCCACCACGCCGGCCACCACGAGTTTATCCGCGAGCTCGGGAACGGCGGCCACTGTCTGGGTACCGCCGGCCACCAGATCGACGCCGATCGCCTCGATCGGAGTCCGGGCCAACGCCGGTAAGGCTTCATCGAGCGCACCGAAGTAGGTGGCGACGAAAAGTGCCGGACGGTCGGGTGTTTCGCCGAGATACTGATATACCCGCTCGGCCAGGCCCGGGGCGTCGTCGAGGATGTCGGTGACCAGCACCGGCTCGTCGAGCTGTACCCACGACGCACCCGCGTCGGCCAGCTGCGCGAGCAGGTCGCGATACAGCGGCAGCAACTCCTGGATCCGTTCGATCGGTGCCCGGCCTGCGTCGACCGCCTTGGACAGGGCCAGGAAGGTGATGGGCCCGACGATCACAGGGCGGGCGGGAACGCCCTCGGCCAGGGCTTCGGCCAGCTCGCCCAAGACCTTTGCGGGGTTGAGGCTGAACGTGGTGCCGGGTCCGATCTCGGGAACGAGGTAGTGGTAGTTGGTGTCGAACCACTTGGTCATCTCCAGCGGCGAGATGTCCGCGGTCCCACGGGCCGCGGCGAAGTAGCGGTCCAGATCGTCGTGTACGCCCGCCACCCTGGGCGGGAGGGCGCCGAGCAGGACGGCGGTGTCCAGCACCTGGTCGTAGTGGGAGAACGTGTTGACCGGGACCGAGTCCAGGCCGGCGGTGGCGAGCGTTGCTCGGGTGTCGGCGCGCAGGCCGGAGGCCACCGACTCAAGTTGGGCACGATCGATCCGGCCCGACCAGTAGCTCTCGGTGGCGCGTTTGAGTTCGCGACGCGGGCCGATACGCGGCGAGCCGAGCACGGTGGCGGTGAACGGGTGAGGAGTTGTAACAAGAGTGTCCTTCGAACAATGGGGAGCCCACCGCCCTCGGACGTGCAACCGAAAAGGCACCGCGCGAACACATGCGGTGACACTTTCGGCCATACGCCCAGTCCGCGAGGCGATGCGCCGCCGGACGCGGCGCGCCCGGCACAGCTGGCAGGTCTTCGGACTCACAGGCGTATACCCGAAATCGGGCGTTCCTACTGACCGTCGCTTCCCAGCGCGCTGCGCGCACCAGTGCTTGTGACGGCGTTCGTTCCTGCTCACCGCTGCGGGACAGTCCCGGAATTCCACCGGGTTCCCTCTCGCGGCAGCACCGTGGGCGGTGATGCCGCTCGATGCCGCACACGTCAGTCATGTGTGCGGCAAACCAGCTGCGAACCGCACTTTACCCCCGCGTCGTGGTGGGTGGATCATTGCGCGCCACGGTTGGTTCGGTGGCCGATGTTGCCCGCGCGCTCCGGCCTTGACCGGGTCCCTGAATTCCTCTCCATTCCAACAGATCCCGGCACCTGAGCTTGCGCAGCCGCCGCGCGTACCGAGCAGTGGACGTCTCAGATCGAGCGGGCTCCACGCAAAGCAGAAGTTTCTGCGCCATGTGCGCCCGCCATCGCCAGGCGGACACGCCCGACGGGCGTCCGTACTACGAGCAACTCGTGGCCCGCCACCTGCACGTCTGAAGTCTCGAGTTGCCAACGCAAAGATTTCCTCAAAGATGGTCCACAGCCCGTTGGCGAGGCGTACAGCTTATGGACATCGAGTGGACAGCCAGGGCAAGCGAGGGGAGTGGGATGAACATGCTGCGCAGAGCGACCACCATCGGTGTCGCGGTCGCGTTGACGGCGTTCGGGGTGACGTCGTGTGGCGATGATTCGTCGGGCGGAGGAGGTGGTGGCGGTGAACTCAACATCTCGATGACGTCGTTCCCCGACTACGTCGATCCTCAGCTCTCGTACACCGTCGAGGGCTGGGAGACGCTGTACAACGTCTACACCCCGCTGCTGACCTACAAACACGCCAAGGGTGCCGAAGGCACGACCGTGGTGCCCGCCCTGGCCAAGGCCATGCCGGAGGTGTCGCCGGACGGCAAGACCTACAAGCTCACCTTGCGCCCCGATATGAAGTACTCCGACGGCACGCCCATCAAGGCGTCCGATTTCGCGTACGCCATTCAGCGCCTGTTCAAGGCGGATTCCGGTGGCTCGGTGTTCTACAAGCCGATCGTCGGCACCGCCGAATATGCCGACGGCAAGGCTGACAAGATCAGCGGTATCACCACCGACGACGCCACCGGTGACATCACCATCGTGCTGAGCGAGCCGAACGGCACCTTCGACAACATCCTGGCGTTGCCGTTCGCCGCGCCGGTCCCGCCGAGCACCCCGCTGGACAAGGACGCCACGAACAACCCGCCGCCCGCCAGCGGACCGTTCAAGATCACCAAGGTCGAAGCCCCGCAGACCATGACGCTGGAGCGCAACACCAATTTCAAGACGGTGAAGGATGCAGGAGCCGACGAGGTCGCCGACGCGCACGTGGACAAGATCACGGTGACGCAGAACAAGAGCAACTCGGCTCAAGTGACGGGTATCGAGCAGAACACCATCGACTTCATGGCCGACCCGCCCGACGCCGACCGCCTGCCCGAGGTGAAGGCGAAGTACGGCGACCGGTTCCGGTTGGAGGACTCGATCAACACCTACTACTTCTGGATGAACAACAAGACGGCCCCGTTCAACGACGTCCGGGTGCGCCAAGCCATCAACTACGCCATCGATCCTGAGGCGCTGAACCGTGTTTTCGGTGGCCGGCTGCATCCGACACAGCAGATCCTGCCCCCCGGTATGCCCGGTTACCAGGAGTACAAGTTGTACCCGGGCCCCGATCTCAACAAGGCGAAAGCGCTGATCGCCGAGGCCAATCCGGCGGACAAGGACATCACGGTGTGGACCGATGACGAGCCGGACCGCAAGCGGATCGGTGAGTACTACCACGACCTGCTCACCCAACTCGGCTTCAACGCGACCTTGAAGGTGATCGCGGGCGATGTCTACTGGGCCACCATCGGCAACCAGTCGACACCTGATATCGACACCGGCTTCGCCGACTGGTTCCAGGACTTCCCGCACCCGGACGACTTCTTCCGACCCCTGCTGAACGGCGAAAGCATCCTGCCGACCAACGGCAACAACTTCTCCAGGGTGTCGATCCCCGAGCTGGATGCGAAGATGAACGAGCTTCGCACTCAACAGATGTCGGACGATCTGAAGAAGCAGTACGCCGACCTGGACCGCAAGTACATGGAGCAGGCGGTGTGGGCGCCGTACGGCAACGAGGAGTTCACGACCTTCGTCTCGGACCGCATCGACTTCGAGAAGACGGTCCCACATCTCCTGTTCAACCAGGACTGGGCCGCGCTGGCGCTGAAGTAGATGAGCGCCCCGGGCTCGACTGGGGGCATCGAGGCGCCGGGTGAACCCGTCCTGCCCGTCGGCGTCCCCATCGAACAGATCAGGGGGCGTAGCCCCTGGTATCTGGCGTGGATGCGCCTGCGGCGCAATCGCGCTGCGCTGGCCTTCGGCGCGCTGTTCCTGCTGATCGTATTGACCAGTCTGGCCGCACCGCTGTGGGCCGACCATGTCGCGCACACCAGCCCCAACGAGAACCACATCACCGACAAGGTGCTCATCGACGGCAGGCAGACCGATGTGGTGTCGTCCGACGGCACCCCGATCGGACCGGGTCTGCACGGCCGCTACCTGTTGGGTGCGGACCAGAACGGCCGCGACGTCATGGTGCGCCTGCTCTACGGCGGCCGGACCTCGATCTTCATCGGCGTCGCCGCGGCCATCGTCACGACAGTGCTGGCCGTCGTCGTGGGGTTGCTGTGTGGCTACTACCGCGGCTGGATCGATGCGGCACTGTCTCGCGTCATGGACGTGGTGTGGGCCTTCCCGGTGCTGCTGCTCGGCATCGCCCTGGGTACCGCGCTGGCGTTGGGCGGCTTGAAGTTCGGTGATATCACCGTGGCCGGCGACTCGCTGTGGATCCCGATCCTGATCATCGGCTGCGTCTACGTTCCTTATATGGCGCGGCCCATCCGCGGTGAGATCCTGGCGCTGCGGGAGAAGGAATTCGTCGAGGCCGCGGTTTCGCAGGGCATGGGCTCGGCGCGAATCATGTTCACCGAGCTGCTGCCGAACGTGGTGTCCACGATCATCGTCTTCTTCACCCTCAACATCGCCAACAACATGCTGCTCGAGTCCGCGTTGTCGTTCCTCGGAGCGGGCGTGCGGGCGCCCAATGCGTCCTGGGGCACCATGATCGCCGACGGTTACCAGACCATCTACACCGCACCGCACCTGACCATCGTTCCGGGCCTGATGATCGTCCTGACGGTGTTGTCGCTCAACGTCTTCGGCGATGGTCTGCGCGATGCGCTGGACCCGCGCGCGAAGATCCGGATGGAGCACTGACCATGCTCCGATTCGTCGTGCGGCGGGTGCTCGGCATGGTCGCAGTGCTGTTCGCGATATCCGTGCTCATTTTCGTCATCTTCAACGTGGTACCCAATTCCGACCCCGCCGTGCGGATCGCCGGGAAGAACGCCGACCCGGAGCTGATCGCCAGGGTCAGCGCCGATCTAGGGCTGGACCGCTCGCTTCCCGTCCAGTACGCGACCATGATGCGCAAGATCTTCACCGGGGAACTGACGTCGTATGCCAGCTCGCAGAACGTCGTCGAGCAGATCTGGAAGGGTGCGCCCGCCACCTTCTCGCTGTGCATCGGCGCGGCGGTGCTGTGGATGGCGCTGGCGGTCGTGTTCGGCTACCTGTCGGCGGTGCACTCGGGCAAGCTCACCGACCGGCTGCTGTCGATCCTGGCGCTGACCGGGATCTCCATGCCGGTGTTCTGGCTGGCGGCAATCCTGTTGTACTACTTGAGTTTCAAGCTGCAGCTGTTTCCCACCAGCAGCTATGTGCCGCTGACCAAGAACCCTGCGCAGTGGGCGTATCACCTGGTGCTGCCGTGGATCACGTTGGCGGTGCTCTACGTCGGCTTCTACAGCCGGGTCCTGCGGTCCAACATGCTCGACGTGATGAACGAGGACTACGTGCGCACCGCGCGCGCCAAGGGCATCAGTGAGCGACAGGTGCGGATCCGGCATGTACTGCGCAACTCCATGATTCCCGTCGTGACACTCTTCGGGCTGGACTTCGGAGCGGTCGTCGGCGGAGGAGCGATCCTGACCGAGACGGTGTTCAACCTCAACGGCGTGGGGCTGTACGCCGGCCAGGCGATCGGCAGCCTGGACCTGCCGCCACTGATGGGTGTGACGATGTTCGGCGCCTTCTTCATCGTTCTGTTCAACACCATCGTCGACGTGGTCTATGCATTCCTGGATCCTCGGATCCGGCTCGGAGAGGCGGCCCCGGCATGATGCTCGAAGTCAACGGGCTCACCGTCAGTTTCGCGACCGACGGCGGGGTGGTGAGCGCCGTCGACGACGTCAGCTTCGAACTGGATCGCGGCGAGATCCTGGCCATCGTCGGCGAATCCGGTTCGGGCAAGAGTGTCACCGCACAGACGCTGCTGGGCCTGACCCGGGCGCCCAATGCCACCATCGGTGGCTCGGTGCGCTTCGACGGTGTCGACCTCAACGACCTCGACGACGACGGCTGGCGCAGCATCCGTGGGGAGCGGATCGCGATGATCTTCCAGGATCCGATGACGTCGCTGAATCCTGTTTATCGCATCGGCGATCAGCTGACCGAGATGATCCGCGCGCACCGAGACGTGTCGAAGAAGGAGGCCCGCGAACTCGCCGTCGAACTGCTGAGATCGGTCGGTATCCCCAATCCCGAACGGCGCGTGCGGGATTACCCGCACGAGTTCTCCGGCGGGATGCGGCAGCGGGTGATGATCGCAATGGCGCTATCCCTGGACCCGGACGTGCTGATCGCCGACGAGCCCACCACCGCGCTCGATGTCACCGTGCAGGCGCAGATCCTACGTCTGCTGGCGCGGCTGAACGAGGAGCGCAGTCTGGCCGTCGTGTTGATCACCCACGATCTGGGCGTGGTCGCGGAGGTCGCCGACCGGGTGGCGGTCATGTACGCCGGCCAGATCGTCGAACAGGCCACTCTGGACGAATTGTTCTACGACCCACAGCATCCCTACACCTGGGGTCTGCTGGGTTCGTTGCCCCGGCTGGACCAGCCGAACCCCGAACGATTGGCGCAGATCGCCGGGGCGCCGCCGTCGCTGGCGGATCCGCCGGCAGGCTGCCGGTTCGCTCCGCGATGCCCGCACGTCTTCGAGAAGTGCGCCGAACCCCCACCCCTGCAACGCGATCGGTGCTGGCTGACCGACGAACAGAAACGCACCCTGCGCATGGTCGACGGCCGGATCGGGTTGCGCAGGGCGGTGATCACATGACCCCACTGCTTGAGGTCACCGACCTCGTCAAGCATTTCCCGATCAAATCGGGTGTCATCGTCGACCGGGAAGTCGGCCGGATCCGCGCCGTCGACGGGGTCAGCCTGACGTTGGACGAGGGCGAGACCCTGGGCCTGGTCGGTGAATCCGGCTGCGGGAAGTCGACACTGTGCCGGGTCATCATGCAGCTGACCGCACCGACTTCGGGTTCGGTGCGTTTCGACGGCGTCGAACTGGTCGGCAAGAGCCCTCGCGAACTACGGACCATGCGACGGCAGATCCAGATGATCTTCCAGGATCCGTACGCCTCACTGAACCCGCGCAAACGCGTCGCCCAGATCATCGGAGACCCGATGGAACTGCACGGGCTGGCCTCGGGGCGCGAGGTGCGCGCGCGGGTGCAGGACCTGCTCGACCGGGTCGGGCTGCGACCCGAGCACGCCGACCGCTACCCACACGAGTTCTCCGGCGGCCAGCGCCAGCGCATCGGGATCGCCAGGGCGCTCGCGCTGCGGCCGAAGCTGATCATCGCCGACGAGCCTGTCTCGGCGCTCGACGTGTCCGTGCAGGCCCAGATCGTCAACCTGCTCAAGGACCTGCAGGACGAGTTCGGGTTGTCCTATCTGTTCGTCGCGCATGACCTGGGCGTGGTCCGGCATGTCTCGAACCGGGTGGCGGTGATGTACCTGGGCAAGGTCGTCGAGAGTGCCCGAGCGGCACATCTGTACCAGCACCCGCTGCACCCGTACTCCAATGCGCTGCTGTCGGCGGTGCCGGTGCCCGATCCGCGGCGCAACGCGACTCGGGAGCGACTGGTGCTCGACGGTGACGTGCCCAGCCCCATCGATCCGCCCGCGGGCTGCCGGTTCCACACCCGTTGTCCCTGGTCGACGGGAGTGTGCGAGACCGACGAGCCCGCGCTCGTCGACCACACGGGGGCGGCCGACTTCGCGCATGTGGCGGCCTGCCACCACCCTCGCAACCTCGTTTGAGGCCTGCTGCCTGCACTGATGCGTTTTCGCAGAATTTGAGCGCCAGCGACACGCCTGGTTATGATCACGAAGTTGTAACAGCCAGTGCACGGTCAGATATCGGAAGTTGCTGCGTATGCCTCGTCTCGGTCGTAATGTGCTGTCGGTGAGCCGACACGCATTAGCCCGTCAGCGGCGCGTTCGGCCCACGATCGCCCTGGCTGCGCTGGTGGTGCCGGCCGCGATCCTGGCCGCGACCTCGGGTGACGTGTGTCCGCTGGCCGCACCTCGAGCCGCCGGGCCGGTGGCCGACAACGTCGTCACGGTCGCTGACAGCGCGCCTTACGGCCTGGAGATCGTGGCCGCCCCCGCCGCGTTCTCATCGTCTCCCAGTGTCGCCCAGCCCGAGGTGAGCTTTGCCGCCGCGCAGACCGGTACCGCGTCGCGTTGGCGGCTGGACACCCGGCCGCTGCTGCTGCCCGTCGGTCTCGCGCCCGAGCGGGGGCTGCAGGTCCGCACCATCCTGGTCTCGCGCACCATCAGCGCGACGTTCCCGGAGATCCACAGCATCGGTGGTGTCCGCCCGGACGCACTGCGCTGGCATCCCGACGGTCTGGCGCTGGATGTGATGATCCCGAACCCCGGCTCGGCCGCGGGGGTCGCGCTGGGCAACGAGATCGTTTCGTTCGTGCTGAAGAACGCGGTGCGGTTCGGTATCCAGGACGCGATCTGGCGGGGCGTCTACTACACCCCGGGCGGTGCACAGCGCGGCGGCTACGGCCATTTCGACCATGTTCACGTGACGACCACCGGCGGCGGCTATCCGACAGGTGACGAGGTCTACCCCCGCTGACGGCCTTTCGGTGCCCGTGAAGCGCCGGCATCGCGCATATTGATCGCGTGGCTGATGTTCGAGGTGAATCTGCACCGCGCCTGATATGGCGCAGTCTGGGCATGCTCCGTGCGGTGCGGGGTCTGATCGGGATCTCGTTGGTACTCGGGGTGATCGCCTCGGCGCTGCCGTACGTTTCCGCCGCGGCGTTCGGACCGATGATGCAGGTGGTCGCCGACGCAGGCAAGGGCGGCAACCTCGGCGACGTCTGGGTGCTCCGCGGCCCGCTGGTGGCCCGCCAGGACGGCCTGCTGCACTCGGTGGCCGGATCCGTCCCGTTCGCCGTACTGCTGGCCACCTGGGCCGTGTCACTGGTGCTGACCCAGATGATGTACTTCGTCAACGGCTGGGTGGGCGCGAAGGTCGAGCAGATCCTGGTGGTCGACATCCGCCAGCGCGTGCACGACCATCTGCAGACGCTGTCGATGGACTTCTTCGGTCGCTCACGCACCGGTGAGTTGATCCAGCGCGTCACCTCCGAATCCTCCGGCGTGCAACGACTATTGACCGGATGCCTCATTCCGCCGTTGATCGATACCGCGGTGCTGGTGGCGGCCGTCGGATATCTGGCGATCATCTGCTGGCAGATGACGGTGGCTTCACTCGTGCTCACGCCGCTGGCGCTGCTCACGTTGCGTTATGCGGGTGCCCGTGTCCAGGCGGCGGTGCACAAGGAGATGACCGCCGACCGCGCGATGTCCACCGAGTTGGAGCAGACCGTCAGTGGGATCACCGAGATTCAGATGTTCAATGCGGAGCCATTGCGCAGCAAGCGCTTTCACGAGGTATCCGAGAAGGCCGCCAAGGCGGGTGCGTCATCGGTGGCCTGGATGCAGGCCACCGCCAACGGATCTCAGATCTTCGTCGCGCTCAGCACCGTCGTCGTGCTGCTCGTCGGGGTCAGTTTCAGCGACGACTTCGGGCTGACCTTCGCCGGGTTGCTGGTGTTCGCAGGCATGGTGCCGACGATGTTCGGTGCGGCGCAACGGGTCATGGGCGCGTACACGACCTACAAAT
>JAHFVC010000061.1 GCA_023264765.1 Mycobacterium sp. | reverse complement strand
ACGGCCTGCTGTTCACCATCGTGATCCTCTTTGCGCTGCAAGGTGATCAGATCACCAGCCGCCCACTGGATGTCGTGCGGATCGCGCTGCCCCTGCTGGCCTACTTCGCGATCATGTGGGGCGGCGGGTATCTCCTGGGCACGCTGCTGGACCTGGGCTACGAGCGCACCACCACGTTGGCCTTCACCGCCGCGGGCAACAACTTCGAACTCGCCATCGCCGTCGCGATCGCCACCTACGGCGCCACTTCCGGTCAAGCCCTCGCCGGTGTCGTCGGGCCCCTGATCGAGGTGCCCGTCCTGGTGACCCTCGTCTACGTCTCCCTGGCGCTGCGAAAGCGATTCCAGCACCACACGTCCCAGCATCTACCCATCGACTCAACGCTGGGTTCGGAGCCAAAGCCGTGACCGACGTTCCGGCAGTTCTGTTCGTCTGTGTCAACAACAACGGGAAAGTCGAGCGGATGAGGTTGATCCGCGACGACATCGCGGCCCGCGTCGCTGAACTCGACACCCGCTTGACCGGAAACCCCAGCGCTCAATAGCTCTGTTACACAAGTACTTTGACGTCAATCCGCTCCGCCAGGCGCGAAGACGTCTGCCGCCCGCGCTGTAAGGGGTCCCTGATGGCCGCGGAACCGGCCGCCACGTCGTGCTGAAGGTACGGCGAGGTCATCCGGCGATCGGGTTGAGCGACAACGTCAGCGGTTGCGCCGCGGCCGGGGCTCCGCAGCAGCCGCCGCCGTTGGCCGCGTCGGGATCGTCGAACAGGCCAGCGCCCCCGCACACACCGGTATCGGGCAACACCAGTTCCACCCGTCGGGCGGCTTCGTGGTCGCCGGCCAGCTTGGCGGCGACGCTGCGGACCTGTTCGTAACCGGTCATCGCCAGGAACGTCGGAGCGCGGCCGTAGGACTTCATCCCCACGATGTAAAGGTCAGGTTCGGGATGGGCGAGCTCAGCTGCCCCATGCGGCGATACGCTGCCGCAGGAGTGCAGGTTCGGATCGATCTCGGGGGCGAGTTTCACGGGGGCCTGCAGGATCGGATCGAGTTCGATGCGCATCTCGGACAGAAATGACAGATCCGGCCGGAACCCGGTCAGCACCACCACATGATCCGCCGCCGCAAGCACCTGGCCATCCTCGGCTGTCACCGCGGACCGCCCCGCAGCGACCTCGATGCGCTCGGTACGGAACCCGGTCACCAACCGCACCAGACCGGCGTCGACGGCTTGGCGCGATCGCACCCCGAGGGCACCGCGCTGCGGAAGCTCATCTGCTGCACCACCGCCGAACGTGTCACCGGTGCCACCACGGCGCAACACCCACGAGACGGTGGTCCCCGGCTCCACGCGGACCAGTTCGGCAAGGTCGATCACCGCGGTCATCGCGGAATGTCCGCTGCCGACCACCACCACATGCTTGCCCCGCAGGGCGGCGACCTCAGCCGGTGACGGCGGGACGTAGGACAGCAGCCCAGCCGCGGCCGCGTCACGCTCGCCCTGTGCCGGAAATCCATCGGCGCCAGCGGGATTAGGCTGACCCCACGTCCCAGACGCATCGATCACCGCCCGCGCATGCAGGCGCGACTCAGTTCCGCCTTCGTCCACGACATGCACGACGAACGGCTGCTCAGCCCGGCCGTCACTGACCAACCGGTCTCGGCCACGTCGGGACACGGCCACCACTCGGGTGCGCAGACGAACCCGCTGCCCCAGCGCAGCGGACAACGGCTGGAGGTAGGTGTCGATCCATTCACGTCCTGTCGGGAAGCCCGCGTCGGGCGCCGCCCAACCCGAGGGTTCCAATAGCCGCGCGGCCGCCGGGTCGATCAGCTCGGGCCACGGCGAGAAGGTGCGCACGTGCGCCCACTGCTCAATCGCCGCGCCCACGCCACCGCCCGCTTCCACGACCAACGGTTGCAGTCCCCGCTCGAGCAGGTGCGCGGCCGCGGCCAGACCTTGCGGGCCGGCGCCGATGACCACAACGGGCAGTTCGCTCATCACCACTCCTCGCATCGATGACTTTCGATGGGACAACTCTCGTTGACCCATCGAAGTTTGTCAATGCGTGTGCGATGATCGTGTCATGTCGATATCCGCGGCACCTCGTGCGATCGAGGATCTCACCGCGTGCTGCTTACCCCGAACCGGCGGTGTCATCAGCACCGAAACCGCCGAACGCCTCGCCGCCGCCTTCAAAGCACTGGCGGATCCAGCGCGCGTCAAGCTGCTCTCGCTGATCGCGGCGTCCGACAACGGTGAAGCCTGCATCTGCGATCTGACCGCACCCTTGGGACTGAGCCAGCCCACCGTCTCGCACCACATGAAGCTCCTCGTGGACGCCGGCCTGGTCAACCGTGAGCAGCGCGGCAAGTGGGCGTACTACCGGGTTGAGGCCGAGGCGCTGAATCACCTCGGTGCCGCCATCTCCACCAACTGGGCCTGAGACTTCGCGTGAGCCCGATCAGAACTCTGGTCGGGCCGTGATCGCGCTTCTACTGTTCGGAACCGTGACTTCAGCGCCACCGACGAGAGACCCGCAGTGACGACCCTCGCCGAACGCGACGCGGCCGCCGAGGCAACCCCCGCGCCCGTTCCGCCGGCTCCGCCCACCGAGGGCAACCCCGGATTGATCGGGTTGCCGCTGATCATCCCGGGCGCCCTGGGCCTGGGCGCGGTCAACACCGGCCTGGTGAGCACGTCGGCTGCGGCCGTACCGATCCTGGTGTCCGCCACCGCCATCGGACTACTCATCACGACTATCTGGTCAGCGGCGTTGAAGCAGAACGTCAACGCCACCATCTACGGCACCTTCTTCGGCTTCTACGGCAGCTACGCAGTTCTGGCTCTCGGCCTGACCCACGACTGGTTCGGTATCGCCCCGGCCGACGCCCGCCAGACCACCAACCTTTGGCTGGCCAGCTGGCTGCTGGTCATCGGCCTGCTCACCGTTCTCACGCTGCGCCTGCCCTGGCTCTATCCCGCGGTCCTCGCCATCGTCGACATCGTCCTGGTCCTGCTGATCATCGGCAATCAGACCGCGAGCGTGCTCGCGACCCGGACAGCGGGCTGGCTCGTCTTCGTCTTCGTCGCGGTAGTCATCTACTTCTACTTCGCGGCACTATGGGAAGAACTCGGCGGTCGAGCACTCTCACTGGGGCAGCCGATCATTCGTTAAGGTTTTGAACCTCCCTTTACCTCTGCAGCCCTGCAAGGCTAGAGCTCATCGGTAAAGGACGCGAAGGCCGGCTTTCCTCATCGCACCCGGCCTTCACCGTGACACGGCACGACGCGGGTGTTGCGCGTCGAATGTTCACAAGCCCGATCCGGTGAATGCTCGCCTCGTGGAAAGCCCAGGCGCACAACGACGCCACAGCTTGGGAACACAGCCCGCGGCCGTGAGCGGTCGGCATCATCCAGTACGCCACCCCAGCGGTGCCGTCGCGATGGTCGATCCCTTTGAGGGACACGCGCCCCAGGAGGGTGTCACCATCTCCGGCGGTCACGCGTTGACGATCTGCCTCGTTTCGCTGGTAACGACACTTGCTGCTCACTTGAGCGCATCGGCGATCCCGATCCACGCGGGTTTGCGTCGGTAGTCACCCGCCAGCGGTGTGGCGGCGCCGTATCCGGAGAAACTGTCGGGATAGTCGGTGATCCAGGAATGTTTGTCGGTGAATCCCCACACAGTCAATCCGGTGCATCGGGGCTGGTTCAGACACACTTGGGTCATCATGTTGTAGACCAGTCTCTGACGGTCGAGGTCCGTCACGGTCGCGACGCCATCAATTACTGGAATCCGAACATCGAGTTCCGTGAAACGGACATCGAGACCGAGGTCGGCGAAGCGTTGCACATTGGTTTCGATGTCGGAGATGTTGGGTTGTTGATCGGCACCTCCCAGCATGTGCCCTTGAAAACCCATCCCGTCGACAAGGGGTTTGGTGACAGTCTTGCCATCCTCGACAACGTCAACTCTGTTGTCGTGCAACCGTTTCACTAGTTCATAGATGGCGCTTGACTTGTCGCTGGTGGTCTCTGCGCTGTGGTCGTTGTAATACAGTTTCGCCTTCGGGTCAGCCAGCCGAGCCGCCCGGAAGGCGTCAAAGATGTACTGGTCATTGTGGGTGGTGTCCCACCATGTATTGGGTTGCAGGTGACCCATCTGGTCGAAGGCTTCGTTGACGACGGTGACGGTGCTTGCCCTGCCCGCGTAGTGCTTCATCACCCTGGTGATCGAGTCGACCATGAACTGATGACGCTGTGCCGGTGGCATCGCGCGAACGGACGCCGGCACGATCTGCCACTGTGACTGGTCGAGCGGGTCCCAGATAAGCGAGTGGATCTGAAAGTCCTTGTGGTGCTGGACCGCGAGGTCCGCCACGGCGTCGGCTTCCCGAAAGTCGAACACTCCAGGAGACGGCTGGACGGTGTTCATCATGGTGCCGATCTCGGTGGTCAACGAATCGAACTCAGCAAGGGCGACGTCGCGATAGCACGAGTCGCCGTCGGCAAAGGTGCTGCGGTAGGCCGTGCCGATCGTCTTGCCTCGGGCCTCGGCGAGCCGTGCCAGGGTGGGATCAGTGACACCACACTGCCCGTCATGTGCGGCGCCGGCCGTGTCGACGCCCGACGGCGAGGACCGCTCCACGCCAGCTTGGCACCCCGACAACGCGACTATTATCGATAACCCGAAAAGCGCCGTTTTGCTCAGCACGCCTATGCATTTTGCCGCAGGTGCGGGGTATATGCCGGTTGTGGCCGAATTTCTACAGGATCTGGTCGGCGTCGCGTCGCGAAGACGTACACCGACGCTGCGATGTGAGGTCGTTACGGTGAGAGGGTGACTAAGACCATTTACGTGGTGGTTCATCCAGAAGCCACCCACCATGTCGTTGGCTTGGTGGGCGGTTGGTACGACTCAAATTTGACGGTGCAGGGTTTGACCGACGCCAAGGCCATCGCACAGTGGTTGCGACGAGAAATCCCAACGGAGCTCAGCATCGACATCTTCTCGTCGGATTCACAGCGCGCTCGGCGCACCGCAGATCAGATCGGCGACGCCCTTCAGGCGGTAGTGACACCAGATCGCCGTCTGCGCGAAAAGTCCTACGGCGCAGCCGAGGGGCGCCATCAAAGCTGGCTCGATGAGCGATTCATTCCCCCACCGACGACCGGAGACCGACTGAACCATGACGAGGGCATACCGGGAGCTGAGACCAAGGCGGTCTTCGCGGCCCGCGTGTACTCAGCGATGGAGGACGTCATCGCGAGAACCACCGAGTGGCAGGTGATCGTGACACACGGGTTCGCTCTCACCTTCGTCATCGCGGCGTGGATCCAGATGCCGCTGATGTCAGTGGGCTACGCCAACTTTCGATCGAAGCCAGGCAGCATCACCACCCTTCATCTAGACGACTTTTTCCATAACCGACAGGTGGCCGTGCTCGCCGATACCAGACATCTCGACCAGACATGACCGGATGAGCGATCGAAACAGGATTTGCTCGACCTCGCTTCTCTAGAAAGACCCAAACCCGCTCCGCTACGATTTGTTGACGCGACTGGCGCAGGTGGACCACCACCAGGAAGCAGAATCGGACGCATCGACCGCCTGGGTGCTCCTCTCTTATGAGGAGCTGACGTGAGCGCAAACGTCATCGACGGCATCGCCGTCGCCAACCGGATCATGGCCGACACGGCAGTTCGGGCGGCGCAATTCGCCCAGTTCACGGGCCGAAAGCCATGCCTGGCAACTGTGCTCGTGGGTGACGACCCCGCCTCACACACCTATGTGCGGATGAAGACCAATCGATGCCGAACCGCCGGGCTGCACTCCCGAGCCCACCACCTCCCTGCTAACGCGAGCACCGCTGATGCGGCCGCGCTTGTCAGCGAGCTCGCCAACGATGCCACCGTGGACGGGATCCTGGTTCAGCATCCGATGCCAATCCACGTCGATGAACGTGAGGTGTTCGAAGCCATCGTCCCGGCCAAGGACGTCGATGGCGTGACGGCCGCGTCGTTCGCGTCAATGGCGTTGGGCAACAGGGGCTTCAAATCCTGCACTCCGGGAGGCATCATGCACTTACTCGACGCCTACGACGTCGACCCCGCGGGGCAACGTGCCGTCGTGATCGGCCGCAGTTCCATCCTCGGCAGACCGGTCGGGCTGCTGCTACTGGCCCGCGACGCCACTGTCACCTACTGCCACTCCAAGACCACCGATCTCGCCAGCGCGGTGAGTGAAGGTGACATCGTGGTCGCCGCTGCCGGGCGACCCGAACTCATCAAAGGCGACTGGATCAAGCCCGGCGCCGTGGTCATCGACGCCGGCTACAACCCGGGCAACATCGGCGATGTCGAATACGACGCCGCTGCGCAACGCGCGAGGCTCATCACCCCCGTGCCCGGCGGGGTAGGACCGACCACCATCGCGGTTCTGCTTGCTCAAACGGTCGATGCTGCCGAGTTTGCCCACACGATTGACAACACTCCGCGGGGACGCGTCAGCGGTCCAAGAGTTGGATCAGGCGGTCGACGCCGGTGATCGCAGGAAGATTGCGCCGGCGCACCGCTGACGTCAACCAGACGTCTCTGTCCAACTGGTAGACCCCTTCGGCGTAGGTGCAATCGCGCTCAGTGATGCGATGGTGGTCGACTAGGCGATAGCCCAGTTTGGTCGACACCGCGACACTGGCCTGGTTGTCGTCAAGCACCCAGGACTTCGCCGACTCAGCATCCAGATGGGTGAAGGCGAGTTCGAGAACTGCTGCCCGAGAGCGCGTCCAATGCCTTGGCCCTGAAAGGGGGCTAGCAGCCATGATGTCGTTCCCACGACGCGGCGGTGTGGCTGGTCAGCGCGCTCTTGGTGTTTGGGGCGTTCTCCGTCTTCGGGTTCGCTGCCACCCAGTCACTGCTGCCCCGCCTGGTACCGCGCGCACACCTCATCCGGGCCAATGCACGATTGGATCAAACAGATGCTGCCGCAGCGACATTGGGGCCGGGGATCGGCGGCGGGCTCGTCGGGCTGCTCGGAGCTCCGGTGGCCATCGCCGTCGACGCGGTCAGCTACCTCGTTGATGCCGCTCAACGCCAGCATCAACGTCGATGAGCCCCGGGCCGACACCCGTCCACGCAGCCTGCGTGCCGAGATCCGCGACGGCTTGGCGTGGACGTATCGCCATCGCACCTTAGGCCCGCTCGCTGTTTCCACCCACGTCTGGTTTCTCGCCAACGGCGCCGCCATGACGGTGCTGTCGCTACTGGCGCTGCGCTCCTTGGGCTTCACCGCTACCGCCTTTGGAACGCTGCTCGCCGTCTTCGGTGTTGCCAGCTTGATCGGCGCATCACTGGCCCCGCGGTGCGGGGATTGGATGGGGCCGGCGCGGACTGTGCTTCTCGCTCGGATCGCCTATCCCATTGCGTGGCTTCTGGTGGCCTTCGCCTCGGCCGCGAGCCCCGGCCCCACGCTGCTGTTCATCGCGATGGGCCTACAGGGGCTGGCCGCGGGTGTGGAGAACGCCAACGAGATGGGCTACTGGCAGACCCTCACACCCGACGGGTTGCTCGGCCGCGTCAATGCCACACGGCGCTCCATCAACCGCACCATGGCCGCGGTCGGCGCGCTACTGGCAGGTTTCCTCGCCGGAACCAACGGCGAGAATCCCACACTTGCGGGCGCCATTGCCCTCTTTGCTGCCGCAGCCCTTGTCGTGGCGCTGTCCCCGCTGCGGAAGGCCACCACGTCCATCGACTGACGCGCACTGCCTGCCGCACTGGTGGGCTCAGATACCGACGGCTGCCAGCCATTCGCTGTAGAACAGCGCAAGTGCGAGGCCGGCTGCGACGGCCGCGACCAGCCAGAACCGTATGGTCAGGGTGGTCTCTGGCCAGCCGATCAGTTCGAAATGATGGTGGAGCGGGGAGTTTCGGAACACTCTGCGGCCGGTGGTGCGAAACGAAATTACCTGAATGACGACCGAGGCCACCTCGGCCACGAATAGTGCGCCCAGGATGATGGCCAGGATTTCGGTGCGACTGGTGACCGATATTCCGGCGATGATGCCGCCGAGTGCGAGCGAACCGGTGTCACCCATGATGATCTTGGCGGGGGCGGCATTCCACCAGAGGAATCCGATACAGGCGCCAGCTGTCGCCGCGGCGACAAGAGCCAGGTCCAGCGGATCCCGGACCTGATAGCAACCGGGGTCGGTGTTCAGGGTGCACGAGTTTCGGAATTGCCAGAAGGTGATGAGCACGTAGGCCGCGGCCACCATGGCCATGGCTCCTGCTGCGAGCCCGTCCAGGCCGTCGGTGAGGTTGACGGCGTTCGACCACGCGGAGACGACGATGACGCAGAACAACACGAACACCGCCGGCGGCATCGCGAGCGCGGCGATATCGCGAACATAGGACAGTTGGAGGCTGCCCGGGGTGAGGCCATCGGAGTTGCGGACCTGCAGCGCGAGGACGCCGAAAAGGATCGCCGCGACGAGTTGCCCGGCGCTCTTGGCCCTTTTGTTCAGGCCGAGGTTGCGCGAACGCCGCAACTTGACAGTGTCGTCAGCGAAACCGACAGTCCCCAGGGCAGTGGCCAACCCGAGCACAAGCAACCCCGATGCCGACGGCCCGTTACCCCCGAGTGTGAGCCCCACGAGGTGGGTACCCAGGTAGCTTGCCCAGATCGCGGTGATGATCGCGAGGCCGCCCATCGTCGGCGTGCCTCGTTTGCGTTGATGGCTTTCCGGGGCTTCGTCACGGATCGGCTGGCCTAAACCCCACCGGGTGAATACCCGGATCAGCATCGGGGTCAGCAGCAGCGCGACCGCCAGGGCCAGACCCGCAGCGACAAGTATCTGCCTCACAACTCGATGCCGCCACGTGGCGTGCGGATCGACAGACAACAGCCGGCCAACACTGAACCCGAAACCCCCACCGGCACAGTATGGCGAACACCGGGGCAACCGCACCGCAGCGAATCCCACTTGTCTCAGCCATAGCGGACTCTACGGTCAACGTCGTTGCACGCGGAACTGCGCATCCGGTAGCCATGAACCGCGAACGACACCTGTGAGCGCGCAGAAAACTCGGGTATTTCCCTAACAGTGCCATTGTGGGAACGCTTCCGGCCGCCAGTTGCTCAGACTCGGTGAACCGCCTTACCCGAGTACGACATTCGGATCGAAAAGAGCCAGCAGATTGCAGGTTCACCGCGCAGCAGGCCGCCGATCTCTCCGAAATCAACTTCCGACGAGCGCCACGCCGGCTACGTGCCGCGAGCGACGATGAACGCTTCGATAACGTCAGCCCGGATACGACCCCGTGCAGCTACCTCATAGCCATGGTGGCGTGCCCACTCCCGAATCCTGGCGGCGTGCTCACCGGTCAGTGTCCCGGCAACGTACCGCGCCCGGTGCGACGAAGTGCCGAGACGCTTCGTTGCCGCTTCGAGGAACGGAAGCAGCGCATGCTCTAGTTTCATCACATTCGCAGCGGACAGGTCTAACTGATAGTCGACGCCACGAAAAGTGAGGTCAATTCTCTCGCCCTTGCCATAAGCGATTTCAGTGCCATCGAGATCATCGACAAGCTGCCTGATAAGACGTTCCGCCAACGTGTGTCCCCTTCAGAAACGAACTCGTAAAGATTGACCCTGTTGCAACTTCTAGGCATTGGCACCCGCCCGCATGGCTGGGCATATCTAGACATTGCCGATGTACGCATGTAGCGCATATTCGCGATGTAGAACCTTAGACCAGACATCACCGATCTGCCCCGACTCACAGCAATCTTTGAAGATGCCACCCCAAATGTGACACCGCCGGCCCACTGCCGTTCCCATGTCTCGCTATTGACAGGATTGACACAGCTTCGCATCATGCTCAAGGCTGCCCCACTCCGCTCGTGTCCGCCGTTCGACTGACACTAAAGTCGTTGCACTGCTTACATTTAAGAAAACATATGCCGTCGGTCACATACCCATTGACTCGGAGACGCCGGTGGCCACAATATGCTCGTATGGCGGATCAGGATAGCTAGATACCGCTAGACCGGACTGACAGAAACTTTACGCCTCGTTCGATCTTCGGCAAACAGATGAGGTCAAATGATCAAAAGACTGCGTAAGTGGTGGACCGCTCCCGCGATACGCCCCATGCCCGCCATGGCGGAGGACCGTTTGGCGCCGCAGGAGTTCGAGCGAAAGGCTCAGTTCGTTCAGAGCACTCCGCGGTCCTCGTAGACATCTAAATCGCGGATGCGTTTCCGCATTTCACCGTCCGGCCGGTTCATCCTGAGAATGAAGCTGAAAGATTGGCTGCCGTTCCAAGACCACTACTTCGCGCTACCAGGTCGACGGTGAGATCGGTCTGCTCAAGAAGCCTTCGAGCATGTTCGACACGAACATTGGTCAGCCATTGGTGGGGCGTACAGCCCAGCTCGCTGCGGAAGCGGCGGTGCAATGTTGCGCGGCTCATTGCGGCATTTGCGGCTATCTCTGTGATTGAAATCGATTGTGTCGCGTGCTGCTCAGCCCACGATAGGGCCTGGACCAATGGGCTCTGAAACCCCGCTGGGACCGGACGTTCGATGAACTGCCGTTGGCCGCCGGGGCGATGGCCGGGGAAGACGAGGCGGCGGGCGACGGCGGCGCCGATCTCTGCTCCGTGATCTCGACGTACGACGTGCAACGCCAGATCGAGCGCGGCTGCGCTTCCCACTGAGGTCAGGATGTCGCCGTCGTCAACGAAGAGAACGACGTCGTCGATGTGCACCAAGGGATATCGAGCGCGGAACTCGTCAGCCCACTGCCAGTGCACTGTCGCTCGGCGATCGAGCGTTCCTAGACGAGCCCGGGGCGTCATGCGACGCTTCGCCAATTTGTCTGCAGCGGTGAGGAACTCACCGCTGCATTGGCGCCGCCTCCTCCACCGTCATCCCGACGCCAACGTCCTCAATCTGCAAGGCCCCACTGAGGCGGCAATCGAGGTGACCCGCGAGTGGGTGACCCAACCTGTACCCACCCGCGTGTCGATCGGGCGCCCGACCCGGCGTGCAAACACTAGTGCTCGGCGCCGACCTGCAGCGGGTTCCAGTCGGGGCAGTCGGTGAATTCTGTCTAACAAGCGTTGCTGGTGGTCATCGACTCCAGGCGGTGTTGCGTTGCACGGAGGCATTCCCAAGAGTCGTTAGCTTCGCGAATGTTCCTAAAAGTGTTCCCAAACGGCATGAAAATGGCCCCCGGAGAAGTCTCCGGGGGCCATTTCAACTGGTAGCGGGGACAGGATTCGAACCTGCGACCTCTGGGTTATGAGCCCAGCGAGCTACCGAGCTGCTCCACCCCGCGTTGGTGAATACAACGTTACAGAAGGGGTGAGCGCACTTCCAAATCGTGTGCTCAGAGGCTGTTTTGCGGCAACTCTGAGGCCGGCATACGCACCACCTGACCGGTCGCCAACACCCCGTCGGGGTCATAGTGGTCGGCCAGCGCGCCCAGCCAGTGCCGGGTGTCGTCGTCGTACACGCGGGCCGCTCGTGCCGGGTCGGCGGACGGCGCGAAATTGGGCATCAGGCCGCCGGTCGACCACGGCGCCAAGGCGCGCCCCAGCGCCCTCGCCTGGGCCGGCACCAGCTCGGCTGCGGGTTCGGCAAGCACCCCGATGGTGGTGACCGCATAGGCGGCGTTCCGGTGGCAGAACGCGCTGCTGTGCTCGGCCTGCCGGGCGAACACTCCTCCGAGCATCCGCACCTCGACGATGGTCTGCACCGATGCCGAACCCGGCCCCGCCGCGGCAAGCAGGATATCGACCACCTCGGAGGTCAACTCGCGCAACAACGTCTGCTCCTCGTACACGGGCATCGGATCGACCGGATCGGCGTGCACCGAACCGATCGCCGCGTACGGCAGCACGTCGACGGTATCGAGCACCGGCGTGCCTGCAGCCCGGATCGGTTCCAGAAGTGTTGCCGCTTCGGCGAAATCGTCCAGGGCGGCATAGCGGACAGCGATCGTCAGCCGGCCCGCCAACGGTTCGAGCACCCCCGGTAGCGGCGGGAGGTGCTGCAGCGCAATCGAGGTGTTGACGTTCTCGGGCAGCGTCGCGCACCAGCCGTACCACGCACGGAGCACCGCGGGCGCCTGATCGCCGTCGAAATACAATGTCCCGCCGTAGAACTCAGGGATCGGGAGCAGATCGATCTCCACCTCCGTGACGATGCCGAGCGTCGCCTTGCCGCCGCGCAGTCCCCAGAACAACTCCGGGTACGCGTCGGGCGTCACGCGCAGCAACTCCCCCGCCCCGGTGACCACGTCGAAGGACCGCACATAGTCCGAGGACACCCCGACACTGCGGGCCAGTGGTCCGACACCGCCGCCGGTGAGATATCCCACCACACCGACGGTGATGGCCGAACCGCACAACGGCGCAAGGCCATACGGGGCAGCGGCATCGATCACCTGCTGCCATGTTGCGCCGGCGGCCACCCGCGCGGTGTGCGCGTCGGGATCGACGACGCATTCGGTCATCGCCGAGGTGAGCACCAGAATGGTGTCCTGCCCGATCGGGACGGCCCCGTGCCCGGTGGCCTGCACCGTGACCCGCAAACCATGCCAGCCGGCGAACCGGACCGCTTCGGCCACGTGGTGCGGCTGCGTGGCAAAGACCACCGCTGCCGGCGCTACCTGGACTGCGACATTCCACGGCGTGCAACGTTCATAGCCGGGCTCACCGGGCAGCGCGACAAGCGCGCTGAGGTGCTCGGGCAGTGTGGACAGAATGTCGTCGCCGACGGCTTCGGCCAGGGTCATCGGAATCCTTTCAAGCATGCGCATATGACAGGCCGAAAGAATGGACGAACCCACTTGGGATCTTCTTGGAATGCACTCCAAGAGCGCGGTTGTGCGGTTTCATCCGCGCACACCGGCGCGTCGCGGATGAAACCGCACAAATCGACTGCGGCTACTTGGCTTCCCGATACTTGTTCATCGCATCGTCGAGCTTCTGCAGCGCGTTGCCGTAATCGGCGAAGTCGCCCGTCCGCTGCGCCTGCTGCACCGCATCGAGCGCGGTGTTGACGTCCTGCAGCGCAGCCGCTTTGGCCGCCGAAAGCTGCGTGCCGCCACCGGGGACCGCCCCCACGGGGACCGGAACCTCGGGCGCCTGACCCTGCTGCGGCGGCGGGGCCGGGACCTGACCCTGCTGCGGCGGCGGGGTCGCCAGCGGTTTGGCACCGGAACCGTCCGCCGGGGCCGGGCCGGTGGCCGTGGCCGCCGCGCCGGGGCCGAAGATCTCGGTGAGCGCGTCACCGACCGTCGGGCCGTAGCCGACCTTGTCGTTGTACATCATCGCCACGCGGATCAGGCGCGGGTAGGAGGACGCGGCGTCACTGGCCCCCGGCGAGGCATACACCGGTGCCACGTAGAGCAGGCCGCCCTCACTGACCGGCAGGGTCAACAGGTTGCCCCACCGGATCCGGTTCTGGTTGTCCCGGCCGATGACACCGAGGTCCTGACTGACCGCGGTATCGGTACTGATCGCGTTGAACGCGAGCTTCGGGCCGTTGACCTGACCGGGGATGGTGAGCACGGTGATCTTGCCGTACGTCTGTGGGTCCGAACTGGCGCTGATATAGGCGGCCAGGAAGTCGCGCCGGAACCGGTTCATCGCACTGGTCAACTGGAATGATGCCGAATTGTCTTTTTGTGCAATGTCTTTGGCGACGATGTAATACGGCGGCTGGTAACTGCTGGCCGTCGGGTTCGGGTCCAGCGGTACGTCCCAGAAGTCCGAGGTGGAGAAGAACGTCACCGGATCGTTGACGTGATACTTGGCCAGCAACGCCCGCTGGATCTTGAACAGATCCTCCGGATAGCGCAGGTGCTCCTGAAGCTCCGTGGACATGTCGCTCTTGGGCTTCACCGTGCCCGGGAACACCGACATCCATGCCTTGAGCACCGGATCGTTCTCGTCCTGCGCGTACAGCGTGACGGTGCCGTCGTAGGCATCGACGGTGGCCTTCACCGAGTTCCGGATGTAGGAGACCTGCTTGTCGGGGAGCAACCGGTTGACCGCCACCTCGTTGGAGTCGATGGTCGCACTCGACAGTGAGGTCAGCTCGGAGTACGGGTAGTTGTCCAATGTGGTGTAGCCGTCGACGATCCACACCATCCGCTTGTTGACGATCGCCGGGTACACGCCGTTGTCGGTGGTGAGCCACGGCGCCACCGCCTCGACGCGCTCGGACGGATCCCGGTTGAACAGGATCTTGCTGTTGGATCCGATCACGTTGGAGAACAAGAAGTTCCGCTCGGCGAACTTCGCCGCGAACACGCTGCGGGCCAACCAGTTGCCGATCGAGACACCACCGGCACCGGTGTAGGTGTAGTTCTTGGTCTCGGTGTTGGTCTCGTAGTCGTATTCGCGGTCACCGCCGTTGCGGCCGACGATCGCGTAATCGCCGGGCGCGCTGGCGATCACCGGGCCGTAGTACACCCGCGGCTGATCCAGCGGAGCCGGTCCCGGTGAGACGACGCCGCCGTTGGCACCGACGACGCTGGCCAGGAACTCCGGGTAGCCACCGTTCTGGTTGGGGTCGTTGGCGACACCGCGCACCGTGTTGGCCGGCGAGGCGATGAAGCCGTTGCCGTGCGTGTACACGGTGTGCCGGTTGATCCAGTCGCGCTGGTTGTCGATCAACCGCTCGGGGTTGAGTTCGCGTGCGGCCACGACGAAATCGCGCAGATTGCCGTCAGGGCCGTTATAGCGGTCCATAGCCAGCTGCTCGGGGAAGCTGTAGAAGTTCTTGCCCTGCTGGAACTGGGTGAACGCCGGGCTGACGATGGTCGGGTCCAGCAGACGGATGTTCGATGTCGTCGCGCGGTCGGCGGCCACCTGCTGGGCCGTCGTCGCCGCATTGCCGCTGTAGTCGCGGTAGGTGACGGTCTGATCGGTCAGACCGTAGGCCTGTCTGGTCGCCGTGATGCTACGACTGATGTATTCGCTTTCCTTCTGCGCCGCATTGGGTTTGACGCTGAACTGCTCGACGATCATCGGCCAGCCCGCACCGATGATGAGCGAGGACAACAGCAGCAGCACCAGCCCGATGGCGGGGATGCGCAGGTCGCGCATGAATAGAGCGGAGAACACGGCGGCCGCGCAGATCAGTGCGATGGCCAGCAGGATCAGCTTGGCGGGCAGGACCGCATTGATGTCGGTGTAACCGGCGCCGGTGAACGGTTTGCCGCCGCGGGTGTTGCTGAGCAACTCGTAGCGGTCCAGCCAGTAGGCCGCCGCCTTGAACAGCACCAGCGTGCCGGCCAGCGCGATCAGCTGGATGCGCGCGGCCCGGCTGAGCGCCCCGGTCCTTCCGGACAGCCGGATCCCGCCGAACAGGTAGTGGCTCACCAGGTTCGCCAGAAAGGCGATGAAGACGCCGACCATCAGGAAGTCCAGCAGCCAGCGGTAAAACGGCAGATCGAACGCGTAGAAACCGAGGTCCCGGCCGAACTGCGGATCGGTGACGCCGAAATCGCCACCGTGCAGGAACATCTGCACCGTCGTCCAGGACTGCCACGCGACGACACCGGCACACAGACCGATGAATGCCGGGATGCCGATCCCGAACAACCGCAACCGGCTCATCACGGTGGTGCGGTACCGCGCGACCGGATCGTTGGGTCCGGCCGAGGGCACGAACACCGGGCGGGTGCGGTAGGCCAGTGTCATCGCGCCGAACACCAGCGCGCCGAACACCACGGCAGCTGCCAGGGCCAGCACGACCTCGGTCGCCAGCCTGGTGGTGAACACCGATCGGTAGCCGAGTTCACCGAACCAGAGCCAGTCGACGTAAGTGTCGATGACGCGAGGTCCCACCAACAACAGCAGAACGACGGCCAGCGCCACCCCGATGAGGATCCGGCTTCGTCGTGTCAGCTTGGGCATTCGTGCCGCGGGCCGCATTCCCACTCGTCAACTCCAGTCTGTGGTCCGTGGAACTGCAATAACTCTACGCAAGGGCCGCCAAGGGCACTCTCAGCAACGGGGAGGTTCGCCACCGGCAGAAATGGTGTGCAAGGCGTCGACCGCGGTGGTCAGGGTGTCCACCTTGACCAGCTGCAGTCTGTCGTCACGTGCCGTCAGCGCTTCGTCGCAGTTGTCGGCAGGCACCAGGAACACGGAGGCACCGGCTTCCTGGGCCGCCATCATCTTGTGCGTGATGCCACCGATCGAGCCGACGACGCCGTCGGCGCTGATGGTTCCGGTGCCCGCGATGAACTTCCCGTCGTTGAGGTCACCGGTGGTGAGCTTGTCCACGACGGCGAGGCTGAACATCAACCCGGCCGACGGCCCGCCGATATTGGCCAGGTTGAACTCGATGTCGAAGGGAGCCCACGGCGCGTCGAGCACCCCGATGCCCAGGAACCCGTGTTCGCGATCGGGGTTCGAACCCAGCGTGATGGTGGTGGTGCCGGCCGGCTGGTTCTTGCGGCGGTAGTCGATCACCATCTGGTCACCCGGCTTCGTGCTCTTCACGATCGCCTGGAAGGCCTCCATGTTGGGCACCTCGACGTTGTTGACCATGTCGATCGCATCGCCGGCCTTGAGCTTGCCCGCCGACGGCCCGGGATCGGTCACCGACTCGACGGTCACCGCCTTCGGGTATTTCAGGAAGGACAGTGCCGCGTACTCCGCGTTGTCCTCCGACGCCTTGAACTCGTTGGTGTTGGCCTTGTCGATGTCGTCCTTGGACTTCTCCGGCGGGTACACCAGGTCGCGTGGCACCAGCTGATCGCGCCCGGACATCCACAGGGCGAGGGCTTCGCCGAGGGTCAGACCGTCTCGCTGCGACACCGTCGTCATGTTCAGGTGTCCCGAGGTGGGATGGACGATGGAGCCGGCGGTGCCGTCGGTGCTCTTGATGTCGACGACCTCTTTGCCGTCCACCTCACCGAGCGTATTGAACGTCGGGCCCGGGCCCAGCGACACATAAGGGACCGTCACCAACGACAGCAGCACGCCGAACGCCACGATCGGCACCAGCGCCACCACCAGCGTCATAATCCGCCTGTTCACGCCGCCCACAGTAGAGCGCGTTCACCCACAGCGTGACCCGCGGCCCCACGTCGGCGGTCAGGTGTGAGTACCGTTGAAGCCATGGCTGACCTGCCCTTCGGCTTCTCCAGCGGGGACGACCCCGACCGCGACAAGCGTAAAGAAAACCCCGGCCAGGGTTCTGGCGCGGATCCCTTCGGCCTGGGCGGTGCCGGCTTCGACATGGGTGATCTGGGCCAGATCTTCACCAAACTCGGTGAAATGTTCAGCGGCGCAGGCAATGTGATGAACCCCGGCCAGCAGTCCGGCCCGGTCAATTACGACCTGGCCCGCCAGTTGGCATCCAGCTCGATCGGGTTCGTCGTCCCGGTGTCGGAGAAGACGGGCGCCGCGATCGCCGATGCGGTGCGCCTGGCCGAAACCTGGCTCGACGGCGTGACCCCCCTGCCCGCCGGCACCACCCGGGCGGTGGCGTGGACCCCCACCGACTGGCTGGACAACACGCTCGACACCTGGAAGCGGCTGTGTGACCCGGTCGCCGAACAGATCTCGACGGTCTGGGCCTCGGCACTGCCCGAGGAAGCCAAGACCATGGCCGGTCCCCTGCTGGCGATGATGTCGCAGATGGGTGGAATGGCCTTCGGCAGTCAGCTCGGCCAGGCGCTGGGCAAGCTGTCCAAGGAGGTGCTGACCTCCACCGATATCGGACTGCCGCTGGGCCCCAAGGGCGTTGCGGCCCTGCTGCCTGAGGCGGTGGAAGCGCTGTCGGAAGGTTTGGAGCAGCCGCGCAGCGAGGTTCTGACCTTCCTGGCCGCCCGTGAGGCAGCCCATCATCGGCTGTTCAGCCATGTCCCGTGGCTGTCGAGCCAGCTGCTGTCCGCCGTTGAGGCGTTCGCCAAGGGCATGAAGATCGACATGAGCGGGATCGAAGACCTGGCCAGCGGCATCAACCCGGCCGCGCTGACCGATCCCGCCGCCATGGAGCAGCTGCTCAACCAGGGCATTTTCGAACCCAAGGCCACTCCCGAGCAGGTCGCGGCGCTGGAACGACTGGAAACCCTGCTCGCCCTCGTGGAGGGGTGGGTACAGACCGTCGTCACCGCCGCGCTCGGCGAACGCATCCCCGGCACGGCCGCGCTGTCGGAGACGTTGCGGCGTCGGCGCGGCACCGGCGGCCCCGCCGAGCAGACCTTCGCCACCCTGGTCGGCCTGGAACTGCGGCCACGCAAGCTGCGCGAGGCCGCCGTGCTGTGGGAGAAACTCACCGACGCCGTCGGGGCCGACGCGCGCGACGCCGTGTGGCAGCACCCCGATCTGCTCCCCCGCGCCGAGGATCTCGACGAGCCGGCCGCATTCATCGATCGGGCCGTCGGAGGCGACACCAGCGGTATCGACGAGGCGCTGGCACAGTTGGAGGACGAAGCCGACGAGGGCCCCGCAGATAAGTGACAGAGGGCTGCGCCCGACCGTGGCACAGTCAGTTGATGCGGCGCTACCTGCTCAACCCGTCGATGCCGGTGCTCCTGCGACCGGATGACACGGTGCAGGTCGGCTGGGATCCGCGCCGGGCGGTGGTCGTGCATCCGCCGGCCGGTCTGAACTCGGGCACGTTGGCCGCCCTCTTGCGTGGACTGCAGACCGCCCGCTCCACCGAGGATGTGTGCGAGCACGCCCACCGACTCGGGGTACCGGAACCGTCCAGCGCGACCGTCGTCGCCGAACTGTTCGGTGTCCTCACCCAAGCCGGGCTGCTGACCACGAGGCGTCCGGCCGGCCGCTCGGTGACCATCCGGATCCACGGCCGGGGCCCGCTGTCGGATCTGCTGGCAGGCGCGCTGAAATGCTCCGGCACCCGGGTCACCCACAGCAGCCAGCCCCACGCCATCGTGACCGCCGACCACACCGACCTGGTAGTCCTCACCGACGCCCTGATCGCCGACCCGCGGGTGCTACGTGACCTGCACGCGGCCGAGGTCCCGCACCTGCCCGTCCGGGTGCGCGACGGTACCGGGCTGGTGGGCCCGCTCGTCATCCCCGGCGTGACGTCCTGCCTGGCGTGCGCCGACCGGCACCGCCGGGATCGGGACGCTGCGTGGCCCGCGGTGGCCGCCCAGTTGCGTCACACCGTCGGGGCTGCCGACCGCGCCACCCTGATGGGCACCGCGGCGCTCGCCCTCAACCAGGTGGACCGGGTCGTCCGGGCGCTGCGCTCCGCCGACGACCCGCTGGGCACTCCGGACCCGCCGATGACGCTGGACACCACCCTGGAGTTCGACGTAGGCAGCGGCTCGGTGCTGGCCCGGCGCTGGTCACGGCACCCGGGCTGCCCCTGCTAGCGACGTCGTGGATGATGGACACGTGGCTGATATCAAGCGTGGAAGCATCGCTCGCAACGCCAAGCTCGCGACGCTCCCGGTCGGTTTCGCGGGCCGGGCCGCGCTGGGGTTCGGCAAGCGCCTGACCGGCAAGTCCAAGGACGAAGTCACCGCCGAGTTGATGGACAAGGCCGCCCAACAGTTGTTCACCGTGCTCGGTGAGCTCAAGGGTGGCGCGATGAAGGTGGGCCAAGCCCTCTCGGTCATGGAAGCCGCCATCCCCGAGCAGTACGGCAAGCCCTACCGCGAGGCGCTGACCAAGCTGCAGCGCGAGGCCCCGCCGCTGCCCGCGGCGAAGGTGCACCGCGTCCTGGACGGCCAACTGGGCACCAAATGGCGTGACCGGTTCCAGTCCTTCGACGACACCCCGGTCGCCTCGGCCAGCATCGGACAGGTGCATAAGGCGGTGTGGGCCGACGGTCGTGAGGTCGCCGTCAAGATCCAGTACCCGGGTGCCGACGAGGCGTTGCGGGCCGACCTGAAGACCATCCAGCGTCTGGTCAGCGTGTTCAAGCAGTTGGCTCCCGGCGCGGACGTCGAGGGCGTGGTCGACGAGCTGATCGAGCGTGCCGAGGAGGAGCTGGACTACCGGCTGGAAGCCGACAACCAGCGCGCCTTCGCGAAGGCGTACGAGAACGACCCGCATTTCCAGGTGCCGCACATCGTGGCCAGCGCGCCGAAGGTGGTAATCGCCGAATGGATGGACGGCATCCCGATGTCGGTGATCATCCGCGAGGGCACCCCTGAACAGCGGGATCTGATGGGCACCCGGCTGACCGAGCTGACCTTCGGTGCACCCAAGCGGCTCGGGATGATGCACGGCGACGCGCACCCAGGCAATTTCATGCTGCTGCCCGACGGCCGGATGGGCGTCATCGATTTCGGGGCGGTGGCTCCGCTGCCCGGCGGCTTCCCGGTGGCTCTCGGTCAGACCATCCGGCTCGCCCGCGACAAGAACTATGAAGAGGCGCTGCCCGCGATGGAAGCCGCGGGCTTCATCCAGAAGGGTGAGCAGGTGTCGGCCGAAGAGATCGACGATATGTTGCGCCAGTACGTGCAACCCATCGAAGTGGACGTTTTCCACTACCGGCGGCGGTGGCTGCAGAAGATGGCCGCCGGCCAGATGGACAACTCGGTCGCCCAGATCAAGATGGCCCGACAGCTGGATCTGCCGGCGAATCTGGCCATACCGCTGCGCGTGATCGCGTCGACGATCGCCATCTGCTGCCAGCTCGACGCACACGTTCCCGTGAAAGCGATTGCGACAGAGATGGTTCCGGGCTTCGCCGAGGACGACGCCGCCTGACGGCGTGAGCCTGGAAGGCCAGGCGGCCCAGTGACTAGGCCGCCTGACCCTCCCGGGTGTCCTTACGCGGGCGCCCACGCGGACGCTTGCGCGCCACGACGGATCCCCGCTCCAGAATCTCCCCGCCCCAGACGCCCCACGGCTCTTGGCGTTCGAGCGCCTCGGACAGGCACAGCCCACGGATGGGGCACTCGGCGCACAGCGCCTTGGCCCGCTCCAGCTGAACCGGGCTCTCGGCGAACCACAGGTCGGGATCCTCCCGGTGGCACGGCACCGCGGGCAGTTCGAGTTCCTGGCATGTCACCTCAGACATGTCTTTCCCTACTTCCTGGTCGTTGTATCGGTGTCGGTCTTGTTTCGGACCGGTGACCAGGTGTTCGGGGAGTTGATTCCCAAAAACAATGGCCACGGATCCGTTGACATCGGGTCCGTGGCCTTTTCGGCGTTCTGGGGGCTACCTAGATGGTGCCCCGCTTCACGGACGTGGACGTCGCGGCGGCGGTCCGGCGCTTGTGCTGCGGGTCGATGGCAGCGAGCGCCCAACCAGCTCGATGGGCGGAGGCGACGGCGGGCATGACGGAGGAGGTCAGCCAGGGGTACAGAGACATCGCCACAGCATCGGCGCGTACGCCGCTGATTGCTTGATTGGAAATCATGATGTCGTTCCCCCTTTCGTCTGGTCGCACTGAATCGGTGATCTTGAGGGTAGAGCCTAACAGCGAAAACCCACAAGCGATTTTCTGACCTGCGCTTTTGGCAGGATTTGTGGGACTCATGACCGATTCTTGACGAGTTCGATGACGTCCGGGCCGTACTGCTCGAGCTTGCGGGCCCCGATGCCGGGGATGGAGACCAGCGCCGTCTCGTCGACCGGCAGCGTCTCGGCGATGGCGATGAGGGTGTTGTCGGTGAACACCACATACGCCGGCACGTTCATCTCCTTGGAGGTGCGCAGCCGCCAGTCTTTGAGC
>JAHFVC010000060.1 GCA_023264765.1 Mycobacterium sp. | reverse complement strand
ACGAGCAGGCCGCAGGCGCGGTCGCGTCCTCGTTCCCCGATTCGAGCTCGGGTCCGGGGGCGCCGTCGGGTCCTCCTTCCTCTGCTTCCTCTGCGACGACGACACAATCGTCGGCGGCTCCGCCTCCGGCTTCTGATGCGGGTGCGGGTGCGGCCGCCCAAGTGGGACAGCTCGGAGGTCAGGTGGCATCAGGGCTCACGCAGGCCGGCCAGTCGGTGGCAGGCATGGTCAGCCAGTCCGCGCAGACGGTGGCCGGGCTGGCGCAACAGGTGGGACAGGCCATCGAATCGGCTGCCGAAAAGATTGCCGAGAAGTCGGCGAAGCCCGAGGACCGCGACGACGCGTCGCCAGGCGATGACACAAGCACCGGCCCCGCACCGGTCGATCAGAGCCGGTCCGATCCACAGACGCGCGACGGGGAGGTACCGCGATGACGCAACTGGTGGTCGACTTCGGGAAGATGCAGGCCGCAATCGAGCACATGCAGGCCTTCGAACGTGACGTCACCGAAACCCTCGAGGACATCGACCACACCATGGCCGCCTTGCGGTCGTCCTGGCATGGCGACGGTTCCGATGCCCAAGCACAGGCGCAGCAGCAGTGGGAGGACGGCGCCGAGCAGATGAAGTCGGCGCTCAAGCAGCTGCGCGCGATCACCCAGTCCGCGGAGAAGAACTATTCGGAAGCCGTCACCAAGAACGGCGCGATGTGGGGGTAGTCGCCTCGGCGCACGGTCGGATCGAGGTAGATCCGGACGTACTCATCAACGCGGGCACGCGGGTGGAGTCCCTCGGTACGCAACTCGCGGCGTTGTCCGACTCTTTGGGAACCGCTTTGGCGAGCGGCATCGCCTCGGGTGCGGATACCGCAGGCTTGAGCTTTGCCCTCGGTTACGGGCGCCAGGCTCAAGATTTCGCCAACACGCTGGCCGCCGGCGCGAATTCGTTCAAGGCCGTCGGCTACATGCTTCAGGCCACCGGCCACAACTACAAGAATGCCGATGCAGGGTCGACCATCGGAGGTCACGGTCCCGCCGACAGCCTGGGTCCCGAACCGAGCCAGACCGTGGCCGCAGACATGCCCGCCGGCCCGAACGGGGTCATGGTTCCCCCACCCCCGATGTGGTACCTGGTCGAGCCTCTGCTGCAGGCACTCCCCGGCCTGGGAGTCCTTGCCGGCGCCGCCATGACCTGGCCCTCCGGCAACGCGGCGATGATGAATGTGGTTGCCGCCCAGTGGCGCAACTTCGCGACAGGCTTCGCCATCTTCCAGTCCGAACTGAACGCGCTCAAGCCCGCCGTGGCCGCACAGAAGATCCCCGAAGGCGCGAAGATCGGCGAGGCCTTCGACACCCTCGGCGATGCGATGTCCAAGATGACGACCACCGCGTCGGACATGGCAAAGCACATCACCGATTTCGCGCAGGAGGTGCAGCAGGTTCAGAACGCCATTCGGCGCCTGCTGGACCGGTTGTCCTTGTCCGGCCTGTGGGACACGGTCACCGACTTCTTCACGGGCGACGGCATGAAGGTGCTGCGCGAGGTGGCCCGCGACGTGGGCACCGTACTCGGCAATTTCCAGCGGCAGGTGAAGGGAATCGTCGGCCTGCTCGAGGAACTCAAGAACGTCATCAGCGATGCGGCGGATGCTTTCGAGAAGTGGATCCGGCCAGTCCTGGTGGCGCAGTTCGGTGATGGCGTCGGTAATTTCCTGGCCGATGCCGTCACGCTGTACACCGATTTCGAGGTCGGCATTGCGAACGGTCTGATCAACACGGTGTCCGGCGTGGTGTCGATGGCCGACCCGGAGATGTGGGAGGGCCTGGCCAAGACCGCATGGGCGGTGGCCAACGACCCCTCGAAGGCGCCCGGCGTGCTGGCCGAGATGGGTAAGCAGTTCATTGCTCTGGACCAGTGGAAAGGCGACCATCCCGGGCGAGGTGCGGGCGAGGCAGCCTTGAACATCGGATCGTTGTTCGTTCCCGGTGGCGCACTGTCGAAGACGGGCAGCGTGGCCAAGGGCCTGAACATGACCAGGAGGGTGCTGGAAGAGGGCCGCCTACCCAAGCTGGGAGAAATCGGCCAGTGGAGTCGCGGCGCGCACAGCCTGGAGGGATTGGACAACCTCCCTGGCGGCCAAGGTCTTCCGGACATCTCGGAGGTCCGTCCCGGCGCCATTCCCGATTCGCTCGTCGGCCCGAGCGCACCCCACGGTATCGACCCGCCAACCACACCGCACGGAGTGGATGACACGCCCGGTCCGCCAGATCCGCCGGGGCCGCAGAGCACACCGGGTCCTGCTCACGAGGGTGCCGGTTCGGGTGACGGTCCCCCACCCGATCCGCCGGGGCACTCCGTTCCACCGGCGGATGCCGGGCCGGGGCGGACCGACGCGCCGGCGCCGCACGTGCCCGAAGGATCTGCGCCGCCCGCGCACACGCCGGAACCACCGAGTCCGACAGGAACTCACTATGCGCCGCCACAGACATCGGCGCCTCACGCTCCGGAGTCCAGTTCGCATCCGCCGCAGTCAGATTCGCGGCCGATTGAGCATCAAGGCGGCCCAAGTGTCGGTGAGGGCCACACGCCAGCCGGCCACCACGCGCCAGCTGCGGGCCATGCTCCGCCCGAACACCACGGTAGTGCCCCCGCCGAGCACCAGCCTGGCGCCGGTCAGCCCAGCGCGCACGAGCCGGCCGGGCAACATCAGCCCGACTCACGTGAGCCTGCCGGCACACCGGCAGATCGCGACGCCGGACAACCTGCGGTGACGCAGACACCGGTGGTGGCCGGTGGGATGCCGATGGCCCCGCATGCCGGTGGCGGTATGCACAATGAGGCTGACGCTCCCAGCCGAACACCGGCCGCGGAGGCAGCCGCTCGCGCCCCCGAATCCAAGGCACCGCAAGGCGGTTCACCGGAGAGTCCACGCGCGCAGGCACCCGCCGGGGCCGGGCCGTCGACCGAGCGATCAACCTCGGCTCCGATCAAGCCCGCTGGGACGCCGTCACTTTTGGAAGCCACCGGTGAGCCCATACGGACGGGACCGGAGGGCATGTCGGACGCTGACAAACCTGCCAACGGCAGCGAACATCGCGAACACAGCGGGGGTCGCACCAACGAAGATTCAGATCTCGTAGAGCAGTCAGATCGCGGTGACACCGATCCGCACGGCAACAACGAAGATCGGCCAGATCTTGGGTACTTAGACACTGGGGGCGTCCCGATCAGCCGGGAGAAGTTTGACGAGATCCTTGCTACAGAAAAAGGTCAGCGCCCGGCACCCGAAACCTACCTGCCAGCTGAGTACATCGCTGAACATCTTCGGAATTTCGATGATGGTGCGTCTCGCATCTTGATCCGCAGCAGCTATGAGGAATACGGCATTGGAAAGCCCGATGCAGGTAAGAGCGAATTTGTGTTGACCAACGTAGATGCCAGAAAAATGCTTGATGAGTCCGGCGGTGACCCGATCAAACTTGCCCAGATGTTGGGCATTCCCGAGGATCAACTGGCCAACGACAGCCTCGTCCTCGTTCAATTCCACCCGACGAGTTCATATGCTTCACTCATGCCTTCGGGCAATGAGTGGGGTGCAAACGACCAGTGGCTACCCGGTGGAAAACTCCCCCACGGGGACTTGGAGGCGATCGTCCACACTGAAGGCATGAGCGACGGGCAAGACTACACAGTAATCGATATTGCGACAGGAGAAGTGCTGTAGTGGAAGTGACTCGAGTAGCGATGAACCCGTGGGACTTCACGCTTTACAGGTCCACAGAAGGCGATCTAATCATCAAGGTGATCTTCAGCGAGGGCGAATACAAAACCGATGTTGGCCGTTACTTCGCAATTGAATCTTCGGGTATCGACATCCACGATCTCGAAGCCCTGAAGGATTTGGCCTCTCAAATTCGAACAGACTATCCCAACGTATCGCTGCCAGAGATCAGCAAGTCAGACGTTAACGTTCTCAAGTGAATCGCGACAGAATGCGGAGATCAGTATGCGGGCTGGACCGGCCTGATCGTGCAGGAAGCCTCGCAAGGCATGTCTGTCCGCAAGACTTTCCGCGAAATAGCATGACACCCCACCATCCGAAATCCCCTTGCCCCCACCCCACCCCATCCCATCCCCGACGCTGGACACATGTACGTCCCCGCACACTTCGCCGCCGACGACGCAGCGGTCGATGACCTGCTCACCCACCACGGGGCCGCCGACCTCATCACCTCGACGCCCGAGGGCCTGGTCGCCACGATGCTGCCGTTCGTCTACGACGCCGAGCGGCAGACCCTGCTCGGACACGTGGCGCGCAACAACCCGCAGTGGCGGCTGCCCGTGTTGGGCGAGGCGATGGTCATCGTCCGCGGCGCTGACTCCTACATCAGCCCCAACTGGTATCCCTCCAAGACCGAGCACGGCCGCGTGGTCCCGACCTGGAACTACCTGACCGCCCACGTCTACGGCAACCTCACCATCCACGACGACCCGGTGTGGCTGGAGGCGCTGGTTCGCCGGCTCACCGACAAGCATGAGGCGAACCAGCCGAAGCCATGGAGCGTCGACGACGCGCCCGAGAAGTACGTGACCGGGCAGTTGCGGGCCATCGTCGGCGTCGAGGTCGCGATCACCCGCGTCGAGGCCAAGTTCAAGCTGAGCCAGAACCGTCCCACCGATGACATCGACGGAGTCATCAAGGGGCTCAACGAATCCGGTGACCAGGCAGGAGCCACCGCGGTGCAGCGGTATCGCCCGTAGGCGTCAGCCAGCGACGAAGGGAACGTCGAAAGGCGCCGCCTGCCGGGCAGCGAGCAAGGCCCGAGCGGGGTCGCCGATCGGAATGCGCAGAGGAAGCTTCGACGCCTCCGCGGCGTCGGCCACCTCGGCTGCCACCAGTTCGGGCGTCACGAACTCGCGACCGCCGGTGTTACCCCGCGGAGCGTCGTACGGATCATCCGGCAACGTATAGGTGAGAACGTCATCGAGGGCTCCCGAGCTCACAGCACCCGGTTCCAGCAGGGCGGCCTGCACACCGAAGGGTGCGACCTCGATGGCCAGCGCCTCGACCAACGCCTCCAGCGCCCACTTCGTCGATGCGTACGCCGCACCGGGCGGCAGCACGATCCTGCCGGCCACACTGGACATGAACAGCAGCCGGCCGTCGCCGCGGGCGCGCATCTGAGGCAGGATCGCCTGCGCGACGCGCAGCGCCCCGACGGTGTTCAGCGCGAACACCCGCTGCAGCTCATCGAGCGGAATGGCCTCGACTGCGGCGTAGAAGATGACGCCGGCGTTGGCGATCAGGATGTCGACGTCGCCGGCCGCCTCGACCGCGGCGGCCACGCTGGCGTCGTCGGTCACGTCGAGGGGCAGTCGCTGCGCGACGTCGAGATCGGCGAGACGTTCCGGGTCGCGCGCCGTCGCGATCACGTGATGCCCGCGACGGGCGAACTCCACGGCAAGCGCGCGTCCGATGCCACCATTGGCCCCGGTGATCAGTACTGAGGACATGAGATTCTCCTAATCAGATTGTGCGACAGCGCTATCCAGCAGCAGTGCAGCGACAGCACGGGCGTGCACCATGGGCGCGGTGTCGTTCAGAGACGTCGACAGCGCTGTCGCACCTTCGAACAACACCAGCAGTTGATGACCGAGCAGTTGCGGATCGGCGGCCCCGGCCTCCGTCGCGACCTCGGCCAGTCGCGCGGCAAAGCGCATCTTGTGCTCGCGGACGATATCGCCCACGCCGTCGAGCACGCCGGCAGATTCGACCGCGGCGTTGTGAAAAGGGCAGCCGCGGAACCGATCCGCGGGGGCCGTATCGAAGATCGCCAACAAGCGCTCCCGCGCCGTGAGGCCGACCTGGTCCAACAGCAGTTCACGCGCAGTTCCGCCGACTTCGGCCAGATCGGTCAGGTAGCCGCGAACCAGATCATCCTTACTCGGAAAGTGCTGATACAGCGTCCGCTTCGAGACGCCGGCAGTGCGCGCCAGTGTGTCCACCCCGGTGACGTGGATGCCGTCACGGTAGAACAGTTCGGCCGCGGCTGCGGAGATGCGTTCACGCGATGTCACCCCACCGAAGGTACAGATCGGTTTCCCATGAGTCAAAGATCGATATTTATAGGGATAAAGAGGAAACCGCTCAGTTTCCTGGGATGATCGGCAGGGTGATCGACGACGGATGCGCGGGGTCGTGCAGGATGGTCTGCACCGCCGGCACCGTGCGAGCGTCCTGGCCGAACGGCGCCCCGGTGTTGGGATTGGGCGCGAACTGGGGATAGTCGCTGCTGGAGATCTCCAACCGGACCCGATCACCGGCCCGGAATTCGTAACTGGTAGGCCAGATCTGGATCCGCAACTCATACGGCCGGCCCGGTGTGATCGGCGTCGGCTTCGCGAGTGAATCCCGGAACGCCGTCCGCAGAATCCCGTTGTTCAGGTTCACCGCCTGCCCGTCCGGTCTCACCACCACAAGTTTGGCGGTGAAATCCGTATCCGCGGCGGAGGACTGCGCCCAGAGTGTCACCGCCACCGGCCCGGTGACCTCCGTATCGTGGGGCAACGGCGCCGAGTCGTAGATCAGCACATCGGAACGCTGCTCGACCGGCGTCTGATCGTAGGGCCCTTGCGGTCCCGACATCGCGCCGCAGCACGAGTGCCCACCCAGGCTCGGGACCGGGTAGGCCGGGTCGTAGGTGTAGGTATCCGGCCCCTGAGCTGCCGGCAGGACGGGTTGCAAGGCACCCTTGCGTTCGGCCTGTCCCCCATTACCCGACAGGTACCAGTTTGCCCATTCCGTCTGCGGCAGTGGCCAACCCGAGCCTTCTCGCCAAGAGTTGGCACCCATCACAAAGTAGTCGACCCGCGGCTTTCCGCCGATGCCGTTGTCGGCACCCTTGAGGAAGTGGTCGAACCACTGCAACATCAACTCGTTGATCGGGCTGTTCCCGACCGGGCCGATGTCGGACAGCATCGGCGCGGGCCGGGAATCGGGCCGCCCCCACGCGACGTGATCCCACGGGCCGATGACCAACCGCTGATTGCTCCGGGCCACGTCGGTGCCCCCGCGAGCGGTCATTCCCGCGAAGTTCTCCACGCCCCCGGCGAGGAACGCGTCATACCAACCCTCGACGTGCAGCACCGGCACCCGCACCGCCGGATAGCGGTCCCGAATGCTGACGGCACGCCAGAAATCGTCGCGGGCACTGTGCCGGATCCAGTCGAAATACCACGGCGCCACTGTCGGGCTCCCCGGTTGCATCGGCGGAAGGTCCTTGAACGGGCGGAAGTTCAGCCATCGGGTCGGCTCCCCCGCCGCCTCCTCCAGGCGGGCCAGCGCGGACAGGTCCTTGCGGTTACGTGCCGCCGTCGAGGCGATCGAGTCGATCGCCCAGGGTTGGACGAACGCGAGCCGGAACTCACCGCCCTCGTAGGTCCAGCCGTCGTAATAGTCCGAAGCGGTGTTCGCGGGGACGATGGTCACCAGGTGCGGCGGCGCCGTCACCGCGGCCAGCCACTGCGTGGCACCGACATAGGACGACCCGTACATGCCGACCTTGCCGCTCGACCCGGGCAGTGCGGCCGCCCATTCGACCGAGTCGTAGCCGTCGTTCATGTCGTTGGTGAATTCGCTGAAGGTACCGCCCGACGCACCCTGGCCCCGGATATCTTGCACCACAACGAGATAGCAGTGAGAGGCGAACCAGTCCGGCGGCTGGAACCGCGACGGCGAAACCTGCGCACCGGTCTTGCCGTACTGCGTCCGCATCAGGATCACCGGAACCGGATCCGCACTCCTCGGCCGGTAGACATCCGCGCGCAGCACCGTTCCATCCCGCATGGTCGCGGGCACATCGCGTTCGGTGTCCACGGCGCAGGGACCCCGGCCGGTGGCGCCCGGGAACGGGGATGCGGCCCCATTCCCGTTCTGCCCACAGGCAGTCACCAGGAGCAGGACCGACACGAGAAGAGCGACCGCTCGCACATCCCGCAGCCTAGACCTAGAACGTCCCGCAGTTGGGCGCGGTCGGCACGCCGTTGAACCGGTCGGCGATCCACTGCATGGCGGGCTCACCGTCGACCAGCATGGGTAGCGCGTGGTTGATGATCAACTTGTTCAGAAACGGCGGCTGTTCGTTGGTGCGGAACTCGACATCGGCACCCTTGTCACACCAGTCCCGGCTCATCTGGTTCGCCGCCGTCCATGGCACCAATGGGTCAAACCTGTTGCTGTTCACAAGAACCGGGGCGTTCGGCCGAAGCGTACCGATTCGCTGCAGGTCGAAGAGCCCCCGAAAGGCCGGCTCCGCCATCAGATCCGCGATCGGCTCGTTGAAGTAGGGCTGCAGGTGCCGGAACATGAACTTGGCGATGGTCTCGGCGATGCACTGGTCTTTGACCTTCGCCAGCAGATCTTCACCACGCGGGGTCAGCTTGGACCGGATGGCCGGCTCGGCCTCAGGATAGGACTGGATGATGCCGTTGAGCGCGTAGCCCACCACCCCGACCAGGGCGCTGCCATCGGCGTACGGCAAGAGCTCGGCCAGATCCGCAGGCGGTGCACCCGCGTAACTTCCGACGATGTTCAGATCGGGCGCATAACTCGATGCGAGCTCCGCGGCCGATGCGGCAGCGCCGCCACCCTGCGAGTAACCCCAGAACGCCGTGGGCCCACCGGGTGTCAGGGACGTGTCGGGCAGCAAGCGCGCCGCGCGCGCGGCATCCAGCATCGCGTGCCCCTCGGAGAGCCGGTTCACGTAGGTGTGCGTGACGCCGATGGTGCCCAGACCCTCGTAATCGGTCATCAGGATGGCGAACCCGCGGGCCACCATGGTGGCCACGAACGCCTCTTCGTAGTTGAGCGTGAAGTCCAGGTAGGGCGACCAGTGGATACCCTGATTGAACTGCCGCGACGGTGCGCACTGATCACCCTGCCCCTGGGTTCCGGGGCCATAGACGATCAGCGGTCGCGGGCCCTGGCCCGGCCAGTCGTTGTACGGCTCGAAGTAGGTGCCGGTCACCACATCTGGCTTGCCGCGCGCGTCCGTGGATAGGTACATCACCCGGGTTCCAGTGGCCATGATGGCCCCGAGCTGGCCGGACGGCTCCAACACCAGTCGGGACGGTTCGGTGCGAACGAGGTCACCCGGTTTGCCGGCCGGCAACGGATTCGGTGGCGTGTAGAAGTCGGTGTATTCGTCCTCGTTGTAGTACGGATACCAGTCGTCAGCACTCGCACGCGGGATGAAACCCGTTGCCAGACAACCCGACAGCATGCCCACGAGCACCACGAAGACGCTCACCCCGACCCGTTTCACCACCGGACAGTAACAGTAGGGTCAATAAATGGACACGAATTCCGTACGTGTCGGTTAACGGCGAAAGTGTAAAGCGGGAGACCAGCTAATCGAGACTGGTCGCCTGCAGCACCAAGGTGGCGTGCTCGCGATCCAGGAATACGTAGGCACTGGTGGCCGCGGAGGAGAAGCCGTCGTCCAAGCGGTCGCCCGTGAGGAAGGGACCCTGCGGGACGTCGGCGGACAGTTCGTCCTGCACCCGCGGTTTGCGGCCGGTGTCCGTTGGTTCGAATTGCTGCACCATCGCGTCCACGACGGCGGGCGCCAGGTGCACGACCGCGTCGGTCCAGCGCGCGGTGGTGTCACCGCCGGCCGAGCCCGACCATTGCACCCAGGCAACCGATTCCGGAACCCCGATCGCCGGAAAGACCGCGGTGAGTCCGGCCGTGTCGTGGTGGACCTCCAGCGGCGGGGCGGCGGGCTGCGCCTGTTCTTCGGCCTTCGAGCAGCCGATCGCCGCGACGGCACAGAGGGCCGTCGCGGCGATCGTCTTCGTCAATCTGTTGAACACGACAGATCAGTAGCGGTAGTGCTCCGGCTTGTACGGGCCGTCGACGTCGACGCCGATGTACTCGGCCTGCTCCTTGGTGAGCCGGGTCAGCGTGCCACCGAGCGCCTCGACGTGGATCTTGGCGACCTTCTCGTCGAGGTGCTTGGCGAGGCGGTAAACCTCGTTGTCGTACTCGTCGTTCTTGGTCCACAACTCGATCTGAGCGATGACCTGGTTGGAGAAGCTGTTGCTCATCACGAACGACGGGTGGCCGGTGGCGTTGCCCAGGTTCAGCAGGCGGCCCTCCGACAGCACGATGATCGAGTGGCCGTCCTCGAAGACGAACTCGTCGACCTGCGGCTTGATGTTGATCCGGCGAATCTTCGGATCCCGCTCCAGGCGGGCCATCTCGATCTCGTCGTCGAAGTGGCCGATGTTGCCCAGGATCGCCTGGTGCTTCATGCCCTTCATGTGCTCGAGGGTGATGATGCCCTGGTTGCCGGTAGCCGTGATGACGATGTCGGCCCAGCCGATGGCCTCTTCGACGCTCTTGACCTCGAAACCGTCCATCAGCGCCTGCAGCGCATTGATCGGGTCGATCTCGGTGACCGCCACGCGGGCGCCCTGCGCCTTGAGCGCCTCGGCGCAGCCCTTGCCGACGTCGCCGTAACCGCAGACCAGAGCGGCCTTGCCACCGATGAGTACGTCGGTGCCCCGGTTGATGCCGTCGATCAGCGAGTGCCGGGTGCCGTACTTGTTGTCGAACTTGCTCTTGGTGACCGAGTCGTTGACGTTGATGGCCGGGAACGCCAGCTCACCCGCGGCGGCGAACTGGTAGAGCCGCAGTACACCGGTGGTGGTCTCCTCGGTGACACCCCGGACCGACGCCGCGATCTTGGTCCACTTGTCCTTCTCGGTCTCGTAGCGCTTGCGAACGAGCGCCAGGAAGACCTTCCACTCGTCGGAGTCGTCATCCTCGCCCGGGGGAACCACGCCGGCCTTCTCGTACTGCGCACCGCGCAGCACCAGCATGGTGGCGTCGCCACCGTCGTCGAGGATCATGTTCGCGGGCGCTTCCACACCATCTTTGGAAGGCCACGTGAGCATCTGCTCGGCCGCCCACCAGTACTCCTCCAGCGTCTCGCCCTTCCAGGCGAACACCGGGGTGCCCTTGGGCTCCTCGGGGGTGCCGTGCGGGCCGACGACGATCGCGGCGGCGGCGTGGTCCTGGGTGGAGAAGATGTTGCAGGAGGCCCAGCGGACCTCGGCACCGAGCGCGGTGAGCGTCTCGATGAGGACGGCGGTCTGGATCGTCATGTGCAGCGATCCCGAGATGCGCGCACCCTTGAGCGGCAGCACGTCGGCGTATTCGCGGCGCAGTGCCATCAGGCCCGGCATCTCGTGCTCAGCCAGGCGGATTTCCTTGCGGCCGAATTCGGCCAGCGACAGATCGGCGACCTTGTAGTCGATGCCGTTGCGGACATCTGCCTTCAGATCGGTCATGTAAGAGCCCCTTTGTTTTCTTCGTCATTGCGTAGGAACGCATGGGTTGCGCACCGCGGCGGGCCGCCTGTGCACTCCATGCCGACCACCCAAAGCCTGCGGGCTCGCGGGACAGGCGCTACGGCGATGGAACGGCAGCGGCGCTCTGACAGCTAAGGGGTGTCCATGACACCGTATCGTTCGGCGAACGGAGACATAAGGCGGGCCAGGTCACGGGCCACATCGTGGTCGGCTTCCGGTGGCATCGACACGTAACTCATCGCGAGCCGGACGATGGCCCGGGCCAGGACGCCGGCATCCTCGTCGCTGGAGCGGATCCAGCTGCTCTGGAAGGTCTCCTGCAGCCGCGCCGAGCAGCGACTGATGATCGGACCACTGCCGATGGTGATGATCTGCAGCAGATCGGGCTTGGCTGCGCCGGTGAGAAGGGAGATGACCAGCGGGTCGGACGCCGAATCGGCGAAGAAGGCCCGGAAGCCCTCCAGAAACGCCTCGTAGACGTGGCCGACGTTGTGGTTGATGGCGTGGGCGACGGCGTCGACCAGGCGGTCGGCCAGCCGCAGGGCATAACCTTCGGCGAGGCCCTGGCGGGAGCCGAACTCGTTGTAGATGGTCTGGCGGCTGATCCCGGCGGCCCGCGCCACGTCGGTGAGCGTGATGGACGACCAGTCGCGCACCAGCAGTTGTTCGCGCATGCCATCCAGGATCGAGTCCCGCAGCAGCACCCGAGACGCCTCGGCGTAGGGCACGCGCTGTGCCGTACTCCGAGGCGTCGGGGTGTTCATATGCGCGAGGTTATCGCGATATGCCGCCCACACGGCGGTCACGAGGCCTAGACCTCCACCATGTCGAAGTCGGATTTGGCGGCTCCGCAGTCCGGGCAACTCCAGTCTTCTGGGATGTCATCCCACCGGGTGCCGGGGGCGATGCCGTCCTCCGGCCAGCCTTTCGCCTCGTCGTACTCGAACCCGCACTGGACGCAGATGTAGCGTTTGTATGCCTCGGTCATGTCTGCACTCCAAGGGTTTCGAAGTCGACCTTCTCGCGCACCGCGCAGTCCGGACAAGTCCAGTCGTCGGGCACCTCGGCCCACGCAGTTCCGGGCGGAAACCCTTCGCGCGGTGCACCTTTGGCTTCGTCGTAGACGTAATCGCAGCCGGGACACCTGAAGGCGCTCACCGGGCCGCTCCGTACTTGGCCAGCACCTTGTTCCGCATCCGGGGGTGGATGTTGGCGCGGGTGATGTCCCCGTCGTAGTGGTCCAGCACACGGTGGTCCATCACCTTGCGCCACAACGGCGGGAAGTAGGTCAGCCCGATCATCGAGGCATAGCCGCTGGGCAGGTTCGGCGCGCCGTCCATGCTGCGCAGAATCTGGTAGCGCCGCGTCGGATTGGCGTGGTGGTCGCTATGCCGCTGCAGGTGGTACAGGAACAGGTTGGTCACGATGTGATCGGAGTTCCAGCTGTGCACGGGGGCGCAGCGTTCATACCGGCCGTTGTCCAGCTTCTGCCGCAGCAGACCGTAATGCTCCAGGTAGTTGACGGTCTCCAGCAGCGCGAACCCGTAGACCGCCGAGATCACGATGTAGGGGATCAGCGCGAATCCGAAGATCGCGACCAGCGCGCCGTAGAAGACCACCGACATGGCCCAGGCGTTGAGGACGTCGTTGGACGGGTGCCACTTGCTCTTGCCCGCCCGCTCCAGCCGTTTGGCCTCCAACTCCCAGGAAGACTTGAGGCTGCCCCAGACGCTGCGCGGCAGGAACTCCCAGAACGTCTCACCGAACCGGGCCGACGCAGGATCCTCCGGGGTGGCGACACGCACGTGGTGGCCGCGATTGTGCTCGATGTAGAAGTGGCCGTACCAGGTCTGGGCGAGCGTGATCTTGGACAGCCAGCGTTCCAGCGAATCCTTCTTGTGCCCCATCTCGTGTGCGGTGTTGATGCCCACCCCGCCGAGCACCCCCACCGACAGCGCCAGGCCGATCTTGGCCGGCCAGCCCAATCCCCCGTCGAATCCGAGCCAGCCAAGATCCGACGCGGTGAACAGGTAGGCACCGAAGATGACGCTGGCGTACTGGAACGGGATGTAGATGTAGGTGCAGTAGCGGTAGTACTTGTCGTTCTCCAGGCGCTCCATCACCTCATCGGGGGGGTTCTGCCCGTCCGGGCCGAAGAATCGGTCCAGCAGCGGCAGCAAAACGTAGACCAGCAGCGGTCCGACCCAGAAGGGGATCTGCGCCGCGGCGTGCCAGCCGGCGTGGTTGAACGCCGCCACCACCGGCAGCATCAGGAACAGTGCGGTGGGGGCGATCAGTCCGAGCAGCCAGAGATAGCGCTTGCGGTCTCGCCAATCGGCAGCCGGTACCGGCTGGGCTTGAAGATCGGTCTGCGACGTCATCGTCAGTCAACTCCTCCTGTGAGTGCCATCACTATTGGAGTTGACTATAACCGCCACTTTGTCCGACGTCTAGACAAATCAATATGTTTTGTAAAACAGCTCGACGTCAGGCACCTAGCTTTCGCTCGAATCCCTGTGGAATCACCAGGTCGGAGGGTTGAAGGTCCTGCACCGAGGACAGGCCCAAGCCGAGCAGCGCGGAATCGATGCCGCCTGCGATGACGTCGAGGACGTTTTCCACTCCGGCCTGCCCGCCGGCGGCCAGTCCCCACAGGTAGGCCCGGCCGAGCATCACCGCGCGGGCCCCGAGCGCCAGCGCCTTCACCACATCGCTGCCCCGGCGGATCCCGCCGTCCAGCACGATGTCAACGTCGTCGCCCACAGCTGCGGCGATCGCGGGCAGCGCGCGGATCGACGCGGGGGTGCCGTCCAGATTGTTCCCGCCGTGGTTGGACACCGAGATGGCCGTGACACCGACGTCCGCGGCGCGGCGCGCGTCATCGACGCGCATGACGCCCTTGAGCATGAACGCCCCGCCCCACCGCTCACGCAGCCAGGCGATGTCATCCCAGGTGGGCAGTGGGGTCTGCATCCACTCGCCGTAGGCACCGAAGAAAGTCGGAGCGGCTGTGCCACTTTCGGCAAGGTTCGGCGCGGTCAGGTCGGGCACCCGTCCGGTCCGGGCGAAGTCGAGCAGCCAGCGCGGCCGCAACAGGGCTTCCGGCGCGAACCGGGCCATGGCCCGCAGATCCATCCGTTCCGGGATCTTCGGGCTGCCCCAATCCCGGCCGTGCGAGAAGGACCAGTCGGTGGTGAGAATCAGGCCGACCGCGCCGGCCGCACGAGCGCGCTCCATGCGCGCCTCGAGTTGGTCGCGAGTGCCGGTCCAGTACATCTGGAAGAAGGTCTGAGCGTTGGCCGCGGTCACCTCCTCGACTGCCTTGCTGGCGAAGGACGACAAGCTCATGGCGGTGCCGCGGGCCGCGGCGGCCCGGGCGACCGCGACCTCTCCGTCGGGGTGTACGGCCTGAACACCGGTCGGCGAGATGAACACCGGTAGCGAAATCGCTTGTCCCATCACGGTGGTCGAGAGATCCCGTTTGCTCGACAAGCCGGCCACGTGCGGCGCGAATCCGAGTTCACCGAACGCGGCCGTGTTGTCGGACACCGTGGTGCCATTTTCCGAGCCGGCCAGCAGTGCGCTGTACACGCTCTTGGGCAGTCGTCTGGCGGCCAGGCGCTGCGCCTCGGCCACCGTTTCGAACCAGGTCATCATCGTCTCCTTCAGAGCAGTTCGCTGACGGGGTTGACGTCACACACCCGTTTGGGCTTCTTGAGCACCGTCAGGGGCAGCGACCGCGAGTGGTCGACCGCCGGGCGAGGGATGGAGCGCTCGGCGGTCAAGGCCGATTCCCCGTAACCCTGAACGCATTCAGGGTCCGGTCCGTCCATCGGCAGGCCGGTGAAGAACTTGGCCGCCATGCAGCCGCCGCGGCAGCTGTCGAAGTGCGCGCACGACGCGCAGGCGCCGCCGGTGGTGGGGCTGCGCAACTCGGCGAACAGCGGCGCGTTCTGCCAGACATCGGCAAAGCCATTGCCGGTGAGCACGTTTCCGGCGAGGAACTTCTCATGGATGGCGAACGGGCAGGCGTACACGTCACCGACGGGATCGATGAGACACACCACCCGGCCGGCGCCACACAGGTTCAGTCCGGGCAGAGCCCCACCGAAGGCCGACAGATGGAAAAAAGAATCCCCGGTAAGAACACCGTCACCGCGGGCGACCAGCCAGTCGTAGAGCCGGCGCTGCTGAGCCGCGGTGGGATGCAATTCGTCCCAGACGTCTGCCCCGCGCCCCGAAGGGCGTAGCCGCGTGATGCGCAACGTCGCTCCGAAACTATCCGCCAGCGCTTTGAATTCATCGAGTTGCTCCACGTTGTGCCGGGTGACGACGACCGATATCTTGGCGTCCTTGAAACCCGCGTCCTTGAGGTTCCGGAGGGCACGCACGGCCATGGCGAACGAGCCGGGGCCGCTGGCCGCCAGGCGGGCCGCGACCTCGGGGGTGATCCGCACGCCGTTGGTGGAGAACTTCACCCCGACCTGATGCGCCGTCGCGTAATCGACCAGCTCCCAGAAGTCGGACCGCACAGTCGGTTCCCCGCCACCGATGTTCACGTAGAACACCTGCATGCGCTGAAGCTCGTCGATGATGTCCTTGCACTGCTGGGTGGACAGCTCACGCGGATCACGCCGGCCGGATGACGACAGGCAGTGCACGCACGACAGATTGCAGGCGTAGGTCAACTCCCACGTCAAGCAGATCGGGGCATCCAGGCCCAGCTCGAATTGGTCGCTGAGGGTGACGGCGGTGACGCTCATGCCTGCACCAGCATCTGGGATCGAGCCAGGGCGGCAAGCGCTTTGGTGTACGGAGCCGTGTCCTGCACACCGGCGGCGCGCAGCGCGGCAGTGGCGCTCGGATGCTGTGGCAGGGCGGCGACCAGCTCGACCACCGTGCGGTTCTTCAGAAACGACAGCTTCCTGGTACCGAAGTGATACAGCAACGCCCCGAACGGCTCGGGGCGAACCGCCACCTGCGGGTGCAGCCGCCAAGGGCTGTCCGGGTCGAAGTCCATTGTCAGTACACCCCGCACATACCGTCGATGAAGACCTCCTCGACGAGAGTCTCTTCGACGAGCTGGGTCGCCGTCTCGTTGTTCTCAGCAGTGTCATGTGCGGGCATCGGTACCTCCGGGGCTGTGATGGATACCACTCACGCTAGGTGGCGGCACCGCCGCGCAACACTGGCCGGACGGGCAGTTGGCCACCCACCCGGTCGGTTCAGGAAAGCGACCAGTTGGCGCGGGTGCCCATGGGCGCGCACCGAATAGCTTTGTCCACCATGACAGTTGCCCTGGTGGAACCGGCCCGGGTCGATCCGCTCGCGCCGGCGTCAGCCGGATCCTGGCACGGCGACGGGGTGCTGGTGCGCCGCCGCACCGGCCGGCACCGCCCGCATGACGCGATGTGCACGCCACGATTCTGCACGTCCCGGCGGGGCGGAAGGTTGACCGTGGAGCACGACCTCACCCCCGAGGAACTGTGCGACGAGCTCGCCGTCCTGCTGACCGACGAACTCGGTGATCGGTTACGCGGCCGGCCGGAGTTCGAGCAGGTGTTCACCGGTGTCGTGCGCTCGACCGTCGACGGCGGCATGCCGTCATGGCTGCGGTTCTATCGCAATTCGATGGCCGCGCTGGCGGACGGCCGGACGGCGTTCGCGCCCATCCATGACCGGGCAGCCGAGCTGGTCGCCGGCCGGCAACTGATCGACCTCGGATCCTGTTTCGGCTTCTTCCCACTCCGCATGCAGCACATGGGTTTCGACGTACTCGCCACCGACCTCAGCATTCCCACGATGGATCTGCTGAGCCAGGTGAGCCGGCGCCTGCGTCGTGAGGTGCGCACGTTGGCGTGCGACGCCACCGACCTACCGCTGCCCGATGGCACGGCCGACACCGTCACCGCGCTGCACCTCCTGGAACATCTGGATCCGGCGACCGGGGAACGAGTACTCGACGAGGCCGTACGGTTGGCGCGGCGGCGGGTGGTGGTCGCCGTGCCGTTCGAAGCCGAGCCCCAGGCCTGCTATGGGCATGTCCGCCGGTTCGACGTGACCGAGCTGGCACGGCTCGGTGCCCGTTATCCCGGTGTGCGCGCGACGGTTACCGAGCACCACGGCGGCTGGCTGGTGCTCGATCGGCACTAACGCACCGGGATCGTGAAGGTGAACATGGTGCCGTGTCCGGGCCCCGCACTGGCGGCGGTGATATGGCCGCCCTGCGCCTCGACGAACGCCTTGACGATCGCCAGTCCGATACCCGCACCGCCGTGTTCGCGGTCCCGCGCGGCATCCACCCGGTGGAACCGCTCGAAGATCCGGTCCAGGTGCTCGGCGGGGATCCCGTCGCCGGTATCGGCGACCCCGACCGCGACGGTGTCGCCGTCGAGGCGGGCGGTGATCCGGACCTGGTCGCCACTGTGCGTGTGCCGTAACGCATTGTTGAGCAGATTGGTCAGTACCTGCCCGATCCGCTCGGGGTCACCACTGACGTCCGGGAGACCGACGTCGACCTGAGACCCGAGGTCGACACCCTTCGCCCGGTACTGCGGCTCGAAAGACACCACCGCGTTGGCGATCAGATCGGCGACCTGAACCGGACGCACCACGATCGAGTCGGGTCGCTGCTCGGCGTTGAACAAGGCACCGATGTCAGCGCTGAACCGGGTCAGTCGGCGGGTCTGATCCCGCAGCACCGCCATCGTGTCGGCATCGAGCGTTTGTACACCGTCTTCGAGCGCCTCGAAATAGGCCTCCAGCACCGCCACCGGGGTGCGGATCTCGTGGGCCAGGTCGGCCAGCATCTGGCGCCGGGTGCGATCGACGTCGCCCAGTCGGCGGGCCATCGTGGTGAACGCGGCCTCGATCTCGTCGAACTCCTTGCCCAGTCCGGACGGCGATACCCGGACGTCGTAGTGACCGTCGGCGATCGCCGTTGCGGCACGGGCGAGTTCGGATGCCGACCGGTACACCCGGCGGCTGAGATACCAGCTCAGCGTCAACGCCGCCACCGCCGACACCGCGAGTGCGGTACCCACCGACATCGTCGTCGCGCGTTCGAACGCGCGCTGATAGGGATGGTCGGTGGCACTGCCCGGTTGTACCGCCGCATCCATCAGCCGCTTGAACATCGGCGGGCCGACGAGCATGGCGACGACGATGGTCGTCGCGATACTGGCAACCACCACAATCGAATTGGCCGCCAACAACCGGGTGCGGATACCGAAACGGGCACTCTGGCCGGCCGCCATCAACCCTTCCCCATCCGATAGCCCACCCCGCGGACGGTGGTGACGAACCTCGGCCGGGCGGGGTCGTCACCCAGCTTGCGCCGCAGGTGGCCGACGTGCACGTCGACGATGTTGTCGTTGCCCACCCAGTTGTCGCCCCACACCGCCTCGATGAGTTGCCTGCGCCCCATGACCAGACCCGGCCGGGCCGACAGTGCGGCAAGAATATCGAATTCTGTTCGGGTGAGCAGTATTTCGCCATCATCGACATGCACCTCGCGGCTACCGAGATCGACTCGCAGGCCACCGATCTCGCGTGGCGGATGCTCCGGTCCCGGTTCGTGACGGCGGGCATCGCGGCGCGGCCTGCGCAACATCGCGTGAATTCTGGCCACCAGTTCGCGCGGGCTGAACGGCTTGGTGACGTAATCGTCGGCGCCGACCGACAGCCCGACCACCGTGTCCACCTCGGTATCCCTGGCGGTGAGCATGACAACGTAGGCATCGGAGAAGGTTCGCAGTTGCCTGCACACCTCGAAGCCGTCCATCCCCGGCAGACCGACATCGAGCACCACCACATCGGGATCGGCGCTGCGCGCCTGTGACAACGCTGTGGGCCCGTCGTGCGCGGTGTGCACCTCGAAACCGTTCTTGACCAGGTAACTGCCGACAACCGTCGTCAACGGCACCTCGTCGTCGACGATCAACGCGCGCAGCGTCGGGACGCCTGCGTGATCTGACATCGCTCCATGATGCCCCGCCTGTCAGCCCGTCACCGCCGATAAACCTCATCGGCCGATGACCTACATCAAATCTTCAGAAATCGATCAAGGAACCGTCGTGAAACCCCGGCAAGTTGAAGCTCACCGGGACACGCGAAGTGCGGGCCCCCAAGCGATTAGGAGAACACCATGTCCGTCAACACGCTGACCCGTCGCCTCGGCTGGCTGATCGTCGGCACCGCGGGAGCCGCCATCGCGCTGGCCCCCATCGCCGGAGCCGACACCAGTCCGCTGGTGCCCTACGGCACCAATCCCCAGGTGCCGTACCTGGTCGGGCTGCACTCGTCCAACCACGACGAGCTCGACACCACCAACGGCCGGCTCGATCTGCCCTTCTGAGCGCTATCCGCTGACGCCGTCGCCGGGAAAGGGCAATCTGAGTACATGACGTATGGGAACGAGCCGGGCTTTCGCCTCAATCGTCGCGATGCCCTCGTCGGGCTGGCGGCCGTCACGGGAGTGGTGGCGGCCGGCGCCGGCGGGTTGGCGGTGGCCTCGGACTGGCTGGGCCCACCGCGGCTGACAGCGTCCCGCTTCGCCGACAGATTCGAGCAGCTCTATGGCCGCCACGATGGGTTCCGCCGCAATCATGCCAAGGGTGTCGCCGCCACCGGCACGTTCACCGGCACCGGCGCCGCCAATGAGGTGTCGAGAGCATCCGTCTTCAATCGTGCGACAGTGCCGGTGGTGGCCCGCTTCTCGCTGTCGGGCAGTCTGCCCGACGTCGCCGATGATCCGGCGACCGTGCGGGGGCTGGGTGTGAAGTTCGCGCTGCCCGACGGGCAGCAATGGCGCACCGCCATGGTCAACATCCCTGTCTTCCCCGTCAACACCCCACAGGCGTTCTACGAACAGCTGCTCGCCGCCAAGCCTGACCCCACGACCAAGAAGCCCGACCCGGCAGCCATGGCGGCGTTCCTGGCGGCGCATCCCGAGACCGCCGCGGCGATGAAGATCATCAAGGCCGCGCCGCCGACCAAGGGATTCGCCGACAGCACCTTCCGTAGCCTCAACGCATTCGTGGCCGACGACGGCAACGGCCACACGACGCCGATTCGGTGGTCATTGGTGCCTGGTCAGCCCGCCGATCAGCCGGCCCCGAGCGGCAACCCAGCGGACAAACTCTTCGACGCCCTCATCGAGCAGGCCGGCCACGGACCGCTGTCCTGGCGGCTGGTTCTGACGGTGGGCGCGCCCGGCGACCCGACGCACGACGCGACGCTGCCCTGGCCCGCGGACCGGCGGACCATCGAGGCGGGTGTGCTCACCATCGACCATCTGCTCACCGAGGCACCCGGAAATGCCAGGGACATCAATTTCGATCCCACCGTGCTGCCCGACGGTCTGGCCCTCGGTGACGATCCGCTGCCCCGCGCCCGATCCGCGGTCTACGCGCAGTCCTTCAACCGGCGCGTCCGAGAACCCAAGTCGCCCAGCGAAGTCAACGTCGAACAGGTGATCCACGATGAGCACTGAGGCGCCCGCGAGATTCACTCTGCTGTCCAGGCTGCTGCACTGGGCGATGGCCGCCATGGTGATCGCCCAGTTCTTCCTCGGCGTCACCATGGTCGCCGCCCTGACGTACTACCCACTGCTGCTGGCCATCCACCGCCCGCTGGGGATCGCGATCCTGGTGTTCGCCGTCGTCCGGCTGATCAACCGCCTCACCCACCGACCGCCGCCGTTCCTGAAGACCATGGGGCCACTGGAGCGCAAGGTCGCGACATATTCGGAATACCTGCTCTACGCCTTACTTCTGGCGCAACCGCTGGTGGGCTGGGCGATGCTGTCCGCGGCCGATTCACCCGTCACGATCATCGGGGCGCTGCACCTGCCGGGTATCGCTGCGCACACGATCGGTCTCTACGCATTCCTGCGTACCACTCACACCGTGCTGGCCTTCCTGCTGTTCGCCACGTTCACCGCCCACATCTGTGCGGTGGCGTTTCACACCGTGGGTCTTCGGGACGGGTTGCTGAAACGGATGTCGCTGTGGCCCAGTAGGTCCCGGTGACCGCTTTCGATGTGACGTGTGAGCCGCACCGTGTCCAGCTCGACGCGTTCGTCGAGGACTACCGGACGGCCATCGCGCTGACCCTGGACGGGTTGAGCGAGGACCAGGCCCGGCGGCGACTCGTCCCGTCGGCGACCACCCTGCTCGGGCTGCTCAAGCATGTCACGTGGATGCAGCGGGTATGGTTCGAGCAGTGCGTCGGCGGGACGTCCCGCCGCGAGCTCGGCCTAGTCCAGACGGTGGACGAGTCCTTTCAACTCGGCGACGACGACACCGTCACCTCCGCTCTCGCGGCATATCAACGTGCCTGT
>JAHFVC010000059.1 GCA_023264765.1 Mycobacterium sp. | reverse complement strand
AGGGCGACACCCGCGACGTCGTGCCGGACGAAGGATCCGCGGTACAGCGCCGAACTCGCGTTGAGCAGCGAGATCTCGACATCGACCACCGAAGTGCCCGCGTACCGCTGGGCGCGTAAGCCGTCGATCTGTCCTTGGATCACGGCGGCCACCTGGTCGGCGGTGCTCAGCGGTACCACCCCGGCATCGGTGGTGACGAGCAGCGGCACCGCGTACCGGGTCAGCAGTGCCGACAGGTCCCGCTCACCGCGCGCGGCGGCGGCGAAGACCTCGAGGTAGTCATCGAACCAACGGCGCACAGCTGCGGAATCCAGTGCCATACGGCGATATTAGAGCGATCCCCAACCGTCGAGGCGCCACGCAACCCAATCGATCTCGACGCGCGCTCCCACCGCCAGCCCGGTCACGCCCACACAGGTACGCGATGGCAACCGATCGGGGAACCACGCGGCGTATGCGGCATTGAACGCCGCGTATTCCGACCAGTCGGTGAGATAGGCCCGCACGGACACCACATCGGCCAGTCCCCCGCCGCACAGCTCGGTGACCTTGAGCAGGTTGGCCAGCACCTGATCGGTCTGGGCGGCGATGTCCTGACTCACGATCGAGCCGGTGGTGTCGGTGGGCATCTGCCCGGTGACGTGCAAGGTCTGTCCGGCGGCGGTCGCGTGCGCGAAGGGCGCCACCGACGGTGGAACACCGTCGGTGGGGGTGAAGGTGAACGCGCGGATCATGCGGCGGCTCCCCAATCGCCGGAGAAACATCTCTTGTCGATCCGGGCGTGTACGCCGTGCCGTTGATCCACCACCTGGGTGACGGTGAAGTCGACCGCGACTGACATGAAGGAATAGGCGTCGGCGCGGGACAGACCGTACAGCCGCTGCAGGATATCGAGGGCGCGTAGCGCCGCAGCCCGCATCGCGGCGTCCAGATCGTCGCCGAAGCCGTGCACGAGCAGTTCGGTCGCCGTCTCCAGCACCGGCACGGTGAACGGGAGATCACGGCGAATAGTCAAGCGCAGCAAGCCGTTCAACGATGCCTCCAATGCCGTTCCGCTGATCTCGCCGTCACCCTGGGATACGTGTGGGTCACCGATCGACAGCAGAGCACCGGCGGTGTGCACCGGATAGTACATCCGCCCACCCACGCCGATCCGCCAGTTGTCGATGTTGCCGCCGTGATCGCCCGGCGGCACCGAGGACACCCGCCCACCGCCGGCCGGGGCGACCCCCATGGTGCCGAAATGCGGACGCAGCGGCACGGTCACGCCGAGGAGCGCAGGCTCGCGCACCGTGGTTGCGGGGTCGACGACGGTGCCGGGCCGATCGGCCAGAGTGGTGGCGCTCCAGTCGTAGCCGAACAAGGCCCGCCCGCGCAGTGCGCCGGCATCGAGTTCGTAGATGGTGACGCGTTCACTACCGGTGAGGTCGTAGAGATAACCCCAGTGCGCAGCCAGATTTGAGCCATAGGGCAGCCGCGGTGCCGCTTCGAGGATGTCGACCTGTAGGACATCTCCTGGGCGGGCATCCTGCACGGCGATCGGTCCGGTCAGCAGGTGTGGGCCCGGCCCACGGTCGGCCACTGCCTCGAAAACCGCGCGAATTCCGTCATCCATCAATAAGTCCGGTGCGTCACCGGCGTGATGGGTGAGCGCTTCGACGGCCACCAGGTCGCCCGATGCGACGGTGAGCACCGGGGCCAGCGAGGAGTCGAAGTAACCCCAGTGGACATTCGCCGGGGTCGCAGGCAGGTCGTGATACATCCGGCGATCATGCCAGCGTGGCGAGTTGTCGTCGCGGCGACGTTTCCCCGATCGTCGCCGGCGTTACCGACAGATGGCAGCCGGATTGCGGACGCAACAGCTGCGTAAAATTTGGGATCCCAAAACTGGTCAGTCGGGAGCGCACGCGGTGCGTTCGCTGCAGCTATAGGTACAGTTCAGACGCACTGTTTTGGCGTTTACGCGACCACATACGCCTCGAATGCGGGGTGTTGACAAGAGCACAGCAAGGCACCGATTCTTTTTGGGATCCCAAATCCGACGGACGCCACACAGGAAAGGAGCCACGATGAGCGCCAAGGTACGGCTGGGATTCATCACCCCCTCGTCGAATACGGCTCTGGAACCGGCCATCTCCGCTCTCGTCCAAGGCCACGCATCAGCACACTTCGCCCGGGTCCGCGTGACCCGCATCGGCCTCGACGACAGCTCCGATGACCAATTCGACAGCGGCTCCATGGAGGGCGCCGCCGAACTGCTGGCTGATGCCCGTCCGGCCGCGCTGGCATGGGCAGGTACATCCGGCTCGTGGCTCGGCGTGGACCGCGACCGGGAATTGTGCCGGCGATTGACTGCCGCCACCGGTGTGCCGGCAACCTCCTCGACGCTGGCCGTGCTCGCCGCGTGCGATGCCTACGGAGCGCGCCGACTCGGACTCGTCAGCCCGTACACCGCCGAGGTCTCGGAGCGCATCGCAAAAGAACTGGACCACAACGGCTTCGACGTCACCAGCCAGCAGTACCGCGGATTGTCGGACAACTTTGAGTTCGCCGACACCGGTACGCCCGAACTGACCGAGATGGTCCGGCACGCCGCGGACGGCGCAGATGCCGTCATAGTGCTGTGCACCAATGTCGACGGTGTGGCCGTCGCTGCGCGAGCCGGCGCCGAGATCGGACTACCGGTCTTCGATTCGATCGCAGCGACGGTCTGGCACACCATGGCGGTGGCCGGCCATCAGTTGCGCCTGCCCGAAGCGGGCGAACTCCTCACCCACGGCACCCTCCGCGCGCGCATGCAGCACGTCGTCGAACGGTTACGCGACGCCACCCTCGCCGACCGCACCACACTGCGCGTCGACCTGCCGGCCGCTGGCCTGTCGGTATCCACCTGCGCCGCCGAATCCTGCGGTCGCACAGTGACATCCATTCGCGCGGACGCCTCATTGCCCCAGCGCGAACTGGAGACGGTGCGCTGGCTGGAGACACACCGGGTAGCGCTGGTTCAACCGGACTTCGCGGTCGCACCGTATCCACCCCGGGCACTCTCCGACATCTACGGCGTGCGCGCCCAGATGCTCACGCCGGTCGTCCTCGGGAGTGTCATGGCGGGGTGGCTTTCGGTGCACAGCATCACCGAGCGCCCCTGGTCGGATGACGACTGCCGCGCACTGGACGCCGCCGGCCGAGAGGTCACGGCGCTTCTCGATACCAACCGCCAACTCGGGGGCGAGGTGACGTGACCACCCCGATACTGGATGCCGTGTCATCCCACCAGGCCACCGCAGTACCCGGCAGACCGCTGCGCGAGTTCATTCGCGACCGCATTCGCGACCGCATCTCCGACGGCACCTATCCGCCGGGCACCCGACTCGTCGAACGCGACCTCGCGACCGATTTCCAGGTGTCGCGGCTGCCGGTGCGGGAGGCCCTGCGCATGCTCAACACCGAAGGCTTCGTGGAAATGCTTGCCACCCGCGGTGTGATCGTCCGGCAGCTCTCCCGCGTTGATGTCGAGGAACTGTTCGACGTACGCGAAGCCCTGGAAACGATGGCCTTCCGCAAAGCGGCCCAGAACGCCGGACAGGACGAGATTCACCGGCTTCAGGCACTCGCCCGCCGGGCCGAGTACGCCATCGCCGAACAGGACCGAAAGACGCTGCACGACTGTAACGTCGAATTCCACCACCTCGTCCCGCAGATGGCGCGCAACAAGATCCTGGTCGGCATGCTGGAACCGATCGAGGGCAGGCTGCACTGGATCAACCTGCAGAACGACCAACCCGAACTACTGTGGGCCGAGCACCGAATCATGTTGGCCGCCTTGATAACCGGTGACTTCGAACTTGCACAACGGCTATCGCACGAACACATCGAAGTGAATCGTGCCCGGGTGCTGAACCATTTGTTCGGTACCACCACGCCCGGCCCGGGCGACAGCGCCCAACCCTAAACCCTGCATCACCCACCCGAACACCCGCCAGTCGGGTGGCGCCCCCGCACGCCTCGAACACCCCAACCGCCTCGAACAAAGTAGGAGCAATCATGTCCTCGCCAACCCACGAAGCGCAGCTCGACCTCGACTTCGGCGAATACGAGCACGAACCGGTACCAGCGGAAGCCCGCCGCAGCCTCACCTCCATCGCGGCGGTCTGGTTCGGCTTCCCGATGAACCTCGGCAACGCGGTTTTCGGCGGAGTCATCGTCTACAACTTGGGTACCGTTGCCGGGCTGAGCGCCATCCTGCTCGGCAACATCGTGCTGTTCGCCTATGTCGGCGCCCTGAGCTACATCGCGGGGAAAACCGGTAAGAGTTTCTCGCTGCAGGCCGCGGCGACATTCGGCGACCGCGGCCGAGTCATCGCCGCGGCGTTCCTGTCCACCGTGGTGCTGGGCTGGTTCTCCTTCCAGATCGGCCTGACCGGGACAACTCTGCAGGGCGCACTCGGCTGGTCGGCCATGGTGGGCGCGCTCGTCGGCGGGGTGCTCTACACCGCGGTCACCATCGTCGGGATCCGCGCACTGTCATGGCTCGGCATGATCGCCGCGCCGCTGTTCATCGTGCTGGCCGTCGTCGCGCTGATCATCGGCAGCTCCCAGGCGGGCACGTCCCTGGCAGATATCGCGTCCTACCACGGCACCGGCACCGCATTGTCGTTCGGAGCCGCAGTCAGCATCGTCATCGCCGGCTTCGCCGATTCCGGCACCATGACGGCGGATTTCACCCGCTGGTCGACCAGCGGGCGCTCGGCGGTAGCGGCCACATTCACCGCGTTCCCGGTCGCCAATGCGATCGCCTACGCGGTGGGTGGCCTGGTGGTCGCGGTCAGCGGATCGAGCAACCCCGCCACTGACGGTGGCGGCTTTCTCAATCTGCTCACCGGACACGGCACCCTGCTGACGATCGTCGCCGTCGCATTCGTGTTCATCAACCTCGGTTCGGTCGCGTCGCACTGCCTGTACAACGGCGCCGTCGGCTGGTCGGGGATCACCAAGCTGGGCATGCGTCCCATCGCCATCGCGCTGGGCGTCGTGGGTCTGGTCGTCGCCACGACGGGAGTCTGGGCGTACTTCCTGGACTGGTTGAACCTGCTCGGCATCTTTGTACCACCGATCGGCGCGGTGCTGATCGTCGACCAGCTGATCCTGCGCCGCGGATCGGTCGCCGCCCTCGCATACCGACCCACCGCTTTCGCCGCCTGGGTCCTCGGCTCTGCTGCCGCCACGGCGTCGCACTACCTGATTCCTGGCTCGGTAGATGCACTGGCCGGAATCGTCGCCGCGGCAGCAGGTTACGCAGCATTCGAAGCGGCTCGCCAGTACGCCGCCGACCGAGTGACCGCCACACCGGTTGTCGCACAGACGGATGCCGCGTGATGAGCACATCCGATACCGCCCTGACCGCAACCGCCCCGGAAACCGTGATCGGGCTGGCCCGTCGCATCGCGGCCGGTGAGATCTCACCGGTCGAGGTCATCGATACCGCGCTCGGACGGATGGAAGCCGCCGAACCGCAGATCCACGCCTTCTGCACCCCGACCCCCGAGATCGCACGGGACCGGGCGCGCGCAGCCGAACGCCTGCTGCGCGACGGCGTCGCCGGGCCACTGACCGGTGTGCCCTACGCGGTCAAAGACCTGATCTGCACCAAGGGAATCCGCACCACCTCCGGTTCGGCCGCCTACGCGGACTTCGTCCCCGATACCGACGACATCTCGGTTCAGCGCCTCGACGACGCCGGTGCGATCAGCCTCGGGAAGACCAACGCCAGCGAGTTCGGGTTCTCTGCCGCCGGCCAGAATCTGATGTTTCCGGATACCCGCAATCCGTGGGATCTGAGCCGCAGCCCGGGTGGTTCCAGCGCCGGGTCCGCCGCGGCGGTCGCCGCGGGCGTGGTGCCCTTCGCGCTCGGCAGCGACGGCGGGGGCTCGGTGCGCATTCCCGCCGCACTGAACGGGCTCGTCGGATTCAAACCGGCCATGGGCCGAGTTCCGGTGTTCCCGGGATGCCGCGATCACCGCTATCCGGGTGTATCCGGTTGGGAGAGCATCGAACACATCGGCCCGTTGGCCACCTCGGTTGACGATGTCGCCTTCATCATGGCCGCATTGGCCGGTCCCGATCCACGCGACCGGCACACGCTGCCCGCCGGTGACGTCGACTGGCTCACGACGACCAGGGAGCCGGATGTCCGAGGCCTGCGGGTCGGCTACACCAGCGACTACGGATATCTGCCCGTCGATCCCGAGGTGCGGGCCGCCACCGACCGCGCGGCCGATCTGCTCGCCGGCCTCGGTGCCTCCGTCGAGCGGTTCGTGCCGGGCTGGCCCAATCCGGCGCCCCACTTCACCGCATTGATCATGTCCGAGACCGACTTGGTCGGCATGCGCAGAATGGCCACCGCTCTGGGCGACCGGATGTCGCCGAAGCTGGTGTCGATGCTCCGGCAGGATTGGACGGCAGAAGATTTCACGCAGGCCCAGATGATGCGCAAGGCCGTCGTCAACGAGATGGCCGACGTGATGGCGCAGTTTGATCTCCTGCTGACCCCGACCAGTGCGGTGCCTGCCTTCCCCCTGGACGGCGAGGGGCCCACTGAGATCGACGGTCAGACGGTCACCCCGACAACGTGGCAAGGATTCACGCCCATCGCCAATCTCACCGGCCAGCCCGCCATCAGCGTGCCGTCCGGAATGACCACGACCGGGCTACCGGTCGCCATTCAGATCATCGGCCCTCACCTCGGCGACGCCGTGGTACTGCGCGCCGCGGCAGCCTTCGAACGCGCCATCCGGGACGAGGGTCTCTGGCCTGGCGCCGTGGCGAGCGCACGGTGACGACCACCGTGGTGAAGGGTGGCACGGTCGTCACCGCGGCAGAACGATTCGCCGCGGATGTGGTGATCCGCGACGGCATCATCACCGCTCTCGGCACCGATGTCGCCATCGACGCCGATGACGTCATCGACGCCAGCGGATGCGTGCTGTTGCCCGGCGGTGTCGATCCGCATGTGCACCTCGACTTTCCCTCCCTGACGACCGCCACCGCTGACACCGCGTACTCCGGCACCGCCGCTGCAGCCGCCGGCGGCACCACGACGATCATCAACTTCGCCATGCAACAGTTCGGCGAGCGGCTGCCCGCCGCGCTCGAGCGCGCTGTCGGTGTGGCCGAGGGCCAGGCAGTCATCGACTACGGATTTCACGTCGTGGTACGGGATCTGGGCGATGACCGAGTGCGTGGTATCGATGAGCTCGTCACCGCCGGAGCCAGCAGCATCAAACTGTTCATGGCCTACCCCGGCGAGCTGATGGTTGACGACGGCACGCTGCTCACCGCGATGGAGCGGATGGCCGGCGCCGGCGGGCTGACGATGGTTCACGCGGAGAACGGCTCGGCCATCGACGTGCTGACCCACCGGGCGCTGCGCGCCGGGCGGACATCGCCACAGTGGCACGGCCACACCCGGCCGACGCTGCTGGAGGCCGAGGCAGTGCACCGCGCCAGCGTTCTTGCCGAACTTGTCGAAGCACCAACCTATTTCGTGCACATCTCCTGCGCCGAAGCCCTCGCCGAGGTCACCGCCGCCAAGGCGAGAGGATTGCCTGTGCACGCCGAGACCTGCCCCCATTACCTGACGCTGGACAACTCGGTCTACGACGGTGACGGGTTCGACGTCGCCCGGTACGTGATGACGCCGCCACTTCGCGAACCACACCATCAGGATCGCCTGTGGCACGGTGTCCGTCGCGGTGACATCGACGTCATCTCCACCGACCACTGCCCGTTCTGCATGCAGGGCCAGAAAGACGCCGGGCAGGACAACTTCCTTCAGATCCCCAATGGTGTCGGCGGGGTCGAATACCGGCTGCTGCTCCTGTTCGACCGCGGGGTGCAGTCCGGCCGTATCTCTCTGGAGCGCCTGGTCGCCATCACGGCGACCAATCCGGCGCGGTTGTTCGGGCTGTATCCGCGCAAGGGCAGCCTGATGGTGGGTGCCGACGCCGACCTGGTGGTGCTCGACCCCGCCGGCGAGACCCGGTTGTCGGTTACCACATCGCCATCGAAAGTCGACTACAGCTTGTACGAAGGGTGGACGGTCGCCGGGGCCATCCGCTGCGTGCTCAGCCGCGGGACCGTCATCGTGTCCGACGGTGTGGTCCACGACCGCCGTGGACATGGCCGATTCGTCGAGCGTGGGCCGACGACGTCGAAACCATGACAACTCACGACTTCAGTCTCTAGAAGGCCGTTCAGTGCGTCCTGACAGGGACCGGTTGTGGCTGACCGAGTTCTTCGGCCTCGGTGTTCTCGGGCTCTGCCACCCAGGCGCTGAACACCGGCACCCCGCGCCAAGCTTCCGGCCCGAGATCTCTGGCGGCACATGCCAGCACCGCGTAGGGCCGGTTGAACCGCAACGTGATTCGCTTGACCAGCACCTCGTGGAAGGACGGCATCGATCCGGCCACCAAACCGATCGCCGTCACCGCGGCAGCCTTGAACCCGGCCTTGCTGAAGGAGGCGACGGCCGACTGCGCGGCGGTGAACTGCGCGGGCAGATCTTCCGGCCGCAGGAAGCCCGCCAAGGCCTCGATCGCCGGTCGCACGCCCGGGGCATTCTTGAGGTCGTGATCGCGGCTCGCCGACCATGCCGGCAGGTAGCTCCGCCAGTCCGCCTGCACGTCGGGCCCACCAGAACGCCGTTCCCGTCGTTCAGTGACCGTCCACGCGTGCCCGTCGACCAGCTCCTCGACCGGCACGCGCCGGGCGTACCGCGCGTCGCCTCGCAGCAACGCCGCAACCTGGTGCGCAGCGCCGTCCACCTCGCTGGGTGTCGCCTCGGGCGCTGCGATGATGCTGAAGACCTCCAGCGCCGATGCGGTCCGGGGTGCGGTGACCGCGACCAGGCCGGCCGCGTCGGTCTCGGCGATCAGCTGGATTCCGTTGTCGATCGTCAAGGCGTGGTGGATCGCGCTCCCGAATTCCCCGCCCAGCTCGTCGGTGGTTCCCAACGGCGTGCTCCACGCAATGTCGGTTGTCAACGCCGAGGCGAGGATCAATCGCGTCAGTTCGTCTATCCGCAGCGGGAATTCGTCGATCACGCCGTTCGTGTTGGTTCGCGCCCAGTCGTCGGCGAACGATTGGGTGGGCACCGGTCCGCGCTCGACGACGGCGGGCAAGGTGTGTGCCCACGTGTCGAACGCCGGGCCCAGGTTGCGGCCCCACACCGCGGCCAACGCCGACACCGCAGGATGAGGTTCGGAGAGCATGGCCGCAGCTCGGGCCGCGGCATCCCGGACCGTCGTGCCGAGGACCTCCTCCAGGTCGCGGCGGGCGTCACCTTCGGTGGCGGGCCCGATCAGGGCCAGCAGCAGCCACAAGCCGAGCGGGGAGCTCACCGCGTGTCCGTCCAGCGTCGCCGGGTTGAAGAGCGCCGCGTAGCCGGAGATCAAGTCGGGGTTCTCGACAGCCATGTGTTGCACAGTAGGCGCACACGCCGAAGCGATGAGTTCGGCGCCGCGGTGCAGTCTGATCCGTATGGGCAGACTCATCTATGGCTTCACCGTGTCGCTGGACGGCTACATCGCGGACGCGCAGGGCAGTATCGACTGGTCTGATCCGAGCGAAGAACTGCACCAATACTGGAACGATTTCGAGCGGGACACCGCGTGCGCGTTCTACGGACGGCGCCTCTACGACCTGATGTCCGCGTACTGGCCGACGGCCGACGCGGACCCGGATGCCACCCCGATGATCGTCGACTTCGCCCGCATCTGGCGCGCCATGCCCAAGGTCGTGTTCTCGCAGACCCTGGAGTCGGTCGACTGGAACTCCCGCCTGGAGCGTGGCAACCCCGTGGAGGTGGTGGCGAGGCTGAAGTCCGAAACCGACGGCCAACTCGAGGTGGCCGGTGCGACGCTGGCCGCACCGATCGTGCAGGCCGGACTGGTGGACGAGTACCGGATCGTGCTCGCGCCCACCGCCGTGGGCGGCGGCACCCCGTTCTTCCCGACTCTGCCGTCATGGGTCTCGCTGCGACTGTTGGAGAACCGCACCTTTCCGGGTGGCACGGTGCTGTTGCGCTACGAGGCGAAGAACGGCTCGTAACACGAAGCCCTTGGCAGTGCGCGGCCCAGGCTATACCCTATGTCCATTCACAAGACAGTGTGTCTGGCGAGTTCGGGCCGGGCCCGATGACGCAGGACAGGCATGGCAGAAGTGAACGACCCGGGACCCCAGCCCGCCACCTACGACGCGGCATGGGTCCGCGCGAAGTACCGGGCCGAACGCGACAAGCGCATCCGCGCCGACGGTGTCGCGCAGTTCGTGGACGTCACCGCCGACTTCTCGCATTACGCCGACGACCCCTACATGGAGCGGGTCGAACGCGACCCGGTGGCCGACCATGTCCAGGTGCTCATCATCGGAGCCGGACTGGGCAGCCTGATTGCGGCGGCCCGCTTACGTGAAGCCGGCATCGACGACATCAGGATCGTCGACACCGCAGGCGATTTCGGCGGAACATGGTACTGGAACCGGTATCCGGGAGCCCAATGCGACATCGAGTCCTACATCTACCTGCCGCTGCTCGAAGAGCTGAACTATATGCCGACCGAGCGCTACGCCCACGGCCCCGAGATCCGGGGTCACCTCCAAGCCATCGCCCGCCACTACGGGCTGTATCGAAACGCCCTGCTGCAGACCACCGTCACCGGTATGACATGGGACGACGCCGCCCAGCACTGGACCATCACCACCGATCGTGGAGACCGTCTGACCGCGTCGCTGGTTGCCGTCTCACCGGGATCCCTGACCCGACCGAAGCTCCCCGGCATCCCCGGCATCAACGAATTCGGCGGTCACACCTTCCACACCAGCCGCTGGGATTACGACTACACCGGCGGCGACGAGTCCGGCGGCCTGACCCGGCTGCAGGACAAGCGCGTCGGGGTCATCGGCACCGGGGCGACAGGGCTGCAGTGCATACCCCACATCGGTCGAGAAGCGCAGCAGCTCTATGTATTTCAACGCACACCGAGCACCGTCGCCGAGCGCAACAATCGGCCGACCGATCCGGATTGGGCGGCCGGCCTGACGCCGGGTTGGCAACGCGAACGGATGGAGAACTTCACCAGGGTCAACGCCGGCGTGGAGTGGGAGCTCGACCTCACCGATGACGGGTGGACGCGCAACGCCCTGGCGCTGACCGAGCCCGCGGTAATCCGGGAGACGGCCCGACTCGGCCGGGAGATGACGCCGGACGAGGTCACCGAATTTCTGTACCGCGCCGACTGGGACGCCATGGAGCGGCTTCGCGGACGCATCAGCGAAGAGGTCACCGACGACAAGACCGCCGAAGCCCTCAAACCCTGGTTCAAGCTGAACTGCAAGCGCCCCGGCTATCACGACGAGTATCTGAAAACCTTCAACCGCAAGAACGTGACGCTCGTCGACACCGACGGTCGCGGTGTCGAGAGGTTCACCGAGACCGGCGCCATCGTCGACGGCGTCCACTACGAACTGGACGCGTTGATCTTCGCGACCGGCTTCGAGGTGGGCACCGAATTCACCAAGCGGCTGGGGTTCGAGATCGTCGGCCGTGACGGCGTCCGGCTGAGCGACAGCTGGGCCAAGGGCATGCGCACCTTTCACGGATTGCAGACCCACGGGTTTCCCAACTGCTTCTTCCTGGGCTACACCCAGTCGGGGGTGTCACCCAACTACACCCATACCGCCGAGGAGCGGGCCCGCCATTTCGCGTATCTGGTCGATGCCTGGGTTCAGCGCGGCGCGACCACCATCGAGGCCACCCGCGAGGCCGAGGACGAGTGGCTGTCGGCGATGAACGAGGCGTCAGTTCTACCGAAGGCCTTCTACGCGGACTGCACACCCAGTTACCTGAGTTCCGAAGGCGAGCGAGACAATCCGCACGGCATGTTGTCCAACAACTTCGGCGGGAAAGCCAGCGACTTCTTCGACATGCTCAGCCAGTGGCGGTCGACGGGCCGTCTCGACGGGGTGACCATCACGTGACCGAAACCACCGCGACAGCGCAGAAACTCACGATGCGCGACCGCCACCGCATCCTCACCCGTGACCACATCTTGGCGGCTTCGCTCGAGGCGTTCGCCGAACGCGGCTATGCGACCGTCACCATCGACGACATCGCCCGGCGAGCCGGCATCGGCCGGGCGACGTTCTACCTTCACTTCGACGGCAAAGCGGCCGTGCTGCGCGAGCTTCGCAACACCCGCATGACGGTGTGGACAGAGCAGGACGCCCCGCGCGGCGGGAAGAGCGGGAGACCGTCGATCCGCGCCTTCTTCGGCAAGGTCGTCGACTTCTACACCTCCGCGCCGGAGCTGTACATGGCCCTGCACCAGGCGCGCGCAACCGACCCGGAGTTCGCTGCTGCGCACCGGGAAACCATGGAAGCCAACGTGATCGACTGGATCCGCACGGACGTCATGCCCGGGGCCGCCGAGGGTCAGATCCGCCTGGCCGTCGCGATGATGTACACCATGGTCGACTCCTTCATGCATTTGTGGTTGGCCGACGGCTGGTCGCTGGATCGCGACGCCGCCATCGACGCCATGACCGACGCCCTGCACGCCACCATGCGCTGACCTAGAACGGAACGTGATGTCTGAACGACGCCATCTGCATCTGAATCTGGTAGCCAACGACCTCAACCTGCATCAAGGTGTGCGCGGATACGAACAGGCGCACGACATCCCGGAACGCGACGTCTTCAGCCGCCTTCTCGAATACGGCAGATTCGGCGACGAGGGTCTATTCACCGCGCTGTTCGTCGGCGATATTCCCGGCATGCAGGGCTCGCCGGCGTTCGACGGCGGCCCGGTGGAACCGATCACCGGTTTGACCGCGATCTCGCAGCACACCAAGCATGTCGGCCTGATAGCGACGGCATCCACGACGTTCTACGACCCCTACAACCTCGCGAGGTTGCTGGCCTCGCTCGACCAGGCGTCGGACGGGCGCGCCGGTTTCAATGCGGTGACGTCGGTCATCGACCACTTCGCGCTGAACTACAGCCTGGAACACCATCTGGACCGCGAGGCGCGCTATCAGCGCGCCGACGAGTTCCTCGACGTGCTGCGCGCACTGTGGGACAACCGGGAGCTGCGCCAGGACTCCGACGGTCGCACGCGCTTCCACGCCGAGCCGATCAATCACCGCGGCAGCCGCTTTCAGGTCACCGGCCCGCTCAACATCGCGCCGAGCAGGCAAGGCCGCCCACTCATCGCTCAGGCAGGTGGTTCAGGGGCGGGCATCAGAGTCGCTGCCAAACACGCCGAGATGGTGTTCACGAACTCCTCCACCCGCAGCAGTGCGGCCGTCTACCGCGAGACGCTGGACAAGGCCCTCGTCGAGCGGGGCCGCGCTCCCGGGTCGGTGCCGCCCATCCCCGGCCTCATTCCCTACCTTGGCCGGACCACGAAGGAAGCCCAGGAGAAGCTCGACGAACTGGACAGCTACGTCGACTGGGCGCCCATCGCACCGTTCGCATTGGGACAATTCGGCATCGATGCGTCCTATGGAGACATCAACGATCCGTTCCCCCTGGATATCCTGCCCCGCCCCGAAGACGTCGAGAAAACCATCACCAGCACGTTCGGCAACTATGTGGGGCTGTACAACTGGATTCAGGAACACCCCGGTGTGACGGTGCGCGAGGTCGTGGCCCAGGCAGTCGGCCGCGGTGGTGCGACACACCGGAAGTTCGTCGGTTCCTATGACGACATCGTCGACGATTTCGCGGCATGGTTCGAGGACGGGAACATCGGCGGCTTCAACCTGATGTTCTCCGCGGGGCCGGATTCCATCCGGGAGTTCATCGACGAGGTGGTCCCCCGGCTGATCGATCGGGGCATCTACCGCGGCACTCCCGCAGATCGGCCGCTTCGCGAGCGGTTCTGAACGGCCCGAACCGCAAGCTCGGCTACCGTCGATCTGGTGAACAGGTGCGTCGGCCGAGTCTGCGCCACCATCCTGCTCGTGCTCGCGACGGTTCCGTCGTGCGGGCGGGCGGCACATACGCCGTCGACGACGGTCGCGGCACCCAGCGCCGTACCGGAGGGTCCGTTCGCGGCAGTCACGACCCTGGTGAACGACGCGATGGCAGCACATCGGCTGCCCGGGGGCGTCGTTCAGATCGGGCACGCCGGCCAGGTCGTCTACCGGCAGGCCTTCGGCTGGCGCAGGCTTCCCGACGAACCCGGGGTGGACGGCGCGTCCGCACCGGGCGAGCCGATGACCGAGGACACCATGTTCGACCTGGCGTCGTTGACGAAGCCCCTGGCGACGACGGTGGCGCTTCTGCAGCTCTACGAGCGAGGCCTGGTTCGTATCGACGAGCCCGTCCAGACCTACCTACCCGAGTTCAACCCGACCGCCGATCTGCGGCGCGCACAGGTGACGTTGCGCATGCTGCTCACGCACACGTCGGGTACGGGTGGCGACCTGAGCCGGCAGGGGCCGTGGGGGCTGGTGGCGCCGGACAAGGCCGAAGGCATTCACCGGGCACTGACAGCACCGTTGGAGTTCGGACCCGGCGAGGGGTTCCACTACTCCGACATCAACTTCATCATCCTCGGTGCGCTCATCGAGAAGCTCACCGGCGAGCCGGTGGATACGTACGTGCAGGACAACGTCTTTGCACCGCTGGGCCTGCCCGACACCCGCTACCTTCCTGCTGCGAAGGCGTGCGGTCCGCATCGGATCCGTGGTTCGGCAATCGCTTTCGACCCGACCGCGACTCCGGTACCGTGCGTGCCCGGTACCTGGAGCACGGACCTTTTGGCACGCGTCGCGCCGACCGCGCACGACGACGACACCCCTGGCGTCAACCCAGACTTCGACCACCTGCTGCGCGGCACCGTGCATGACCCGACAGCGCGCCGGATGGGTGGTGCGGCCGGCAGCGCCGGTGTGTTCTCGACGGCCGACGACGTCGGCAAGTATGTCCAAGCCCTCCTCGATCGCCTGGCCGGGAGGCCGAGCGCGTTCCCGCTGAGCCGCGAGACGCTGCAGCTGATGACCAGCCCACAGCAACCCGGTCATACCACCGACCAACTCGACGCGGCCAGAGACGCCAACCGCCGCGCCATCGATGACCGTCCCAACACCACCGATCCCCTACTCGCGCCGAACTATCCGGCCATCGCCGGGCAGGATCTGCGCGGATTCGGCTGGGACATCGACACCGAGCTGTCCAAGCCGCGCGGCCTGATCTTCCCCATCGGCAGCGTCGGCCACAGCGGGTTCACGGGGGTGTCACTGTGGATCGACCCGGGCTCCGATACCTATGTGGCGATGCTGACAAACGTGATCCATCAGCGCGGTGGACCGCCGATCGTGCGACTGAGTGGTGATGTGGCCACCCTGGCCGCACGGGTGCTGCACCTCTACGGAAGCTAGCCGGCCACAGGAGTTGATGTGAACGATATCGCCGACCGCTACCGACTCTTCGCCGAAACCGAGGCGAGGGGTAACTCGCCGTGCTACGAACAATGGTGCCTCGAAATCGCCGATGATGCCGAGCTTTTGACGCTGATCGGCACACTTCCGGAAGCCAAGCAACAGCCCAACTTGGTACTCGGAGCGGCGCGCTTCGTTGGTGCCACCGCGGGGCCCTATGCGGCGTTACGTGAGTGGTTGATGGTGCATTGGCAAGCGGTCCGCGACGTAACGCTTTCGCGGTCCACCCAGACGAACGAAGTCGGCCGCACGGCGGTACTGATGCCCCTTCTCGCGCGCTTACCCGGGCCGCTGTCGTTGATCGAGATCGGCGCCTCAGCCGGCCTATGCCTCTACCCCGACCGTTTCAGCTACCGCTACGACGATCGACCCGTGATCGATCCCGCGGCCGGCCCATCCGAGGTCATCCTCACGTGTGCGACGACCGGAAGCCCGCCGATACCCGACACGCTGCCGCATGTGGTCTACCGTGCCGGTGTCGACCTGAACCCGTTGAACGTCGCGGACCCAGATGACATGCGCTGGCTGGAGAGCCTGATCTGGCCGGACCAACCGCAGCGACTCGCTCGACTTCGGGCCGCGGCGACGATCGCGCGCCGCCACCGGCCACATCTCATCGCGGGTGATCTCAACGACGCCGTCGCCGATGCGGTCGCGAGTGCCCCCAAAGATTTGACCATCGTGGTGTTCGGCAGTGCGGTCCTGGCGTATCTCCACGCGTCCGAACGCAGCCGCTTCGCCCGATCGATTTCGCGGCTGAGTTGCCATTGGATCAGCAACGAAGGCGTCGGGGTGATGTTCTCGCCCGACCAATTGCCCACTCCCGCAAAGAGTCTGTCATCCGGGCGGTTCGTGGTCGCCGTGGATGGCACGCCTGTGGCGCTGGCGGCACCGCACGGGCAGACGCTGGATTGGCTGGAACGGACCGTCGACTAGTTCCACGCCCGTCGGGAACGCGTCGCCCAGTAGTCATCCGGATCCTCGGCCACCGCCGTCAGCGCGTCGAGCACCGTCGGGGTCAGGTCGACGTCGGTGGCCGCCACGTGCGACCGCACCTGTTCCGCTGTGGCTGCGCCGGAGAGCACGCGTGGCCGCGAGGCGTGGTGGAGCGCCGCCGCGACGGCGAGTTGATCGACGCCGACCGCCAGCTCAGCCGCGATCTGCTCGGCTTGCACCGCGCCCGAACTGGCGTCGGGATTCCCAGGGGCCAGCCGCCCGTTGGCGAACACCTCTTTGAGAATCACATCCACGCCTACCGCTCGTGCTTCCGAAAGTGCCGGGCCGGCAGAGGTTTCCAGTAGATTCCAGGTGGACTGCACTGACGAAAACAGCCGGCTCCCCGCCACCTCGATATCCAGCACTGCTCGGAGGACGTCGCTCTGCCGGGGCCCCGAGGTGGACAGTCCGACCCGGATGCCGGCATCCCGCAGTTCGCCGAGAGCCCGCTGCAGTTCGAGGTCGGTCAGCACCGGACTGTCCGGCGTCACCGAGTGCACCTGGTAGAGGTCGAGCCGATCACCGAGCAGGCTTCGCGATTCGTCGAGCTGACGGCGGAACGCGGTCAGTGAGTGTTCTTTGATCTCATGTACGTCGGCGTGCGTCCGCCACTCGCCGACATACCGGTAGCCCCATTTGGATCCGATCTCGACATCCCCGTTGTCGGGGTGCGCGGCCAGCCAATCGGCCAAGAATTCTTCGGACCGTCCGTAGGACCGGGCGGCGTCGATGTACCGAATACCCGAGGCGTAGGCGGCGTCCAGCACCTCGAAGGTCCGTGCCCGCATCGCCTCGACGGGCCGATCGGAGCCGAGGTCGTGGGCGCGCCCACCGGTGATGTAGGCCGGACGTCCCACGGCCGCCAGCCCGATGCCCATCCGCGACGTTCTCAGGTCTCGACCACCCGGGTGACGTAGGGAGTCATCCCCGACAGGCGCACGGGTGACACCTTGACCGGAACTCCGGTCTGCTGCGCTTCGATCATCTGACCGCTACCCAGATAGAGCGCCGTGTGCTGGCTCCCGCCGGGACCCCAGAACAGCAGGTCCCCGCGCCGCGCCTCGGACTTGGACACGTGCCGACCGGCGTTGTACTGATCGCCCGACCATCGGGGTAGCAGCACACCCACGCCGGCATAGGCGAAGCGCGTCAGCCCCGAACAGTCGAAACCCACAGTGTCGGAACCAGAGTCGATGCCTTTGCTCGGACCCGTGAGGCTTCCCCCACCCCACGAGTACGGCACCCCCATCTGTGACGCTGCGCGTCTGATCGTGTACTCGATGGCCTGCGGCCCTCGTACCCGACCGCCCGGACCGACCTGTGCGTCCTTGACCAGACCGAACGCCGCGAGGAACTTGTGCCCGAGATCGGCCGTCGTCTCCGCGGCGATCCGGGTGGCTCCCAGCGACGCATTGGCCAGCGCCAGAGGATCACCCGGAGCCCCGGCGCTGATCCGCTGCGGCAACGTCGGATCCCAGACACTGTCATCAGCCTGGGCGACCGGCGGCATCACCGCGGCCAACAACGCCGACGCCAGAAGCAAACCGGTGACCTCAATTGCTTCTCGGCGGCGCACGACACCACCTCCACCACACTCACATGCCCGCGTAGCAACTACGCATGTACTGACAAACAACAACGTAAGGGCCACACCTTGAGTAGGCCAGTGTCTGCGGGTCTCGCTTGGATAACCGTTGGCGATCGTTAACGTCACTGTGGTGGTCAGGGGGTTTGCGCCTAGGGCGGGCGTGTGACGACGGTCTCCCGCAATGTGATGTTGACCCGACGCCCGACAACCGACCATGGCATCCGATAAATTTCGGCAGAGACAAATAGCACGGATGTACCACTTCATCTGTCACCGCATCACCCCAACGCATTTGACCAAGCTGCGCGCTGCCCAAAAATCGTCGAAAGGTGCGTCGTGGACGCCACGAAGCGTGTCACCGCTGCAGGTTTTGTCACCATCATGGCACTGGCGGTCGGCGCCCAACCCGCCGCGCAGGCAGAAGATCCCAGCCCCGATATCGCAGCGTTCTACCTCGGTGGGACCTGCTTGTGCGCCACCGTGCCCACGGCACAGCAGGCCCTCGGACTGGCCGACGGATACCTAGGCGACGCCGGGCCGATCACCGGTGTCGGCTACCCCGCAGGCCTGCTGTTCGCCCTCGACTCGGCGATCGGTGCCAGCGGCGTCAACACGCATCTGGATGCGGTACCCGACGGCATCAAGATCACCCTCGCCGGCACCAGCCAGGGCGCCATCGTGCTCAACTACGTCAAACAATCTCTGGCGCTGCGCATCACACCCGAGCGAGCTTCGACCGAGCTGTCGTTCGTGACCTTCGGTGACCCGATGAACGCCACCGGCGGCATCGTCACCCGCAACCCGCTGCTGTGGCTCTCGGTACCTCGAGGTCTCCTACCGACGCCATACGCCACCACCGAGATCGTGCGTGAATACGACGGCCTCTCCGACTGGCCGAACCGCCCTACCGCACTCTCGGCCCTGAACGCGGTGATGGGAGTGGCCTTCGTCCACCCCTTTTACGGTGACGCCGCCGACCCTTCGACCCCCGGCACCCTGAAGACGATCGCCACCAACGCCGCCGGCGGTGTCACCACGCACTACGTCGTCCCGACCGCCGCCCTGCCCATCACCCAACCGTTGCGCTCCATGGGCGTCGACACCGCCGCGCTCGACAAGTGGCTCCGCCCGCAGATCGACGCGACGTACCACCAACGCCCTCAGACCCCGCCGCAGCCGAAGAAGACGGCGGCCGACAAGATCCGGTCCCTGCTCGGCGTCAAGATCACGCCACGTGTCTCGCAGCGCAATCCCCTCGCGGCGATCACCCGTGCACTGACACCGCGCGCCCGCCGCGGCGGCAGCTCCGAATCGAGCGCGGCCGAAGAAAACGCACCGCAAGCCACGGCCAAAGGCACGCAGAAAAATCCGCGAACACCGAAGCGGGCCTCGACCCGACATCACTCCACAGACTGAGCCCGCCCTGTACCGACCACCCGGACACAGTCGGTAACGTCGCAGTCATGCCGTGGACTTTCCAGTCAGCCGAACAACTCTGCACAGCATTGGATTCCGGTGAAGTCACCTCAGTGCAACTCACCGACGAGTTCATCTCCCGCATCGAAGCGCTCGACACCGCCGTCAACGCCATCTGTGTGCGCGATTTCGACCGAGCGCGACAAGCAGCTCGCGACGCCGACCAAGCTCGGGCCCGGGGCGACCATCGCGCATTGCTCGGGGTCCCGGTGACCGTCAAGGAGTCCTACAACATCGCGGGCCTGCCAACCACCTGGGGCAACCCCGCGCACCGCGACTTCGTTGCCGCCGACGACGCGCTGGCCGTCACACGCGTCAGGGCCGCCGGCGCCGTCATCCTCGGCAAGACCAATGTCCCGTTCATGCTGCAGGACCATCAGAGCTTCAACGACATCTACGGCACGACCCATAACCCCTACGATCGCAGTCGCAGCCCGGGCGGCTCATCTGGAGGATCGTCGGCCGCGCTGGCGATGGGATTCGGGCCGTTGTCGCTGGGCTCCGACATCGGTGGATCGCTGCGGGTACCGGCGCACTATTGCGGTATCTACGCACACAAACCAACATTCGGAATCGTCGCCACCCGGGGCGCGGTTCCGCCCCATGTGCCCCCGTTGCCCGTCGACGGCGATTTGGCAGTTCTCGGCCCGATGGCCCGCACCGCGCGGGACCTCACCCTCCTGCTGGACGTGATGGCCGGACCCGATCCACTTACCCGGGGGCTGGCCTACCGGTTCGAACTCCCACCGGCTCGACACCACGACCTTTGCGACTTCCGCGTCCTGGCCCTCGACGACCACCCCCTCATCCCGACGGGATCCGCCGTGCGCGACGCCGTCGGTCGGGTCGCCGACGCGCTCACCGCAGCCGGGGCCGACGTGCAGCGGCACAGCCCGCTACTGCCCAACCTCACCGAGGCGGCCACCGTCTACATCGAACTCCTCACCTCGTTCATCGCGGCGAATCATCCCCCGCAGCTCTACGCCGACCTGCAAGCCTCCGCCGCCGGGCTCGGCCCTGACCAGCGCGGCTATGACACCGCATGGCTGCGCGGATCTGTTCTCTCCCATCGCGACTGGGTCGGCGCGGACCGGCTCCGCGAGATGCACCGAGACCAGTGGCGCCGCCTGTTCACCCACTTCGACGCCGTCCTGTGCCCGATCACGCCGACCCCGGCCTTCCCGCACGATCACACGACCTCCTTGGAAGACCGCACCATCGACATCGACGGCACCGCATATCCCTTCGGCGACCAACTCACCTGGCCTGGGCTGGCCACCATGCCCGGCCTGCCCGCCACCGCCATCCCCGCGGGCCAAACGCCTGAGGGGTTGCCCGTCGGTGTCCAGCTCATCGGGCCCATGTACGAGGACCGCACCACCCTGCGACTCGCCGAACTGCTCGAAGTTCAGATCGGTGGATTCCGCCCTCCGGGACCGTGAACAGCGAGCTGGGCACCCAGGCGTCTTCAGCCTCCCAGGCTAGCCACCAAGAAGGCAGCGAGATCCCGTTGCAGCTCGCGTGAATCGTCGAGAACGCCATCCATCCACCAGAACCCGTGAATCATGCCCGGATAGCGTTTGGCCTGGACGTCCACCCCCGCATCGCGCAGCAAGCCGGCATAAGCCTCGGCTTCGTCGCGCAACACGTCATGGCCGGCGGTGGCCACGAAGGTCGGCGGCAGATGAGCAAAACTGTTGGCGCGCAATGGTGAGACACGGGGGTCCGCACCTGCGCCCTCGTCCACGTAGTGGTTCCAGAACCACGCCATGTCGGCGGCATCGAGACCGAACCCACGGCTGAAATCGGCATACGACGGTGCCGCCATCCGCCGATCGAGTGCCGGGTAGAGCAAGCCCTGGGCGGCGACCGTGACGTCACTGCCGGCAAGCTCTGCGGTGGTGGCCGCAGCCAAATTCCCACCCGCGCTGTCACCGACGACGGCCAGCCGGCCGGGATCGACATCCAGTTCGGCGGCGTGGCTGTGCACCCAGCGCACGGCCGCCACACAGTCCTGCAACGGAATCGGAAAACGATGCTCCGGAGCTTTCTGATAATTGACCGCCAGCACGACGCACCCGGTGTCACGGGCCAGAACCCGAGCGGGTTCATCGACCAGATCCAGATTGCCGATCACCCATCCACTTCCGTGCAGTACGACGATCACGGGGTGCGGCCCCCGCGATCGCGTCGGGCGGTAGATGCGCACGGGGAGGTCGGCGGTCGGTCCGGGAAGGAACCGGTGCTCCACCTGGGCCATCGCCGGTGCCGAGCGTTGTAGGCCCAGATAGGCC
>JAHFVC010000336.1 GCA_023264765.1 Mycobacterium sp. | reverse complement strand
ACCATGGGCGATGTCATCGAGTTTGTGCCGCGGTTCTCACTGACTGATCGGCAGCGGGAGTTGTTGCGGATCCACGCGTGGGTGTGCGCCGACATGGCGTACGACGACGTCGAGGAGCGCGGTGATGATCCGGTCGACACGGTGCGGTGGTGGTATTTGTTGAACCGACTTCCCGAATGCACATTCGCCGAGTCCGCTCTGTGGCGACGTCAGATGGCCCGATCTTTCGACGACTTGGCTCAGGACCTCGACGCCGGTCGGCTACCCCGGCCTCACACGATCGCCGAACAGCTCGCGCTCATGATCGTCATCGCCCAAGCCGCCGCAGCGCTAGCCGATGAGGTGTACGGCGACGATGTTGCCGTACTGGCGTCCCATCCGCGGGACGTCGACTGGGACGCCGTCACAGACGTTCTGATGGGCGACCGCGATGTCGAGGTGTTCTATCACCCGGCGACAGCGGCACACGGTCTACGTGTCTTTCCATGCGATACGTGGTTCACGGCCATGGACGGACACGAGCCACGTGACCCTCGGCGGGGATTTCGACGGTAGAAGCCTCGGGTCATCGCGAACACAACTCGACCAGCAACTTGCCACTGTTCGGCAGGTCTTTGATGCTTGATGGTGTTGTGCACTATGGCTTTCCGTGTTCGGGTACGGTGCGATTATGGCTACGAACATGCTTATCGACCCGGCTCGTGTCGTCACCGCCCGAGGCCGTCACCTCGGGAACTATCGCTTCGGGCTCGTCCGCTACGAGCCTGAGAAGTGGGGGCGGATCATCACAGCCCCAGATGAGGGTCAGACGATTCTCGTTGCACCGATCGACGGTTCGGACGCGTTCGATCTATCGGTGATCCGCGACGCTGAGTTCGACGTTCTTCCGGTTACCTCGGATGGTGTCTGAGCCGCCCAGGGGGAGAAGCAGAGGGCTGACACCGTCGAGTGTGCTTCCGCGGCTGGGGGTGTGAGCACTGCTCGTGTCATCCGAGGCGACGGGACGGGCGGGGCACTTTCTCGGGTTCGTTGTTGTCGACGACGTTCCAGTAGCGGCCGTTGGCGTCCATTGCCGAGTACCAGATGCTAACGAATGCGGGAGCCGGGTTCTGCTCGGCGGGATCGTCCGATTCCCACCGGATATTGAACGTTTCACCCGCCTCGAGCACGGCCTGCCTACGCCAACCACCCGATCTGATCGGTGTGTCCTCCGACAGGGCTGTCTCTGCGAATGCCCGCATATTCACCGCGTCAGCGTCGTCTTCGACCTGGGCGCGGAAGCCGTGAATTTCGATCTCGTACAGCGGGTCCTTGCTGCGATTGGTGAATTCTGTGCGCCACTGTTGCTTTCGGTTCGCGTCGAGGCCGTCGGGCCACGGGAGCATGTGCAGTAGTCGGACCTGGTTCGCCTGGTCCTCCAGGTCCGAATGCCGCGTCGATTGGTACGACCGGAGGGCGAGTACGACGCCTGCGGCGGTGAACAGAGCACCACCTGCCGAGACCCATGCCGGCAGCGAGCCCAGATCCACGTTGGTGTGGGTACTCGTCAGAGCAAGGACGGCGACCAGGCCGAGCGCTACGGCCATGGACCATGCCCAGTCTCTCTTGCGTGGACGTGCACGCCAAAAATCGCTGATGGGGCACCCGATCGCGGCACAGCCCAATACAAGGCCTATGAGAGCTGTGGCTACCCAGAACTCCTGGAAGACCCGATCTACGGTCCACCCCGTCCGGTGGAGGAAAAAGGTGCCGAAAATGACGGCGAGTGCACCGCACACCAGGCCTGCGCTGCGGCTCCAGGGGCGATCTCCACGCATTGCTTTCACCCAATCACCCTAAGGAGGTGAGCCCACCTGTGCCGCCTGCAGGCACCCTCGCGCCTGGCCGGGTTGGTGTGCAGTGCAACCATCGACTGCGAACTTCCGAACTGACCACGAACAGGCAGACTGGCGCAGCAGGGGCAAGGCCGCACAACGACCCCAGCCGCCCTGGAAGCTATGCCGTAAGCACCGTGGCACTCGCGCACCAGACAGCTACACAGCACCCCTAGAGCCCGCCCCAGCACGATCGGCAGCCTGGCCGGGCCTTGCCCAACGGACGGTTCAACGCGCGTTCTCTGCGATCGACACCTGCTCGTCGTAGAGCACCGCGTCGAAGTGCACGAAGTTGTACCGCCTCGAATACGCCGGCTTCGTCATCGCCACCAATGCCAACAACGTGAGGGTGGATTCGTAGAGTGCGAACCATTCGTTCTCTGGCCGTTTGCAAATGCGGGGTTCATCGCCGTGTGCGAGGTGATTGCGGGCGTCGACGAGGTCTCCTTCCCTTACCGCCCTCGGGCAGTTGGCCGCAGAGCCGATTTTGGGCCTCAGGCACTACGACGCGAAGGTTCCAGCCCAGTCACCAAGGGCGGTGACAAAACCTGCAGTGTCATCTGGGTCGACCTCGGCGATCCACTCGTGGCCGCGACGTATGCGCAGCTTGCCGTACGGGTTGGGTCTGCCCGGGGAATGTGCGTGCGGTCCGCAGCGAACGGGAGTGATGTAGCACGGTGTGTCGCCGTCGCTGATTTTCCCGGGGTGCACAGCGACAACGCAGTGTGCCTCGCAGGGATCGGTATGTGCCCGTGCGCGTCCGCCGTGATGGTTGCATGCAGCGACGAGTTGTTCCATCCGTCGGATTTGTTTCGCGGCCCTCAATCGGTCTCCGAAATCGAGTCCTTCGCTGTAGCAGGTGCGTAGGTAACCGGATGCGCCTTCGGGTAGAGGTCCTATGGAGCCGAATTCTTGAACGCGGGTGACCAGGCCGGCTTGATTGACTCTGCTGTCGGTTTCGTATTCGTCGCGAGTGTGGTCGAGTAGGTCGCGTCGTTCGTCAGCGTCGGTTTCGAGTTCATCGGCAACAGAGAGTCGTTGTGTGGTGGTCAGGTCGTCGAGTAGGGAGATGAAGTAGTCGTCGACGAGCTGCTCTGCCAGTGCCGAGGACGTCCACGTTTCTCCATGGCGCAGGCCGTCGGTCGAAACTGTTTGTGGCCCAATTCTATTGGATGTTCGGAGCTGCACGATCAATTTCGATATGGCCGTGGCTATCTCTGGGTAGGTGTCGAGCCACATAGCTGCGTCCCATGCGGATTCCGATAGTTGAGTGAGGTAAAAAGCAAGGCTGTGAGCGTACGAGGCGCTGGCGACGGTGGTGATCTTGATGGAATGTTCTTCTGAGTCGAAGCCCGGCCACGTCGCGATTACCGCTGCCCGGTCGTGTGATGCCTTCATTACGCTGTAGCTGGTCATGATGGTGCCGCCTTCTCGTTTGAGAGCCGGGCCGAGCCGGGCGACCAGGAGTGCACGTGGCACTGCCAGACTGGTTGCCAAGCAGGGACAGCCGAAATAGTGGAGGATTCGCCGGAAACCCCGTAGCACCACCACGGCGTCGCTCCTGACCATTCGAGTATGTCACCCGAACGTGGCTGAGGGCAACGACAAGGGCTATGTCCGGCTCGCCGTAGGTCGTTCAAACTATGTCACCGTCCACAGTCGATCTAGTCAGTTCGATCACCGAATCCTCGAACACCACGTCGTCGACAGATGACGACAGATCCGGTTCCACACTGGGGAAGCGGTCACCGCCGCGCCCGGAACTCCCGGCTCCGAAGTCCGCCGGAATGACCACACCGTCACCGCGGTCGTCGCCGCCGAAAGGAGCCTCTCCTGTAGCACCGCTGATGTTGTCAGGCTCGCTTGCGCGCTGCTGTTCGTCACCTGTATTCCGCGAGTCCATGGTCGAACTGTAAGGCGCTCGCCGGTGCCCTGCGGGGGCAGCCACGCCGGATCGATACACCGGGACAACACAGGGTGACGCACCGACGCGTTGAATCGTCCTTCGGCCGCTCAGCCGGTCTTGATAAAACTGATACCTGCTGCGTCGGCATCCGGGGTGAACCTCATTTCGCGTGTCGAGGTCGAACCGATCGCGGTGGGCGCGTGCGCGCAGACTCGCCCGCCTCCATGCCCGGGCGGGTTGTTCGCTCATCCTGTTCTGCTGATGACGGCTACGAGTGCCAGGAATACGGCGGTCCCGGTGGCACCGAGAATCGCGGCGCTGAGGAACCCGCGTTCGGGGTCGAGTGCCCACGCCGCGCAGGTGATCAGCACGAGCGCTACGCCGCTCCAGAACAGATAGGTGCGGCGGGGGACAGATCGAGGGTGTTTCGTCACGGCGTGCCGGCGGTGCTGTCAGCTGCGGGACTGTTGGCTGCGGTGTTGGTGGGTGGGGGAGCAGGTAGTGCGGTGACGTCCTGGTCGTCGGCGAAGACGAGGGTCCTGGAGTCCAGGGCGATCGCCCAGCGGTGTGGGGGCGTCCAGGTGCGACCGAGGGTGTCTGCGGGCAGGAGGTAGTCCCCGAAGTCCTCGACGAGTGTCCCTGCAGAGGTGGTCCCGTCGGGGCGGTGCACTTCGATGATGTCACCAACCGAGAGGGCTCCGGTGGTGGTTTGTTTGGGATCGGTCATAGTTCAGCATTGAAGCAGGCCGGTCAGCCGCTGATTCGCGGTGGTCTCGACGCCTCGCCTGCGGACAACGCCGATAACGTCGTGGGTATGGGGCCGTGTACAACAACGGAAGAGTGATGGTGATCTGTCACCGCCACCGGGCGAAAACCGTCCCCGTTCTATTTCCGATGAAACCCTGTTCGGTTGACGGGTTGTTCACTCATCGAGAGACAGACCGCGCCGGTGGTAGCGGTGCTCTGCGTACCAAGCTCGGTCCATTTTGCGGCGCAAGACCAGACTGTTACTGCGTTATCTGTGCCGACGATTCATCTGCTGCTGACTCTCGGGCAATGTTTTCGTCGGTGTGCTGCGGGTACTAGCGTCAGGTGAGTGAGAACGATGATGTCCCGTCCGCACCGGTGGATGCCGACCCGGATGATCCGCGCAAGGCCGACTCGCCGACGGAGCTGACGAAAACGTCGTGGCTGTTCGTGCTTCGCAAGACTGCGCGTGAGTTCTCGCGTGATCAGTGCACCGATCTCGCGGCAGCGTTGACGTACTACGCAGTGTTGTCGCTGTTTCCCGCTGTGTTGGCGATCGTGTCGCTGCTCGGTGTGTTCGGGCAAGGACAAGCCACCGTCGATGGTGTGTTGCAGATCGTGTCCGATCTGGGACCCTCCTCGGCGGTGGAGACGCTGCGGGAGCCGATCACGCAGTTGGTGTCCGCTCCGGCCGCAGGGTTCGCTCTGGTTACTGGTGTTGCGGGTGCGTTGTGGTCGGCGTCGGGGTATGTGGGGGCGTTCGGGCGGGCGATGAACCGAATGTACGAGGTCGAGGAAGGGCGTCCGGTCTGGAAATTGCGGCCGGTGCTGTTGCTGGTGACGGTGGCGGCGCTGGTGCTGATTGCTCTCGCGGCGGTGATGCTCGCGGTCAGCGGACCGGTAGCAGCCGCGGTGGGGGATGCGGTCGGTCTCGGCGATACCGCGTTGACGGTGTGGAACATCGCACGGTGGCCGGTCGTGCTGGTCATCGTCGTTCTCGCGGTCGCGTTGTTGTATTACGCGACTCCGAATATTCAGCAGCCGAAGTTTCGGTGGATCAGCAGCGGAGCAGTGGTGGCGATCGTGGTGTGGGTCGCCGCGACGATCCTGTTCGGGTTCTACGTCGCCAATTTCGGCAGCTACAACAAGACCTACGGATCGTTGGCCGGGGCGATCGTGTTCCTGCTGTGGTTGTGGATCACCAACCTTGCGTTGCTGTTCGGTGCCGAACTCGATTCCGAACTCGAACGTGGCCGACAACTGCAGGCAGGGATGGTCGCCGAGGAACGTTTGCAGCTCCCACCCCGCGATACTCGGGTGTCGGAGAAGAACGAGGAGAAAGATGCCGCCGCCGTCGACGACGGACGACGGCTTCGGCTTCGCCACCAACATGCCACGGCACATTCCAGCGGTGCTGGGCAGCGCGATGACAGACACAATCGCACGACACACGGCGACGAAAAGCCGTTGCCTGTACCTGTTTCCGGCTCCAGCACTGGCGGAGACATCACTTCGAATCAACATATGCAGGGAGAAACAATGAACGCTCATTCCGGGCCACCGTCGGAGGAAGCCCGCACTTCGGCTGCGGATCTGTCGACAGTGCAGCTCGTCGAACGTTTGACCGATCAGGTGTCGACGCTGGTGCGCAGCGAGATCCGCTCAGGCCTCGAGGAAGTGAAAAGCAAAGGCACCCGGCTCGGCATCGGTATCGGTATCACCGGTGCGGGCGCACTGCTGCTGTTCTTCGGTCTCGCCACTCTGATAGCAACTGCAGTGCTGGGGTTGGCGACAGTGCTGTCGGCGTGGCTGGCAGCGCTGATCGTCGCCGCCGCAGTCCTGGTGGTGGGAGGGGTTTTGGCTGCGGTGGGGACCTCACGCGCGAAGAATGCGGTACCTCCGGTACCGGCAGAGACCGTCGCCAGTGTCAACGACGACATCACCGCCATCAAGAAGGGAATCCGATGACCGAGAACAAGCACGTTGCACGCGGTAACGAGACAGGCGAGGAGGCGCACGTGACAGACCCGCCAGTAGCGCCGGTGCCGGATATCGAACAGCAGCGCGCCGAACTCGCCGAGACGGTGGCGGCGCTCGCCGACAAAGTCGATGTGCCTGCGCGGGTGCGCAGTGAAGCAACCGTTCAGGCGGAGAAGGCCAAGACGTTGGCTCAGGACAATCCGCAGGTCGCCGCGGCCGCTGTCGGGACCCTGGTCGCGGCGGTAGTGCTGGTTGTGTTTTCGCGTCGTCGCCGTGCGCGGCGGTTGCTGCGATGAGTGCGGTGTCGAAAGCGGTGTACAAACCGCTGTCGCTGGCTACCAGCGTGCTCGGCGGGGTACTTGCCGGGGTGGTGTTCAAGCAGGTGTGGAAACGTATCGGCGACAACGACACCTCGACTCCCGACCCGAAAGACCTGAGCCGCACCGTCCAAGAGGTGCTGATCGCGGCCGCCATTCATGGCGCGGTGTTCGGGGTCGTCAAAGCCGCCGTCGACCGTGCCGGAGCGAAAGGCTACCGCGCTCTCGCCCACGAAGACCCCAGCTGATCACGAGAGCCTTACACAGGCGTCCGCACTCGATCGGCGGTCTGGTGCGGCTTCCCGTTCGACGATGCCGAAACGTCGATAGAAAACGACTACGAGTTGTCGGAACGGCGATGCACTCAGGGATGGGGCCAGGTCGGCCCGCTCGGCTCCGGTGTGATTCGGTAGCCACGGGAGAGGTTGACCGGCAAACGTGAATCGCTGCGTCGGTCGTTACAGTCTCCATAGAACGAAGAACCCCCGCGGCCTAGCTGCCGCGGGGGAGACTCCATGTGTTTACGAGG
>JAHFVC010000572.1 GCA_023264765.1 Mycobacterium sp. | reverse complement strand
GCGGCCCGTCACTCAGATTCCTGTGTCCGACGGCTATACGACGGCGTTCGTCGATCTCGGATGGGATGGGCCGAAGATCGGGCTTGAGTACGAGGGCGCGCACCACCAGACGGAGCGGGGCGTGCGCCCCGTTTCACTCTCCGCGAACCTGGGAATACCGCCGAGCCGTAGGGTCAGGGCCATGAAAAGCCGCGCCGCCATCGTCCGTGACATGGGCGGCGCGTGGTCGGTCGAGGACTTCGAGCTCGATTCGCCACGCGCGGGCGAGGTGCTGGTCCAGATGGCCGCCGCGGGCCTGTGCCATTCCGACGACCACATCCGCAACGGCTTCATGTCGCCACCCGGCGGCCCGCGAACCCGGCCACCGACCATCGGCGGCCACGAGGGTTCGGGCATCGTTGTCGAGGTCGGGCCCGGCGTCGCCGAGCTGGCCGCCGGCGATCATGTGGTGACCTCATTCGTCGCGGTGTGCGGGCACTGCCGCTGGTGCGCCTGCGGCATGGAGTACCTGTGCGACAAGGGGGCCGGGGTACTGATCCCTGGCATGCCGACCGACGGTACGTTCCGCCATCACACCCTCGACGGCCAGGATGTGGGGCACACCTCCAAGATCGGCGCCTTCGCCGAACACACGGTGGTGGCGTCTGATTCGCTGGTGAAGATCGACCAGGATATCCCGCTGGTGCCCGCCGCCCTGCTGGCGTGCGCGATCCCGACCGGCTACGGCTCGTCGGTACACCGCGGCAATGTGCGCGGTGGCGACACCGCCGTGTGGGCGTGCGACGCCGTCGATCTGGTCAGGGACCTGACCCGCGGGGTGATGGCGGACTGTGTGGTCGTCGCCCCTTCCGATATCACCGGCGACGACGTGCGCGACGCGCTGGCGCTGACCCGCAAGGGCGGCACCTGTGTGCTGACCGGGATGGCACCTGCCGGCCGACTGCCCGTCCAGCTGGACATCCAGGATCTGGTGCTGATGAACAAGACCCTGTGCGGGACGGTGTTCGGGTCGTGCAATCCGCGCTCCGAGATCCCGCTGCTGGCCCGCATGTATACCGCCGGCCAGCTGCAACTCGACGAGATGATCACCCGCCGCTATCACCTCGACGACATGAACACCGCGTTTGACGACCTGCTCCGTGGCGAGCTGGTCCGCGGCGTCATCGACTTCGGGATCGCCTGAGTCCCATGGCCTCCCCGCTGTCGGGTATCCGAGTGCTCGAAATCGGCGACCGGATCGCCACCGCATACTGCGGCAAGCTCCTGCGCGACGCCGGTGCCGATGTGGTGATGCTCGAACCACCGGCCGGTCATCGGCTGCGGCGCTATCGTCCCTGGGGCGTGCCGGCGTCCACCGGTGACGCCCCGTTCTTTTCGTTCCTGGCCGGCGGTAAGCGCAGTATCACCAGCCCGACGATTCCTCCCGAGTTGCTGGACTCGGCCGATATCGTGATCCTCGGGGCGACACCGGCCGAAGCCGCCGCACTGGGCCTGACAAGCGACGAAATCGCTTGCCGCGCAGCACCGGTGATCACCGTATCGGACTTCGGCTGGAGCGGCCCGTGGACCGATGTGCCCGCCACCGAGTTCACCCTGCAGGCATGGTGCGGATCGACCGGCTCGCGCGGTGAGCCGGAGCGCCCGCCGATCGCCGTCGGCGGCGATCTCGGCGAGTTCATCGCCGGCAGCTACGCCGCCTTCTTCGCACTCGCGGCCCACCGCGGCGGCGGGTCGTTCGATCTGTCGGTTCTCGAATCCATGACCACCTCGATGCAGGTGTTCTCCTGGCTGCGTAAGGAATTGATGCTGCTGGAGGTCCTCGGGCGGTCCACCGAGGTGCCGTCGGTGGAACGCGCCAAAGACGGCTACGTCGGGATCTCGATGGCCACCGGCCAGCAGTGGCAGGACTTCTGCGCCATGGTCGAGTGCCCCGATCTGGCCGACGTTCCCGAGCTACGCTTCCAGGTCGGCCGCTGGGAACAGCGCGACCTCATCCGGGCCCGCACCGCCGAGTTCTTCGCCACCCACACCGTCGCCGAGATCGTCGAGCTGGCCGCACTGTTCCGTATTCCGATGACGGCCATCGGCAACGGCCAAACCCTGCCCGGCATGGATCATTTCATCGAGCGGGAGTCGTTCCTCGACCATCCCAGTGGATTCCGGGCGCCCCGGGCACCGTGGCGGATGAGCTCAACTCCCCCGCTACCCCCGGGCCTGCCGCCCGCCCTCGGCGACACTGAGTTCCCTTGGTCACCCCGCGAATCACCGTCGCAGCGCACGGGTCTGCCGCTGGACGGCGTCCGCATTGTCGACCTGACCGCGTTCTGGGCAGGCCCGACCGCCACCCATCTGCTGGCCATGCTCGGCGCCGACGTGGTGAAGATCGAATCCGTGCAACGCCCGGACGGGATGCGCTTCGCCGGTGGCTTCCGTGAGGACGTCGAACAGTGGTGGGAATACAGCTGGGTGTTCCACGGCGTCAATTCCGGCAAGCGCTCGATCACACTTGATCTCGGATCCGAGGAAGGCAGAACACTTTTCGGCCGGATGGTCGCCGAGGCCGACGTGGTGGTG
>JAHFVC010000335.1 GCA_023264765.1 Mycobacterium sp. | reverse complement strand
CGGTGCCGCACCACTGGTCACCGATCAGTTCGAGGTGGGCCGCCACGGCACGCTGAAGACCACGCTGATCACCCTCGGCGTCATCGCGGTGATGCTGTTCTCGCTCTACCGTCGCCTCACCACCGTGTTCTTCGTGATCTTCACGGTGATGATCGAGTTGACCGCGTCCCGCGGTGTCGTCGCCGTACTCGCGAACGCCGGCATCATCGAGCTGTCCACATATTCGACGAATCTGCTGACACTGCTGGTGATCGCCGCCGGAACCGATTACGCGATCTTTCTTCTCGGCCGCTTCCACGAGGCGCGCTATGCCGGTCAGGATCGCGTGGCGGCGTTCAACACGATGTATCACGGCACCGCGCACATCATTCTGGGCTCGGGCCTGACGATCGCCGGCGCCGTGCTGTGTCTGACCTTCACCCGGCTGCCGTACTTCAACAGCCTGGGCGTCCCCGCCGGTACCGGTGTGCTGGTCGCCGTCGTCGCCGCGTTGACGCTGGCGCCCGCCTTGTTGGTCATCGGCCGTCACTTCGGTCTGTTCGAGCCGGCCCGCCCCATGCGCACCCAGGGCTGGCGGCGTATCGGCACGGCCATCGTGCGCTGGCCAGGTCCCATTCTCGCCGCGACGGTCGCCATCGCCCTGATCGGACTGCTCGCCCTACCGCGTTACCAAACCAGTTACGACGCCAAGCCCTACATGCCCGCGAGCGCACCGGCGAACGTCGGATACGCCGCCGCGGAGCGGCACTTCACGCAGGCCCGGCTGAACCCCGAGTTGTTGATGCTCGAAGCGGACCACGACCTGCGCAACTCCACCGACATGATCCTGCTGGAGCGGGTCGCCAAGGCGATCTTCCACACCGACGGCATCGCTCAGGTGCAGACCATCACCCGGCCCCTGGGCACGCCGCTGGACCACACCTCCATCCCGTTCCAGATCAGCGCGAGCAGCGCGTCCCAGATCAACAACCTGCCCTTCCAGCAGGCCCGCGGTGCGGATCTGCTGAAACAGGTTGACGTGATCAATAATTCGATCGACGTGCTACGCCAGCAGTATGCGCTGCAACAGCAGTCCGGCGCGGTCACCGACGAGCAGGCCAAGGCCTTCGCGCAGACCGTGCAGACCGCCAACGACCTGCGCGACAAGATCGCCAACTTCGACGACTTCTTCCGTCCGCTGCGCAACTACTTCTATTGGGAACCGCACTGCTTCGACATCCCGGCCTGTGCGGCCATCCGGTCGGTGTTCGACGCACTCGACGGTATCGACGCGCTGACCGACCAGCTGAGCAACGTCGCGGGCAGTATCTCGAAACTCGATGCACTGCAGCCCAAGTTGCTCGCGCTGATCCCGCCGCAGATCCAGAGTCAGCAGACCAACCGCGATCTCACGCTGACCAACTACGCCACCACCTCGGGCATCAACGACCAGACCGCGGCGGCGCTGCAGAACGCCACCGCGCTGGGCAAGGCGTACGACGATTCCAAGACCGACGACTCCTTCTATTTGCCGCCGGAGGTGTTCACCAACGCGGAGTTCCTGCGCGGCATGAAGTTGTTCATGTCGCCGGACGGCAAGGCCGTGAAGATGATCATCACCCACGACGGCGATCCAGCGACCCCCGAAGGCATCTCGCATATCGACGCCATCCGGCACGCCGCCCAGGGCGCCGTCAAGGGCACGCCGCTGGGTGGTTCCAAGATCTACCTCGCCGGGACCGCGGCCACCTACAAGGACATCCAGGACGGCGCCAAGTACGACCTCATGATCGCGGCGATCGCCGCGCTGTCCCTGATCCTGCTGGTGATGATGTTCATCACCCGCAGCATCATCGCGGCGATCGTCATCGTGGGCACCGTCGCGCTGTCGCTGGGTGCCTCGTTCGGCTTGTCGGTGCTGATCTGGCAAGACCTGTTCGGTATCGATCTGTACTGGATTGTGTTGGCGCTGGCCGTGATTCTGCTCCTCGCCGTGGGGTCGGACTACAACCTGCTGTTGATATCCCGGTTCAAGGAGGAGATCGGCGCGGGTCTGAACACCGGCATCATCCGGGCCATGGCCGGCTCGGGGGCGGTGGTGACGGCGGCCGGCCTGGTGTTCGCGGCCACCATGGCCTCGTTCGTCTTCGCCGACCTGCGCATCCTCGGGCAGATCGGCACGACGATCGCCCTGGGGCTGCTGTTCGACACGCTGATCGTGCGTTCGTTCATGACGCCGGCGATTGCCGCCCTGCTCGGCCGCTGGTTCTGGTGGCCGCTGAAGGTGCGCCCCAGGCCGGCGAGCCAGATGCTTCAGCCGTATGGGTCTCGGGCGTCGGTCCGTCAGCTGCTGCTGTGGGAGGACGGCGACTCGGCAGCCCCGAAGGGCGGCTAGACCGGTTCGCTGACCTCGACGTCGCGTAGGTTCTTCCTCAACCGGGCCACGCGCCGCAGTTGGGCGGCGATGTTCATGGATGTCAGCATCGGGATTCCGCCGATGAACGTGCGGAACGACGGGTTGCCGCCGTGCACGTGCAGTTCGTAGAGGCAGCCGACGACGTAGAAGAAGCCGCAGCTGAAGAGCACGGCGGGGATCGCGTAGGCCAGGGGTGAGCGGGCATCCTCGACCAGCTCGGTGGCGTAGGCGAACTCCTCGCGCGACAGGGCTTCACGTTTGCGCAGTTTGGCGAGGATGGCTTTGTGGGCACCCACCTGCTCGCCCAACGCTGCGGGCGTCCGATTCTCCAACCGCCGGATGTAGATGAACACGCAGGCGACCAGGGCCAGCGCCAGCATGCCGTCCAGGATCGTGAGATCACCCCAGAGATTCACCGCGCCACTCCTCTGCTCGCCCGGCCGCGACAGTCAAAACGTTAATTGACCTAAGTATCTGTGGCTGCCCGGCGAGGCGCAAGGTGGGACCGTCAGGGAAAGCGGACGTTCAACGTCGCAAGCCCGAAGATCTTCCGGCCCTGCGACTTGGCACCGACGAGGATCACGCCGCTGCGGTTCTCCGGGTCCAGCGACTTGATCTTGCCGCTGTACTCGATATCGGCGCCACCGTCGGCAGGTACGACCGCGGGCTGGGACAGCCGCACGGCGTAGCGGGTGACGGCGCCGGGATCGCCCGACCATGCCGAGGCGAACGAGGCGCCCAGGCCCATGGTGAGCATTCCGTGCGCGATCACGTCGGGCTGGCCCGCCAGGGTGGCGATGTTCTGATCCCAGTGCAGCGGGTTGGCGTCGCCGGCCACACCCGCGTAGTTCACCAGGTCGCCGCGGGACAACCGGGTGTGGTGCACGGGCAACTCGTCACCGACGTTCAGGTTGTCGAAGGACGGCGAGGTGGGTGTGCGGTCGTTGCCGGCGATCCGGGTCTCGACCTCCGGGCGCAGGGTCTTCTCGTACGGTGCGCCGGTCTCCTCGGCGCCGAGCATGTTGATGCCGTGCATCATCACGCCCGCCACGGCCGGCCGGATGGCGGGATCGACTTCTTCGCCGGTGACGCCGACGACGGTGGTGTGCAGGGTGTGCACGATCTCGCCGGCGGTGTCGGTGAAGGTGTTGGTGACAGTGATCAGGTCGCGGCCCGCCACCCGGCGCACCGAGGTCAGCTCGATGTCGATGGACAGCTCGTCACCTTCGACGATCGGGCGGTGCTGCTCGAAGACCTCTTCGGTCTGCAGGTACATGTCGTAGCCGACGACGACCGACTCGAACATGCGCTGGTTACAGGCCATCGCCGGACCCGAGGTGAAGGTCAGCGGCGCGATCAGCCCGGGGTAGCCGAGCTTCTTGGCGGCGTCGACGTTCCAGTGCGCCGGGTGGTTGTCCTGCACCGCGCGGGCAAACTCGCGGATCTTCTCGCGACCCACCAGGTAGGTGTCGTCCATCTGGTAGTAGTGGCCGACCCGTGATTCGAGTGTCGACGTGTCTGATGCTGCGGTCATGAATGGCTCAACTTCTCTATCTGCATGCTCGCCGAGGCTGACCAGAGCACATTAACGCGCGGGTGCGGCAGCAATCCAAACCGAAGGGCCCGCCGACGCAATCGGATGGGCGCCAGCTGCGCCGATCAGGCCCGCACCGCGCGCCACACCAGATCGGCGACCAGCTCGCAGTAGGGCTCGTCGATGGTTTCTCCGGTGAACAGCGCCCGCATGTTGATCGGCGCCAACAACAGCTCGAGCACCACGACCGGGTCGATGCCGTCCCGCAGCTCACCCCGCTCCGCGGCGCGGCTGAACACGACGCCGAGGCGCTCGGCCCGGACTCGCCACAGCGTGCGCCGGATCTCGATACCGTCCACGAAGGGCTCGCCGATCAGATGGGAACCCTGGATCTGATGTCCCTGTCCGGACCCCACGTAAGTGGCCATACCGAAGACGAGCGCCGCCAGGTCGCCGCGCAGCGAGCCCGTATCGGGTGCGACCGCCTCACGGCCCGCGCCCTCCAGGAGTACATCGATGATGAGTGCCGCCTCGTCGGACCAGAACGCGAGGATCTCGTTCACCGCCAGGTCGTTGCGATCTGCCAGCGCCACAATGCTGAAGCGGTCGATACCCCACTGCGTCAGCTCCTGCCTGGCCGCCGCATGCACGAGTTCCCGGAACTCCGGTGTCAGCCCCGCCGCATCGATCGCACTCAAAAGCAACCTCCCCAAAGCGATTTCACTGATCTTAGCCGCCGAGGACCCCGTCGGAGGCACCTTCCCGGCGAACGAAATTCAGCAACGTACCTGGTCAATGGTAAAAAGTCCGGAGCCTGGAGCAAAGGTGACAGGGTCGAGAATCAGCGAGTCATAGCCGATTCACAGAACGAATCCACGTGGCGCCTTTCGGTCCACCATCCGGGAGCGATGAAACCAATTGTCATAGAGCATGATCCACCAGCGTCGGTGGGCAGCCGCGGGCGGGGTGGGTGGGCATTGCCTCACGGCGACCGGAGGCGGATCGTAGAGACATGAGATTCGGGTGGGTGCCCGCCGTGGCCGCAGGGGCGGTCCTCACGGCCGTGACGGCGGTGGCCGGTGCCCCCGCCGCACACGCGGCCGGGGCCGACGCCGTCATCGCGGACCTCGAGGCGCAGGGCTATCTGGTCCACATCAATTGGCTCAACGGGTACAACACCAAACCTCTGGCCTATTGCACGGTCGTCGGGGTGAACAACCCGGACCGCTCCGGTGCCCCGCCGGCCACCGGTGACGCCGTCTACGTCGATGTGCGCTGCCCGAACGAAATCGATGGTGATACCGGCGGCGAGTTCGGTATCGGCGTCCTTTTCGGCTGACGTTCGTCCGGCCCGCGCAAATCATCGGCCGCATTCCGCACGTCGAATAAAATTTGCAGCCACGTCAAATTCGATGCACGGCAGCTGATTTCGTTTTCTCGCCGGGGGTCGCAACCCCCGGTCGGCCGGTCGAGCAAAGCGGGCCGCGCCGCCAGGGGGCTGCTCCGGCGACAATTTCGGGTCAACTCACCGCAAGCCCACACTAATTTGCGGAAGTACCGCGAAAGTCTGGAAAGTGGTTCATTACTCGCACAAAAGTTGCCGACGGAAGTTAGCTGCAATTGACGCCGCGTACAGATACCCGCGAATGCAAGTTCCGCAGCGACGGCCATCGACCTGAAAATGGCCGTCGATCATACGCTGTGAATCTGTCGGTAGTTCCCTGAGGAAAGTTAGCTGGGGGAATCAGTTACTCGCAGTCGTTTGGCCAGGTAATATTCGGGCAATCGAATGACCGGCACTACGAAGCGCCAATTGTCTTGGAGGGCATTGTGACAACAAATCCGTTCGACGACGACGGTGGCCGCTTCGTAGTCCTGGTCAACGAGGAGGAGCAGCATAGCCTCTGGCCGACGTTTGCCGATATTCCGGGTGGATGGCGAGTCGCGTTCGGTGAGGCGGATCGGGCAGCGTGTCTGGACTACATCGAAAACGAGTTGACAGATATCCGGCCGAAGAGTCTGCGTGACCGTTTGGCACAGCAGCAATCAGGCTGAATCGCTCAACTGCTCGATTCGGGGTGGGGATGGAATTCGGGGACGACGACACGGCGCTGCCGATCACGCGGGGGCAGCTCGATATCTGGCTGGCGCAAGAAACGGGGAGCGCATCCTCGGGTGACGAGCCGGGGAGTGAGTGGCAACTCGGCCTCTTCACCGCCATCGACGGCTTTGTAGAGCGCGACGCGCTGGAATGGGCCATTCGGCGCGCGGTCGAAGAGGCCGAGCCGATGCGCGCCGCGTTGTTCGAGGTCGATGGTGCGGTGTACCAGCGGCCGACCGAGGTGTCCGAGGTCGACATCGCGGTGTTCGACGTGAGTCGGTCCGACGAGCCGGAGCGGGAGGCGCGCGCCCTCGCTTCGTCGATCCAGCGCACCCCCATGGAGCTGTCCGGGCCGCTGTTCAGGTTCGCACTCTTCCAGGCCGCCGCCGGCAAGTCCTACCTGTTCGTGTGCTGCCACCACATCGTCATCGACGGATACGGGCTGGCTCTGGTCTGCCAGCGGATCGCCTCGCTGTACTCGGCGCTGGAGTCCGGTGCGCCGATCCCCGGCTCGATCTTCGGATCCTTGGCGGACCTGGTCGAGTGCGAGTCGGAGTATGAGAACTCCGAGTCCTACGCCGCCGACCGGGAGTACTGGACGGCCAACCTCGCGACTCTGCCGCAGAGCGTGGGGCCGGGTCGGCGCAGAGCTGAGGTCGATCCCGCTCGGACTGCCGGTTCCGTCCCCTTGAATTCCTCAGTCCTGCAACGGGTCCAGCGACTGTGCGAGGTGTGGGACATGCCTCGTACCACTCTGCTGACCGCCGCGTGCGCGCTGATCGTGCGGGGCTGGAGCCCCGACGGCGACGACGTCGTGCTCGACTTCCCGGTCAGCAGGCGGGTGCGCCCGGAGGTCAGGACCCTGCCCGCGATGGTCGCCGGAGTGGTGCCGCTGGCGTTGCGCGTCTCGCCGATGGACTCGGTGGCGGATTTCTGCGCCCACGTGGATGTGCGGATCAGGGAGGCGCTGGATCACCAGCGGTTCCCGGTGGAGGCGTTGGAGCGCACGTCGGGCATGCGTGGTCCCGGCGAGCTGTCCGACCGGGTGGTCGTCGACTTCCTGCCGTCGTCGTTCGCGGTGCCGTTCGGAGCCACCACCGCGTCGGCCGAGCTGATCTCCGGGCCGGGTCGCGGCAGCGGATTCCTGTTCTCCGGAACGGGCGACGCGTTGTTCGTGAGCACCTTCGGCTCGGCGGGGCCGCTCGCGGTGACCGAGACCGCCGAGCTGGCGGACCGGTTGGAGCGGGTGTTGCACGCCATGACCGTCTATCCGGGGCGGCGGGTGTCGTCGGTGGACCTGCTCGACACCCCCACGCGTGACAGGCTCGTCGCCCCCGGTAAC
>JAHFVC010000334.1 GCA_023264765.1 Mycobacterium sp. | reverse complement strand
TGCTGCACACCTTCAGCTTCGGATGCCGGGTGAACACCTGGTGCACGATCATCGACGCCATCGTGTCGTGGATCGCGCGGTCGTCCATGATCACCATGTCCAGCGGATCACGCTTGCCGAAGCCCTTGAACACGCCGCTGCCGCCCCACAAGGCCGGCACCGCCATGTACCCGGAATCGGACAGGTGGAACACGACGGTGACACCCGCCTCGGCCAGCCTTGCCCACACCGGGTCGTGACTGGGGTCGCCGAGCGAACGCGGCCGCACCACACCGGGTACCGGGGCCGGGCGCACGCAGACGAGCTTGGCGCCGCGGCTGATGACGAACTCGACTTCCTCGACCGCCTTGGCGGGATCGGCCAGCGAGATGATTGGGGCGGAGAGGAAACGTCCGTCGGGCCGCTCGAATCCCCAGTCCTCGTCCAGCCACAGATTGAAAGCGTGTACCGAGGCCATGGTCGCCTCGACATCGTGCTTGAGGCCCTCTTCCACGCCGCAGGCGAAAGTCGGCAGCATGAAGACGGATTCGAGGTGCTGGCGATCGAGCACAGCCAGACGGGCATCCCGATTCTGGTATTCGGGATGTTCGGAGAGCCGGTCCACCTTCATCAGCGATGCGGGATCGACCCCCTCGGGAATCTCGCCGCGGAACAGCAGATCCAGGCAGCCCGGTTCGATGATGGGGTCGAATGTCGGGTTCGGGATGAAGTGGTTGACCGTCCCGCCGAACACCGCCAGCGTCCGCTTGCCGTCCTGCACCATCTGGACGCCTCGGCTGCGGAACTCCTTGGGCAGGTGCCGGGTGAAGGCGTCGACCGGCTCGTAGTAGTGATTGTCGACGTCGACGGCCAGGTACGGGAGGCGTTCGGGAGCGTCGGTCATGGTGATTCCTTCCGGTCGGATCTATTGAGCCGCAAGAGGCGGGAAGTTCGGGGGCCGTTTCTCGAAAAAGGCGGAGATGCCCTCGACGAGGTCCGGCCGGACCATCGATTCGTGCATGAGGGTCTCGGCGCGGGCACTGACGTCGACCACGTCGTCGATGGCGTCGCCGTAGAGCTGACCCTTGATCACCGACATGGACGCCGGTGAGCAGTTGCGGGCAAGGTCTTCGGCGTACTCCAGCGCCCGCTTCAGCAGATCTTCGGGCGCCACAACCTCTTTCACCAGCCCGAGCTGCTGGGCTTCCTCGGAGTAGAAGGTGCGCCCGGACAACAGCAGATCCGCTGCGGCACCCCAGCCGGCCAACCGGGGCAGGATCCAGGTGATGCCGTACTCACCGATCAGACCGCGTCGCGGGAATGCGGTCGCGAACTTCGCGCCGGCCGCGGCGAACCGGACATCGCACATGAGCGCGTGGGTCAGCCCGATCCCGACACAGGCGCCGTTGATGGCCGCGATGACAGGCTTGCGCAGGGTCGTGAGGAAGTGCGGATGGCGTTCGCCGACGATCTTGCTGACGTCGGTGTCGCCGCTGATCGACGCGCCGAGATCCTGCATGGCACCCATGTAGGCGCCGGCGCAGAAGCCCCGCCCGGTTCCGGTCAGCACGATGACCCGGACGCCGGCGTCCGCCTCGGCGCGGTCGAACGCGGCGTACACCCCGGCGGAGATGTCGGCACCCCATGAGTTGAGCCGTTCGGGCCGATTCAGGGTGATGACCGCAACGCCGGTGTCGGTGACTTCGTAGAGGACCGCATCGCTGGGCGACGTCTCAGTGGCCATAGATACTGTATACCTATCGGTAGAGTATTCCGCAAGCCGCTACACGGCCACTACCAGCGTAAAACCACTCGTCAATCAATCAGCCCGAGACGGCGATACGCGGTCTCGATCTGGGGCTTGGCCACGGCGGGGAGTTCGGCCTGTGGAGGGCGCGAATGCGGGTACTCCCCGATCGGCAGGCCGAGCAGTGAGGCGGCGTATTTGAACGCCCCCGCCCAGTGCGTGAAATAGTCGGGCCGGCCCGGGTAGCAGGTGAACCAGGACCCCATGTCGAGGCTGAACTGGTCCAGCCCGGTCTTCTGCGCGAAGTCCATTGCCGCGATCAACTCACCGGCCCAGACCAGCTCCCAGTACTGGGTGAAGATCGGGTGCTGAGGTGTCTCGTGCAGATAGCCTGCGGTACCGAGTTGGGCCGGCCCGACGATGCCCTCACGCAGCCACCCGGCCCGGTACACGGTGGTGTCGCATTCCCAGATCACCAGTTCCGGCGCGAGCTCGTGCAGCCGGCGGCTGGCCGCTGGCCGGAAGGCGCCCTCTTTGGTGGCGCACACCGCGGGGATCTCCTCGACGATGCGCGCCTCTTCGGCCGGGGTCAGCACGTAACCCGAGGACGGCGAGTTGAACATGCCCAGTGCGATGTCGGTGCGCGCCGCGATGTACCGGAAGAATCGCAGGACCCCTTCCCCACCGTGCGCCTCCATCATCGGGGTCTGGATGTAGACGATGTCGGCGCCGGCCTCCTGAGCGTGCCTGGTGAGCTCGAGGCAATCTTTGGCCGACGTGGCCGCCGTGCAGGCCTGCACCACCACCTGCGGGTTCGCCGCGCGCCCCTCCCGGATGGCCACCTCCAGCAGCTTCTTGCGCTCATCGATGGTCAGCGCCCAGAATTCCGCCAATCCGCTGGTGCACCAGAGCATTTCGTGGCGCAGGCCGCCCACGCAGTGGCGCACCAGCGTGCGGTAGGCGCCCCAGTCGATATCGTCGCCGTCGACGCCGCGGAATGGGGTGTACAGCGAGTTGCCGATGCCACGCAATGCCGTGCGGGCCCAGTCCCGCGCCTCGCTCGCTGATGCCACCACGTGCTCCTAGATGTAGTCGCTACCGCCGTCGACGTTGATGTTCGCGCCGGTCATGTACGAATTGCGCTTGGACGCCAGAAATGCTGCGACGGGACCGATTTCGTCGGGCAGGCCGGCCCGCGGCAGGTGCGCCGGGTGACCGAAGTGCTCGTCGATGGCCGACATCAGCGCATACGGGTCGGTGCCGTCGACGCCAACCGAGTCGGCCCATCCCAGCAGCGCCTCCGACGAGATGCTGCCCGGCGATACCACGTTGACCATGATCTCGTCCTCGGCCAGCAACAGCGACAGGTTCTTCGACACGCTGTTCACCGCCGCCTTTGCCGCGGTGTAGGCGGGCAGCCGGGTGCTCTGGCGCTGCGTGGAGTGCGCGGAGAAGTTCACGATCCGCGCCCATTCGGCGTTGCGCAGCAACGGAAGCGCGGCGCGTACGCAACGCACCATGCCCATCACACCGTCATCGAAGGCGGCCTGCCACTCGCCGTCGGTGAGTGCCTCGAAATCACCCGCTGCGCCCGGCCCCACGGTGTTGATCAGGGCGTTGAGTTTGCCGTCCCAGCGCTGCCCGATCTCGTCGAACACCTGGCGCACCTGGGCGTCGTCCCCGATGTCGGCGGCCACCCCGAACGCATCCGGGCTGCCCCATGTCGCCAGATCCGCCGCTGCGGCATCGAGAACCGCTTGAGACCGCCCGACGATCGCGATCCGGGCGCCGTCCTCGGCCAGGCACCGGGCGGTGGCCAGGCCCATTCCGCGACCGCCGCCGACGACGACGGCGGCCGCTCCGTCAAACCCGAGATCCATTGCTACATCAATCCCCGGTCGCTTCGCTCCTGCCCGCCGGGTGTCAGCTACCGGTCCAGTTCGGGGCGCGCTTCTCGGCGAACGCGGTGGCGCCCTCGATCGCGTCCTTGGACCCGAACACCGGGGCCATGATCTCGTTCTGCTTCTGCCACATCTCTGCGCGGCTCCACTCGGGCGCCTTGACGATGATCTCTTTGGTCGCGGCGACGGCCAGCGGACCGTTCTTGGTGATCTTCTCGGCGAGCTCCAATGCACCGGCCAGTGCCTCGCCGGGTTCGGTCAGCTTGTTGACGAAGCCCCATGCCGCAGCCTCCTCGGCGGTGAAGTTCTCGCCGGTGAGCGCCAATTCGAGCGCCTTCTGGTACGGGATGCGGTTCGGCAGTCGCAGCAATCCGCCGCCGCCGGCCACCAGGCCGCGCTTGACCTCGGGGATGCCGAATTTGGCGGTGCGCGAAGCGACGATCAGATCGGTGGCCAGGACCATCTCGGTGCCACCGGCCAGGGCGTACCCCTCGACCGCGGCGATCACCGGTTTGCGTGGCGGGCGTTCGGTGAAGCCGATGCCGCGGCCCTCGACATAGGGCAGCTCACCGGACGCGAAAGCCTTGAGATCCATACCGGCACTGAAGTTTCCGCCCGCCCCGGTGAGGATCGCCACCGAGAGCTCCTGACTGTCGTCCAGCTCGTCCATGGCCGCGGCCAGCCCCACGGCGACCGGCAGATTGAAGGCGTTGCGCGCCTCGGGCCGGTTGATGGTGATCACCAGGGTGCGCCCCTGCCGTTCGGTGAGGATCTCGTCCGCCACGCTCATCCCTCGCTTATCCATGTCGACTTGGTTCCACAGGTACCGGAAAAACTTACTATATCCATTACGGTAACTCGGCCGGAAGCGCGTGAAGCCCGCATCACGGTATGCCTACCGGTAAGCTTGACGGTCTTCCACCACACGTTGTGGCGGGAAAACCTACGGAGGTGTCTGCGGTGGCAAAGCAACCGGTGGCCGAGAAACGGCAACGGCGGGAGCGCGGGTCCATCAATCCGGACGACATCATCAAGGGCGCTTTCGAGCTCGCCGAGCAGGTCGGCATCGACAATCTGAGCATGCCGCTGCTGGGCAAGCACCTCGGCGTCGGCGTCACGAGCATCTATTGGTACTTCCGCAAGAAGGACGACCTGCTCAACGCCATGACCGACCGGGCGTTGAGTGAGTACGTCTTCGCGACGCCGTATGTGGAGGCCAAGGACTGGCGCGAGACGCTGCGCAATCACGCCAGGACGATGCGAAAGACGTTTGTGGGCAACCCGATCCTGTGCGATCTCATTCTCATCCGGGCCGCGCTGAGCCCGCGCGCCGCCAAGGTGGGAGTCATGGAGATGGAGAAAGCCATCTCGGGTCTGGTCGAGGCGGGGCTGAGTCCGGAAGAGGCGTTCGACACGTACTCCGCGGTGACCCTGCACGTGCGCGGGTCCGTCGTCCTGCAGCGCCTGGCCGAGAAGAATCAGGCCGATCAGGAGGACGGGCCGGGAGCCTACGACCAGACCCTCGTCATCGACCCCGAGGTGGCTCCGTTGCTCGCGCAGGTCACCGGTGAGGGACATAGTTTCGGCGCCTCCGACGAGAACAACTTCGAGTTCGGACTCACCTGCATCCTGGACCACGCCACCACCCAGCTCAGTCCACCGAAGGCCAAACGCCGAACGTGACGCGGTGCGATCGCTCGCACCGCGCGCACGTCCGGCGTCCGTTGTCTAGACCTCGATGACGAGTCCGCCACCCTGACCGCCGCCGGCGCACATCGCTGCCACGCCGATGCCGCCACCGCGGCGCTGCAGTTCGTAGATCAGCGTGGTGACCATGCGTGCTCCGGAAGCGGAGATGGGGTGCCCCAGGCTGCAGCCGCTGCCGGAGAAGTTGACCAGTTCCTCATCGATGCCGTACTCGCGGACCGCCGCGATGGGCACCGAGGCGAAGGCCTCGTTGATCTCCCAGAGCGTCACGTCGGAGGGCTTGAGGCCGGCGCGCTTGAGCACGTGGCCGATCACCTTCACGCCACCGAGCCCGGTGTCCTTGGCGGCCACACCGACCGAGCCCCAGGCCCTGACCTTGGCCAGCACGTTGAGGTTCTCGGCGGCGGCGTAGTCGTCGGCGACCAGCGCGACAGCAGCGGCGGCGTCGTTGGTGCCACTGCTGTTGCCCGCGGTGATGGAGAATCCTTCGATCTCCGGGTGCAGGACCTTGAGGCCGGCGAGCTTCTCTGCCGTGGTGTCGCGGCGCGGGTGCTCGTCGACGCTGAAGTCGGTGATCGAGCCGTCCAACTGGGTGACCTTGAGCGGCACGATCTCATCGAGGAACTTCCCGGCATCCTGGGCGGCGATCGCGCGCTGGTGGGAACGGGCAGCCCAGGCGTCGAGTTCCTCGCGGGTCAGGCCGTAGGACTGCGCGGTGTTCCAGCCGACCGTGATCGACATGTCCCTGGCGGGTGCATCAGGGGTTTCCGGGTGGATGGGAGGCAGCCAGCGTTCTTCAAACTGCAGTTCCGGGCCGGGGATCCGCTGGCTCATCAAAGGCGTCATCGACAGTGATTGCACGCCACCTGCGATCAAAACGCGCTCCATACCCGAACCGACCTGCGCTGCGGCATTGCCGATCGCAGTCAGGCTGCCCGCGCAGTGGCGGTTGACCGCTTGTCCGGGCGCATTCTCGAAACCGGCCACCAGCGCGGCGTAACGGGCGATGTCGCCGCCGCCGTAGTGCGATTCGGCGATGATGACGTCATCGATCGTCGATGGGTCGATACCGGCGCGGCGGACCACCTCGGGTAGTACCGCACCGAGCAGAGCGTCGGGCGGGGTATTGACCAGCGTCCCCTTGAAGGACCGGCCGATGGCGGTGCGCGCGGCACCGACGATTACGGGTGTGGGCATGATGTCCGCCTTTACGATATCCAGTGATTATGTAAAACCGTAGCACCCACTGTAGGTGCCACGCCGTGAGGTTGGCTACTGCGGTTCCGGGACGTGGAAATGCTCGTCACGCAGCCGGAACGCTTCCTTGGTGCCGTGCTGGGCGCGGGTCTTGACGAAGTTGAACTCACCCGGCGAGAACTGCAGGTTCGTGCCGTACGCGTGGAAGACGTAGCTGGCCACCTCTTCCCCCTGATAGGCCTGGCTCTGCTCCACCCACCGAAATGCCTCCTTGGCGATCACCACACCGTCGGCCGGCATCTTCGCCGCCTTCTGCGCCCAGTACCGCGCGCGGGCCGCCACTTGAGAGGCATCGCAGGTGTCGGTGAAGACGCCCAGATGCTCGACCGATCCCGCTTCGATGATGTCGCCGGTGAGCAGCATCCGGCGCGCGAGTACGGGACCGAGCCGATGGAAGAACATGTGCAGGCTGCCCAGCGCCGGACCGAGGAATCGGGTGGCGGGCATGCCGATCTTGGTGTCCCGCGCGATCACCGAGATGTCGGTCATCAGCGCCATCTCGAATCCACCGCCGAGTGCGTAGCCGCTGATCTCACCGATGGTGACCTTCGGGAAGCCCAGCAGATTGTGATAGAAGTCGAAAGACTTGCGGTCCACCGTGAGTCGTCGGCGCTGGCTGGGGCGCGACTTCTTCGGCGCCTCACCCTTCTTCTCATCGCCGTACCAGCCGTAGGCGTTGTTCATGTCCGCCCCCGTGCTGAACACACCCTCTGCGCCGCGCAGCAACACCACGGTGATGTCGTCGTCCTCGGCGACGACATCGAGGTAACGGGCGACCTCGTCACG
>JAHFVC010000571.1 GCA_023264765.1 Mycobacterium sp. | reverse complement strand
ACCGGGCATGCCGACCAGAACAGCCTTGGGCGTCATGGATTATCCCGACATCTGCGGTTCGCGCTCGCGCACGGCACGCAGGTAGTTCTCGACATTGGCACGCGTCTCGGCCAGCGAGTCGCCACCGAACTTGGCGAGGGCAGCGCGTGCCAGCACCAGCGCCACCATGGCCTCGACCACGACACCGGCGGCGGGAACCGCACACACGTCGGACCGCTGGTGGATCGCAACGGCCTCTTCGCCCGTGACCATGTCGACGGTCGCCAATGCCCGGGGCACTGTCGAAATCGGCTTCATCGCGGCGCGAACCCGCAATGACTGGCCGTTGGTCATGCCACCTTCGAGGCCACCGGCCCGGTTGGTCGAACGCGTGATGCCGTCCGGGCCCGGGTAGATCTCGTCGTGCGCAGCACTGCCGCGGCGGCGCGCGGTCTCGAAGCCGTCGCCGATCTCGACACCCTTGATGGCCTGAATGCCCATCACGGCAGCGGCCAGTTGACTGTCCAACCGGTCATCCCCGCTGGTGAACGAACCCAGACCGATCGGCAGACCGCTGACAACCACCTCGACCACACCACCGAGGGTGTCGCCGTCCTTCTTCGCCGCTTCGATCTCGGTGATCATCGCTTCTTCGGCAGTCTTGTCGAAGGCACGCACCGGGCTGTCGTCGATGGCGTCGAGGTCCTGTGCCTGGGGCACCGGTCCGTCGTAGGGCTTGGACGCGCCGATCGAGACGACGTGCGAAATGACGTCGACGCCGAGGGCCTGTTTGAGGAAGGCTCGGGCAACGGTGCCGGCGGCGACGCGGGCCGCGGTCTCGCGGGCGCTGGCGCGCTCGAGTACCGGCCGGGCATCGTCGAATCCGTACTTGAGCATGCCGGCGTAGTCGGCATGGCCCGGGCGCGGTCGGGTCAGCGGGGCATTGCGTGCGACGTCGAGTTCAGCCGGGTCGACCGGGTCCGAGGCCATCACGGTTTCCCACTTGGGCCATTCGGTATTGCCGATCTCGATGGCGATCGGACCGCCGAGCGTCTTACCGTGGCGGACGCCGCCGAGCAGCGTCACTTCGTCCTTCTCGAACTTCATCCGGGCGCCGCGGCCGTAACCGAGACGACGCCGCTGCAACTGGACCGCAATGTCGTCAGACGTGACGGAAAGTCCGGCAACCATGCCTTCAACCATGGCCATCAAGGCGCGGCCGTGAGATTCACCTGCTGTGGTCCATCGCAACACGTGTCCCATTGTCCCATGAGGGTGTTTACCGGCTGAAATCCACTCAGATCAGGGTGTACTGCAGCTGCACGACGTCGATCTCCCGGCCGTGCTTGCGGCCGACCTGCCGCAGCCGCCCGGCGTCGGTGAAGCCCATCTTGCGATGCAGCGCGAACGATGACGGGTCACCGCTGTCGGCGATCACCGCGATGACGTGGCGGACGCCGGTTCGACCGCACGCGGACAGCAGCGCCGTGAGCAATTGGGCGCCGGCGCCCTGGCCGGTCGCCCACGGGGCCAGATAGATCGAGTCCTCGACAGTGCCTTCATAAGCCGGTCGGGTGTGCCAGGGCATGCAGTACGCGTAGCCGGCGACCCGGCCGTCGCGTTCGACCACCAGGAACGGCAACCCCGCGGCCGCCACCTTGTCGAAGCGCACCCGCCACTCGCTGATCTCGGGCGGTTCCAGTTCGAAGGACGCTACGGAGTTGATGACGTAGTGGCCGTAGATCTCCGCGATCGCCGGGAGATCGGCCACGGTGGCGGGGCGGGTGCTCATGGTGCGCGCAACGCTACCCAGCGCGAAAACGCCACGTGCGTCATCGGAGCGCCAGAGCGACAGCGGCAGCGGTGGACAGACACATCGAGGGCCCGTGCGGCACCGTCCGCTCTTTCCAGAACACCAAGGCCGCGATGGCATACGTCGCCGTCAGCAGCGGCGCAGCAATGGCGGCCAGCATCCAGACCTGGGCACCGAATGTCCCGGACAGGGCTCCGAGACCCATCGCCAACTTGACGTCACCACCGCCCATGGCCTTCGAATTCGTCAGGTGCACAAGCAGATACAGTCCGCCGAGGGCTGCTGAGCCGGCCGCCGCGGTGCAACCTCGGCCGACCAGCGCCGCCACCAACAGGACCAGGGCCGCTCCCGGCAGCGTCAGCCAGTTCGGCAGCCGGCGCTGCCGCAGGTCGTAACAGCTCAATGTCAACATCCACACGCCGACAACCAAACTCGCCCCCATGGAGTGAGGCTACTGGCACATAAAGAGGCCACCCGTCGCCAAAATTCTCCGCTGCGCCCTGACAGAGCCACATGGCCGTATTTATCCACAGTGCGGGTTTTATCCCCAGGTTGCGGGATCGTCGTGGCACTTGCCGGTGCGCGACGGTAGTGTGAACGTATGTTCGATATCATGGATTATGTTGGTGGGGTTGATGATTCAGCCCTGATCGACATGATCACCACCAGCGCCGCCGCTGAAGCCCGCGCGGCCTCGGTGCGCCTCACAGCCATCGCGGAACTGGTGTCGCGGCGTTGTGATGAACAGGACGGCCGCGAGCTATGGGCCTGCGACGGCTGGGCCGACGCCGGC
>JAHFVC010000570.1 GCA_023264765.1 Mycobacterium sp. | reverse complement strand
GGGTGAAGGTCGCCGGCAGGTTGCGCATGCCCTGGATCACGCCGATGCTGTCGTAGTGCACGGTGCCCTCGGGGTCGCAGACGTAGTCGGGCATCCGGTCCAGCACGGCGGTCAGCATCGCCTTGAAGACGGTCCGCGCCACATTCGACCCGATGCAACGGTGGATTCCCAAGCCGAAACTGAAGTGCCGATTGCCTTTTCGGTCGAGCACGACGTCATCCGGGTCGGTGAACACCGCCGGGTCGCGGTTGGCCATCGCCCAGGACAGCCACAGCCGGTCGCCTTCCTTCAACGCGACGCCGTCGACGTCCATGTCCTCGGCGATGGTGCGGGCGTCGCCCGGCGCCGGAGTGAAGAAGCGCAGGAATTCCTCTGTGGCGGGCGCCAGCAGGGTGTCGCGCTCCCGGCTCAGCCGCTCCCGTTGCGTCGGATTCTCCGACAACCACTCCAGCGCGTGCGCGGTCAACGCCGTGGTGGTGTCGAATCCCCCGCCGATCAACAGGTTCAGCATCCCGATGAGTTCGATGTCGGGCGGCGCTTCCCCGTCGATGCGAAGTTTTGCCAGGGCGTCGATGACACCCGGGCGTGGGTCCTCGCGGATTTCCATCAGGTTGGCGAACAGGTCCACGCCCATCGCCAGATAGAGCTCGCGGACCCGTTCGGCGTCCGGCGAATCCGGCCGCGTGTACACCGAGGCATGCGCGGGCTCATTGTAGATGGTCCACTTCCCCAGTGGCACACCGAGCATTGCGAGTGTGAGCACCGCGGGCACCACGTTCGCGAGGTCGTCCACGAAGTCGATCGTGCCGGTCTCGATGCGCTCGTCGATGCAAGCGCGCACGATCTCATCGATGAACGGCTCCCAGCGCTTGACCGCGGCGGGCGACAGGTACGGGTTGAGGGCGGTGCGGTAGAAGCGGTGTTCGGGATCGTCCATTTCCAGCATGCCGCCGCGGAAGTTCTCCGCCTCGATCATGGTGGGAATGGAGATGCCCTTATAGCCGCGGCGCTGGTTGTTGACGTCGTGGTCGTTGGAGACGTGCGGGCAGCGGGCCAGGTCGAACACCTGCGCGCTGCCGGCGGCCACCCAGTGCCCGTCATAGGTGTCCGTCCACGCCATCGGGCAGTTCTGCTGCATCTCATGGGTGATGTCGAGGAACCGCTCCCGGTACTGCGCATGGTGCCGGTCGAAGTGATAGCTCTTGTCGGGGGCGCTCACTGGGCGGCACCGTTGCTCGGTGCGTCGGCGTGTTGCACCTCGGTGTGGATCGCCTGTTCCGGGCAGGACCGCGCGGCCTCGCGTACCTGTCGGCGCAGTTCGCCCGGCACCTGCTCGTCGATCGCATGCGCGTGGCCGTCGACGTCGTCGAGTTCGAAGACCTCCGGCGCGATCATCGCGCACAACGTGTGACCCTGACAGCGGGCCTGCTCGACATGTACTTTCATGGTTTCCCTTGGTATCCGTTGCGGCAGTGTCAGTTTGGATTGCGCTTTAGAGGACGGCGCCGCCGTTGACGCCGATCACCTGCCCGGTGACGTATCCCGCGCCGTCCGAGCACAGGTAGGAACACAGCCCGGCGACGTCGGCGGGCTCGCCCAGGTGTCCGGCCGGGATGGCCTGGGTGAGGTATTCCGTGGGCGGCAGTTTCCCGACCTGTTGCTGTTCGCGCAGCATGGGCGTGTCGATGGCGAACGGCGGAATGGTGTTGGCGGTGATGCCTTTTCCGGCGTAGTCCCGTGCGATGGTCTTCGTCATCGCGATCACGCCGCCCTTGGTGGCCGAGTAGTGCGCCTGCCGGGGTGCGCCCTGCTGGCCGGCGGCCGAGGAGATGGTGACGATCCGGCCCCAGCCCGCGGGCAGCATGTCGGCGACGCCGGCCTGCAGGCTCAGGAAGGTGCCGGTGAGGTTCACCGCCAGGAACCGGTTCCACTGCTCCAGGGTGATCTGGTCGAACCGGGTGAACCCGCCGATCGCCGCGCTGGTCACCAGGATCTCGACCGGACCGAGTTGTTCGCGGACGGCGTCGAAGGCGGCGCGCACGGACGCTTCGTCGGACACGTCCACGCCGATCGCGGCGGCCTGGCCACCGGCGGTCTCGATGTCGGCGACAACCGCGGCGGCGGCCTGCGCGTTCAGGTCGAGTACGGCCACCCGGTGTCCGTCGGCCGCGAGCCGGACGCTGATCGCCTCTCCCAAGCCGGATCCGCCGCCGGTCACCACCGCCACTCGACTCACGCCTGCCACACTCCTCGGTCGCACCCACACGTTGCTATACGACTGTATAGCTGAATGTGGCGCCGGACACAAGACGACGCCCAGCCTTCATCGCGCTGTACGTCCGTACAGCTTGCTCGGCTACACTCGCCTCGGCCACCCTTGAGCCAACAGACCATGACGGAGAAACCCATGCCGGAGCACTTCCCCCAGGTTGCCGTGATCACGGGCGCCGCACGCGGACAAGGCCGTAGCCACGCGGTCGCGCTGGCCGCCGAGGGCACGGACATCATCGCCATCGATCGGTGTGCCGACATCGATTCGATTCCCTACCCGTTGGCCACCCGCGACGACCTGGACGAGACCGTGC
>JAHFVC010000058.1 GCA_023264765.1 Mycobacterium sp. | reverse complement strand
TGCGTCGGCATGAACGATGTGACGCGGCCGGGCCGCAAATTCGATCAGGCCCTGCTCGATCTCGACACCCTGCACAACCGGCTGGCACTGACCGGCGCCACGGTGGTGACGACAACGTTCCCCAATCTGGCCAGGGTGCTGCCCGCGGGCCGCATCCTGGTGGCGCGGGTGCTGCGGATCAACGACGTCATCCGCGCCGCCGCGGACCGGCACGGCTTCCGGCTCATCGATCTGTACAACGCCGACTCGATGATCGATCCGGCGAACTGGAGCACCGACCGCGTCCACGGCAGCACCAAGGGCCATCAGCTGTTCACGGCCGCGGCCGCGGAGGCCCTGGGACTACCTGGCAGCAACCATGATTGGGCTCACGCGGAGGCGGCCGTCACCGAGCAGTCGCTGGGCTCGCGGCTGTATTCGCAGGCCATGTGGACGCAGAACATGTTGATGCCGTGGATCTGGCGGCATCTGCGGGGCAGGTCCGCCAGCATCGGCGGCGGACCCAGACATCCGTACCTCGCGCCCGTCGTCGCGCGGTCGAACGCCCGGTAGGCCGATACCGGCTCAGATACCCGTCCACGTCGACTCGATCATCTCGGCGATGTTGATCACCTTGGCTTGCTGCGCCGCGGGGTTGTCGATCTCGCCGCCGACGTGGGCTGCGATGAATCGCTTGATCTCAGCGTCGATACCGGCCATCACGCGGAGCACCTCGGCGCGCAACGTCTTCGACGTGACGTGGATGGAGATGTCGCGGGACTGCGGCTTGCGCACATCGAGCATGAGCACCAGCGGTTCGGCCGCCCGGGCGACGGCCTGCAGCGCGATCTCCCCGAACACACTGAACTGCGGCCGGTCGATCTTCAGGTCGATGACCATGTTGATCTCCAGCGGGATCCGGATGTCGAAGGTGAAGTTCTCGCCGTCGTGGCGGGTGACGCGGGGTGTCTGGATCTTGACCTTGGCCGTGACCTTGGCGATGCCACCGGGCCCCTGAGCGATGGGTCCCATCTGGAACTCGTCGCCGGCGATGGAGCCGATCGCGTCGCCGACGCGCCGCTCGCTGACGGCGACTTCGAAGAACTTTCGCCCGAACTCTTCGTAGGTCATGTACCCCATCGGGTACTCAAAGTCAGACATGGTGGTTCTACCGTCTCACGTCCCGTGCGCGCCGCCGCGCAACCCACCCCGCTATCAGCCTTCGTCGGCGAAGACACGCACCCTGTGCAGGCCGATCGGGCGGGCCCGGAACTCCGCAATGAGCACCAGACTCCGGCCCTCGCCACTCACCCTGGCCGCGACACTGCGGCCGGCGGCCAACAGCGTGTGGACCTGGGTGCCGGCCAGCAGGGCCATCAGTTCTGCCTGTGGCAGCGGTGTGTTGTCCCCGGCGGTCACCTCCAGCCCGGCACCGAGACGACGTTTCACCGCGACTTCGTCGCCTGCGGCAGCCTCGGCGAGGAAATCCGACATCAGCCGTTTCCCGCGGGACCCGACGCCGGGCACGCCGGTCAGGAAACCGGCCGCGCCCAGCGCGCCCTGGTTGCGCACCAACGTTCTCGTCAGCTGCAGCCCGGCCGGCACCGCGGCCGGACCGCAGCGCGCGAACTGCACGGCCATCGCGGGCAACTCCCAGTACGCGCGCAGCGCCTCGATCCGCAGCTCATCACCGCTGGGGCGGACGTCGTAACGCAGGATCGCGGGGATGTGCATGGTGACCGCGTCCGCCATCGCGACCTCCAGCACCAGATCGCGCAGAACGCTCCCTCCGGTGCCATTTCCCGGGTCGCTTCGCTCCTGCCCTCCGGTGACGACGTCGACGTCCCGGTGAAAGGTGATGGTGCGCGGGCCGATGAAGGTGTCGTAGAAGCGCTCGAGCTGATCGGCGCCGACGTGGGGGCGCGAACCGACCGGATCCTCCACCCGGCCGTCGGTGGTGAACAGTCCTACCCAGCCTGCGCGATCATGGGCGATCACGGCGGCCGGGGACCCTTCGACCGTCGCCAGAACCGCCACTCGTGTTGTCGACATATCCTTTCCTTTACCACCCCTGTGTGAAGGAGGACGGCAATGAGCCAGAACGGGCCGTTCGGAATCGACCCTGAAGACTTCGATCGCCTGGCCCGCGAGGCCGGCGAGGGACTGCGCGACGCGCTGGACCGATTCGGCAAGCGCGCCGGCTGGTCCACGTTGATCGACCAGTTCACCACGCAGTCCCGCCCAACCGGACCGGAGACCACCGGGGACGCCGGTGACGGCGTGTGGGCCATCTACACGGTCGACGGCGCGGGCGGCGCCCACATCGAAGAGGTGTACCCCAGCGAACTCGAGGCGCTGCGGGCCAACAAGAACAACACCGACGCGGCACGCCGCGTCCGGTTCCTGCCGTATGGCATCGCCGTCAGCGTGCTCGACGCTCCCGAATAAGCCGTGCAGGCGCCCCGCTTCGCATTAAGCTGTGCCGCGGCGGGGTCGTGGCAGCAACTTCGAGGGTGGGGACATGATTCGTGAATTGACCGTGGCGGCGACGATTGCGTGCACGGCGCTCGGCACTGCCGCGCCGGCAGTTGCCGATGACGAACCCGGCCGCTACCCCACCGACGTGCCCGGGATGAACTACGACGCGTCCGCGGGTGCCCCCTGCGACAACTACCAACTGTTCACCTTCGGCCGCGGCCGCGGCGGTCAGGCCATGATGTGCCGCTGGGTGCCCAACCAGTGGCCGCCCACCTACACCGGGTTCTGGATGCCGTCGTATCCGCTGTACGGCGTCCAGCAGACCGGCGCCCCGTGCCCCGGGCCGCAGGCGGCCGCCCAGACCCCCGACGGCAAGCCGATGCTGTGCCTCGGCGCGCAGGGCTGGCAGCCCGGATTCTTCACCGGCGACGGGTTCTTCCCCGCCTGACCGTCACGCGACGCTGGTGACGATCTCGTCGCTGACGTGCCGCGCCCAGTCCTCGATGCTGCGGCGCACCCCCGGCGAGCACGCGCACACCGACACCTCTGGGTCACTGGGCGCGACGATCGAGTAATGCTTGGTCAGCACGGGTGCGAGCACGGCCCAGGCGAACAATCGCTCACCGTGATCGTCGGGGCTGGGCATCTGACTCCTTATCGGGGGGTGGGTTCTTCGGCCGGTCGACCAGCCGGGCGAGTCTGTGGATGACGAAGCCGAGGACCCCCGCTCCGGCGGTCAGCGCGGCGATGACGGCGTCGCTCGTCAACCGTGTCATTCGAGGTTTCGGGGCTTGCGACGGGTGTCGCCGCCCTTGGCCACCTGGAGCACGGTGCGCGCTGCGACCGCGGATTCGCCGGTGGCCTGGGCGACGTGGGCACAGGTCGTGTCGACCGCGGTGATCACCGCGGCGAGGCTGGCCGGATGTACCGCGGTGACGGTCAGTTCGACGGTCGCGACACCCCGATCGGTGAACGCTTTTCCCTTGGCGGACTCGACGTTCGGGTCCTGCTCCAGGGCCGCGGCCGCCGCCGAGGCAACGCCGCTGAGGTTCACCGCGATGACACCGGGGTCGCTACCCCCGGCGACTCGGAGCACCGGTGTTCTTCGGGTCGGCACATGGGCGATCAGCCAGACGAAGCCGATCACCAACAGCAGCATCCCGGCCCCGGCCAACTCCCAGGGCCACCAGGTGGAGGCGGTGAGGCGCGCGACCGGTCCCGCACTGATGCGTTCGGGAGCGCCGTGCACCACGTGGGTGGGCCAGAGGATCGCAGCCGTACCGATGGCGGCGACCACGAGACCTGCGACGAGGGCCGCCGCACGGTCGAGGGCATCGGTAGGACGCACCCTCACGACGACCCGCTCGTGCCGATGCGGACCGCGATCTGCGGGGGCGGAGAGAGGATTTCGGTGGCGCTTCCCACCGCGGCAGCTATCGCGCCCTTGGCTCCGGAGTCGGGCTCGGCACCGGTGAGGCCGACATAGAGGATCACCTTGCGGCGGGTCGCCTCCGAGCGCAGCACCTCGACGCCGGGCACCGCCGCGGCCGCATGGGACGCAAGCCGAGCCACATCGCGGGGGCGCATCCACACCGCGCCCTGTGCGTCCACGGCAACAGCCGTCTTGCGCCGCGGGCGCAGCGCGCAGAACACCATCCACGTGCCCACGGCCAGCACGACAGCGCCGGCCGGGATCATCCACCATTGGCTGCGCAGACCGTCGACCGCCGTGATGCCGGTGCCGATCCACGAGGTTCCGGCCATCCAGCCCAGTGCGACGCCGGCCTCGCGAAGGGCGAGCCCTCCGGCGGCCAGCAGGGCGAGCGCCAGGGCGACGCCGATGTATCGAGCGGGGGCGGTGGCGACGGGCACGCGGCCAGGTACGGGCAGCCTCGCGGTGTCGGCGGTCGTCATCGGGTCCTCTTTGCGTCGGTGGTGGCGGTACTGAGCTGCTCGACCGTGACGTCGACGCGGTCGACGTGCAGGGCGGCCATGGTGGAGAGGGTCTGCGCGACATTGCGCTGAACTGCGCGGGCCACCTCGACCGCTGGGGAGGGCCATGCCACGGTGACCTTGAGGTGCGCGGTGACCCGCTGTCCGGCGATGGTCAGCTGCGCCTGCGGCAACGACCGGCCTGCGATCTTGGTAAGGCCGGCGGAGAACGGCAACACGCCAGGTGTGTCGAGCGCGGCGCGGACCGCGAGCCGGTGGGCGACCTTGTCGCGGACGGTCAGCGTTCCCCTGCAGCCGGCATCGTCGCCGGCTTCGTCATCATCGAGGCCGTCGGAATCGGGTGGTGGTGACGGTTGGTCGTCCTGCACCTCAGTCACGGCCGCGGCCCCGCAGCAACGCGGTGAGGTCGAGTTCGCCATCGCGGTGGGCGCCGATCAGGTAGCCCGCCGCACCGAGCAGCAGCGCGATCAGGAAACCCCAGAGTCCCCCGGCCGCCGCAGCCACGCCGAGGAGCAGTCCGGCGACCAGCCCCAGTGTCGATGAGGTCATGTCGTGCACCTTCCGGAATTCAAAGTAATACCAGGACAAGCTGATTCGCGAGAAAAGGGGTGGCGGCGCGCCCCTCGTCGCGCCGCCACACCCGGCCCTATTGCAGTTCTCGCCCGGACGGCGTCACGGGCACGAGGTCCTCGACGGTGACGTCGACGGGAAGGTCGGTGATCGCGGCGACCGCACGCTGGATGTCGGCGGCGGTGGGTCGCACCGGCGCGTCGAGCGCCAGGCTCACGTGTACATCGACACGGTCCGGCCCCACCCGGATCCCCGACACCTGGCGGCCGGGCAGATAGGTGGCCACCTCACCGAACATGCCGCCGTGCAGTCCGGCGACGCCCTTCACCGCGAGCACCGCCGCGGCGATCCGTTCGGCCTCCTCGGCAGGGGCCACCCCGTCGGCGGCGTCACTGGACACGGGCGGGAGCGGCATCGGCATCGTCGGCACTGTCGCCGTCGAGGTGCACGTCGTGCACCGTGATGTTGACCTCGGTCACCTCAAGCCCGGTCATCCGCTCGATCGCGGCGATCACGTTGCGCCGGATGCCGGCGGCCAGATCGGCGATCGCCACCCCGTAGTCGGCGACGATGTCGATGTCGACGGCCGCCTGCTTCTCGCCGATCTCGACCGATACGCCCTGGCTCTGGTTGACGCTGGCGCCGGGGATCCGCTCCCGCAGCGCACCGACCATGCGGGACGCGCCGCCGCCCAGGTCGTACACACCACTGACCTCACGAGCGGCGATGCCTGCGATCTTCGAGACCACGACCCCGGCGATCGTCGTCTTGCCCTGCGAGCTCACCAGCGGCGACCCCTGGTACGGGCTGACCTCTTTGCCGGCGGCATCTGCGCCGAGCTGTGCACTGGTCATCGCGTTTCCCCTCTGATCCGATATGACGGCAACTCATGGTTAGTCGTGACAATCGCCGCGAACCGAACGTCGTTCCGGCGTGACGCATGACACACACTCGAGGCACAGCTAAGAGTCGTGTCGCGGGCTTAGCATTCTTGCCTGCGTCGCCGGAGTCGATATCGGGTCGGCGGCCACAGCGTAACTGGGAGCGAGGTGTGGTGAGAGCGCCAACCGACGGCGACCTTCGCGACGCCGATGATGAAGCGCTGCGGGTGTCGGCCGCCGTCGGGGACCGAGAGGCGTTTGACGCCATCGTGACTCGCTACGGGCCGATTCTGTACCGGTATGCGCGACGGATGCTTGCCTCAGAAGCCGACGTCGCGGACGTGGTCCAGGACACTTTCGTTGCTGCCTGGCGGCAGATCGCCGGCTTCCGCGGGTCGTCGTCTTTGCGGACGTGGCTGTTCGCCATCTGCTACCGCAAAATCGCCGACACACACCGACTCAAACGTGCCAACCCCGTTGAGGATTGGGTGCTGGAGCCTCTCGCGGGGCCGGACACCGCGGCGGACCCGTTCACCGCGGCATCCAACGCTGCCTTCCTGGACGCCCTCGAAATCGCGCTGGCCGAGTTGCCCGTGCGTCAGCGTGCCGTCTGGATGATGCGGGAAATCGAAACGATGACGTTCCCCGAGATCGGCGAAGTCCTGCAACTGAGTCCCGACGCCGTCCGTGGACACCACCTTCGGGCTACCAAGGCCTTGCGAGTTCTCTTAAGGAGGTGGCAGTGACAGCGTCAGATCCTTTCCTGCACCGCGCGGCCTCGTACCTGAGAAATGCGCCCGAGCCCGGGTGGGACGCCATCAGCTCGAAGGTGCGCGCGGCCGTGCACGCCGCCTCCCGCGCCGGCTGGCCTATCCGCGCATCGCGTGACGTCGGCAACGGCGTGGTCTACATCAGCGATCACGCGCTGCGCAGCTTGCTCGCCCGGGAACTGCGACGCAAGTTCGTCTGCCAGCCCACGCGCATCGCCTTCACGTTGGATGGCACGGTGTTGCGTGCCATCGACATCGACGTGGTCGGAAGCTACGGGACACAGCTACGCGAACTCGGCGACGACATCCGGCGCACCGTGCTCGACACGGTCCGCCTGATACTCGATGACCTCGACGACAACGGGCGCACGCCGTCTGGGCCCATCGATGTGACCATCAGTGACGTGGTCGACGGTGACCCGCTGGGCTGACGTCAGACCGGCGGGCCGGACGTGGCCACCAATCGCAACGATTTCCGCAGTGCGGTGGCGAGTTTCGGGTTCGCGATCGAATTGAGGGCCGCGTCGAGTGCGTCCTCGTAGACGGCGGTCGCTTGTCGCAGGAGCGCGTAGCCCTCGGCCCGGATGCCGGTATAGACACCGCGCCGGTCCACCTCACACGTGCGTCGCTCGGTGAGACCGGCGTCTTGTAGCCGCGTGACCAGCCGGGAGGCAGAGCTCTGGTTCAGGCCGACAGCATCGGCGAGCTCCTGGATCCGCAGTTCACCGATTTCGTTACCTGCCAGCGCATGCAGGGCAAGATAGTCGGACAGACTGAGACGGGCGCGCCGCTGCAGTTCCCTGTCGATGCGGGATTGCACCGCCGTCAGCTGCAGCGCAAGCGTCGTCCACGCCGACGCGTCCGCGGAGAGCTCGACGCGTGCGCTCGATCCCGTCTTCTTCACCGCCATCCCGCATGCTCCTCTGTCGGTCCCCCGCCAGTGTATGTGCATGCATGCAGGCGGCAGGTTACGACGCGAACACCTTCAGACCCAGGACGCCACTGACGATCAGGACGAAGCACAGACCTTTGAGGACAGTGAGGGGCTCGTCGAACAGCAAGGATCCGATGATCACCGTGCCGACGGATCCGATGCCGGTCCAGACGGCGTAGCCGACTCCGAGGTCGATGACCCGCAGAGCAAGGCTGAGCAGGAAGATGCCGCCCAACGCGGCGATGCCCGTCCAGATCGACCACGGCAGGTTGGTGAAACCCGCCGAGCCTTTGGTGCCGAGGGCGAAGGCGATCTCGAATACGCCGGCCCCCAGCAGGTAGCCCCAGGCTCTCGCCCGCGTTGCGGATGAGACCGTGGATTCGGTTGCCGCCATAGCGGTTTCCTTTCGTTGTGTGGCGATCGGGATCAGCCTCCGATGAGTCGCAGCCCGATGACACCCACGATGATCGCGGTGAAGCTGACGATCTTCTTGGCGTTGAGCTTCTCGTGGAAGATCAGGACGCCGAACAGCACGATGCCGATCGAACCGATACCGGTCCAGATCGTGTAGCCGACGCCGACATCGAGGTGTCGCAGCGCCAGGCTGAGGGTGAAGATCCCACCCGCTGCGGCCAGCAGTGTCAGTATCGACGGCACCAGCCGGGTGAACCCTTTCGACGCGTTGGCACCGAGTGCGAACAGGACTTCGAAGATGACGGCAATGCCGAGGTAGATCCACTGCACGGCAATCGCACTCCCTCTCGGTGGATGACTGAATCCAACTCAGTGTATGCACATGCATGTATTTATGTCGAGGCCGCGAACAGTGATCGGACATCAGATCACTGCGGCACCGGATCATCTGACATCGCGTGATCATTGATTTCGCAACGGTATTGGCGCGGCCGGACCTCGAATCGAGCACAACGGCCACCGTGCGGCCCTACGCTTACCCGCGTCAACGGAAATGTTCGGCAACGTTCTGACGGTTGGATGATGACCGATGAGGGAATCGTGCGCGCCGAGATCGGCGCATGGAGTCGCAACGACGTCGACGAAGTCATGAGTCACTTCGCCGAGGACGCGACGTTCTATATCAGACCCGACTGGCCGACGCTCTCCGGACGAGACGCGATCCACGAGTTGACGAAAGCCTTCTTCGCGCGCGGGACGTGCGTCGACCTCGAGATACTGCATCTTGCCCTCGACGGGGACGTCGTGCTGATGGAACGTCGTGGTCACTGGATCGTGGGCGGCGAGCAGAAGACCTGGCCGGTCATGGGGGCATATCAGGTGCATAACGAAAAGATCACGGCTTGGCGGGAGTACTTCTACCGCCGAAGTAGGCCTGACCTGTCCTTTCACTGTCGATAAGCGCTATGCCACCAGGTGCGCGCCGAACCCCACGGACGCGGCCGCCCCCGTAGACTCCAGGCATTGAATTCGCTTCATCGAAGACAGCGACAGCCGACAACGCCCGTAAAGGTTCGAGTTGAGCAACAGACTGTTTTCCGGCTTTGAAGATGCCGGATGGGACCACGCACCTTGGGACGACGAACCCTGGTTCTCCCCTGCCGAATTGGCGATCCTGCTCGATCCGGTGCTCTCGGTCGCCGAGGCGGCCGACCGGGTCGGATGCGTCGAACGCGATGTGCTGGCGGTGCGCCGGATCGCCTGACTCTCAGTTCATGAGGGCCCGGCGCGTTCACCGGCCAGCAGCGCGAGCAGCAGTTCTGCCCGCACCCGCGCGACGTCGAGGTCGCAGCCCAGGAGCTTCTGCGCGGTCCTGATCCGGTTGCGCAAGGTGTGCCGATGGACGCCGAGCTCCGCAGCGGCCGTCTCCCAGTGGCCGTTGGCCTCCAGGTACGCGCGCAGGGACACGACGAGCCCGCCCTGCTGATCGCGGTCGTAGTCGGCGAGCGGCGCCAGCGTCGCATCGGCAACGGCGGAGAGCACCTCGCGACTCGCATCGTCTGAGAGCAGGGCCTGGCCTGCCGTGGCACCGAATTCGACTGGTGGCCCTGCGCGTTGCGCCATAGAGGACGCACGCTGGGCGTGTCGGACCGCGACGGTGAGGTCGTCGAATCGGTGCGCACCGCTGATACCGAACCGCAGGGCCCGGCGCGTCGGCGCGTTCAGCGCGCCGATCAGCCTGCTCGCGAATTCCACACCCAGGTCGCCGGGGATCACGACCAGCATGTTCACCCCTTCGGCGTGGACGAAGCACTGCTGGCCCTCGCTTTCGAGCATCTCCGCACATGCCTCGTGAACGGCGGCCAGCGCATCCGCGGAGTCGCCGCCTATCGACAGCGCTCGGATCCGGCGCTGCGGGTCCGCGGCGCGCGTCAGCATTGCCCACGCGGAGTGCAGGTCCGTGTCGCGGGCGAGCAGCATGCCCAAGGCGGACGAATTCAGCTGCCGCTGAGCCGCATTCAAGCGAGCCGGCTTGTCGAAGTCGAGAGCGAGCAGAGCGTTCGCGTGGCCGAGCAGCATCTGCTCGATGTGACTGAGCGCAGCTCCGCCTACGACGACCAGCTCGCCGTAGGACTTCGAACCCACCCGGATACGTTGGTGCGCAACGGGAGTGGATGTCCCACCCAGGGCGAGGGTGGTGGTCCCGGCATCGGCCCCCGTCGATACCGTGGCGCGCAGCGCGTCGAGCAGCTCCGCGGCCGGGTGCGCGGGGTGACAGGCCACCACGTCGCCCGCGGTGTCCAGGATGAGAACCGTGGCGGCCAGCGAACGGGCCAGTTCCCGCGCGACCGCCTGCGCTCCCCCCGTGATCGCAGCACGGGTCAGGTGCGGCTGGGCCCGTGACACGCGGACGACGTCGTCGTACTGCAGCTCGGCGATACGCGCGGTGACGGACTTGACGATCGCGGCGAAGGGCGTCTCCAGCGGCACCTCGATCAGCGGCAGGCCGAGCTCGTCGGCCACCGCGATGAGGTCCTCGGGCACCGTCTGGTGTGTCAGACCGGTCGCGAAACCGAGGCCCGCAACCCCGCAGGCGGCGAGCTCACGAAGGTAGGCGTCACGCAGCAGGGCCGTGTCCGGAAGCCTGATCCCGGTCGTCAGCACGAACTCGTTGCCCGACAGCCACCGCGCCGGATTGGCGAGCTCGGTGGTGAGCACCACGTCGATGGGCCGGCCCACCCCGGCCGCACCGCCGCGGAGCCGCAGTGCCAACCCTGTCTGGGTGAGCACCCACGCCACGGAAACACGCACGAAGCGATTGTACGAAGCGGCGAAGAGCAACGGATGAAATGTACGAATCGGTGCGGGCCCTCGGAGTGTGGCACAGCGCACACTGCTTAGGTGCAGCAGACTTCCCCCGCTCCCCTGGGAGGCGCGTCCGCCTCCCCGCGCCTGTCGCGGTCGCTCGGCCTGTGGGCGATCGTCGGCCTCGGCCTCGGCTACATGACCCCGATGACCGTCTTCGACACCTTCGGGATCGTGTCGGAAGAGACGAACGGCGTCGTACCGCTCGCCTACATCGTCGCGCTGATCGCGATGATCTTCACCGCCCTCAGTTACGGCCGGATGACCCGCGTCTTCCCGTCTGCGGGTTCGGCGTACACCTATGCCTCCGAGGTGATCCATCCCAACGTCGGCTTCCTCGTCGGATGGTCCTCGCTGCTGGATTACCTGCTCCTGCCGATGGTCAACGCGGTCATCGGCCGGATCTACTTCGAGTCGTTCTTCCCCGACACCCCGTCGTGGATCTTCGTCGTCGTCTACGTCGCGATCGTCACCGCGCTCAACTGCTGGAGTATCAAGGGCACGTCGAGCATCAACGGGGTCCTCGTCGTCTTCCAGATCCTGCTCATCGGCATCTTCGTCGTCCTGACCTACATCTCGCTGACCAAGGGCATGGGTCAGGGCACCGCTCTGACCCTCGAACCGCTTTATCACGCGGGCGTCGACATGCAGGCCGTCATCGCGGGCGCGACGGTGGTGTGCTTCTCGTTCATCGGGTTCGACGCGATCACGATGTACAGCGAGGAAGCCAAGACGCCGACCACCGTGCCGAAGGCGATCGTCCTGGCACTGCTCATCGGCGGTGCCATCTTCCTGGTCGGCGCGTGGTTCGCCCAGTCCGCGTTCCCCACCCTCGACGGGTTCGAGGTCACCGACGACACGCTGCCCGAACTCGCCCTCAAGGTGGGCGGCGAGTTCTTCAAGATCCTGTTCGTCTCGGCCGCACTGGCCGCCATGTTCGCGTCCAGCCTGTCGTCGCACGCCAGCGTGTCCCGGATGATCTACGTGATGGCCCGCAACGGGACGGGCCGCATCCCACGATTCCTTTCCTACATCCATCCGCGATTCCTGACGCCGTTGCACGCGGTGCTGATCGTCGGCGCGGTGTCCCTGTTGGCCTTCCGGTTCACCCTCGAGTTCGTGTCGTCGATGATCAACTTCGGTGCGCTCATCGCGTTCACCATCGTGAACCTGACGGTGCTGCTCTATTTCGCCGTCCACCTGAAGAAGCGGCACACGCCGCTGGAGATCTTCACCAACATCGTGCTCCCCATCATCGGCATGTGTCTGACGGCGGTGCTGTGGCTCAACCTGCACTTCGACGCATTGCTCGGCGGGGCCATCTGGTTCGTCATCGGCCTGGGTCTGCTGCTGTACGTCACCCGCTTCCTGAGCAAGCCGATGACCATGAAGATCGAGGAGAAGACCCTCGCCGAAGAGGGCACCCCGATCCCCCATGTCGAGCACGGCAAGAAGGGTGAAAGCCGGTGAAGCTCGTCGTGGGTTACCTCGCCACCTCGGGTGGCGCCGACGCCCTGGCGCTCGGTGTCCGGCTGGCCCGCACCCTCGGCGCCGAACTGGAAGTACGCCTGGTGCTGGCTCCCGATGACGTGACCACTCCGCGGGTGACCTCCGATCGATACCACGAGGTGCTGGCCGAGCAGGGCTCGGCGTGGCTCGCCGAGGCGCTGCGGCTGGTCCCCGAGGACGTCACCGCCGCCGGCTCGGTCCTCGTTGCGGAGTCGGTGGCCGAAGCGCTTGGCGCAGAAGCTCTTCGGCTCCACGCCGAAGCCGTCGTGGTGGGTGGCTCGGGCGGCGGTCTGGCCGGCAGCCTGTCGTTGGGTTCGCTGGTCGACGAGTTGCTGCACTCCGCGCCGGTCCCGGTCGCGGTGGCGCCGCGCGGCACGCGCCATTCCGAGATCGACCGGGTGCGTTCCGTCACCTGCGCGATAGGTGACCGTCCCGGCGCACACCGCCTGCTCGACGCCGCGGTCCGGTTGAGTAGAGCAACCGGTGCGCCACTGCGGCTGGTGTCGCTCGTCGCGCTCGATCAGCACGGCGGGGCGGGCATCGAGGCAGCACGCGAACATGCCCGTGCCACATTGAAATCCGCTGAGGCGGCGCTACCGGACGGCTTCGCCGTGACGGCCGTCGTCGCCGACGGCAGCACCGTCGAAACGGCGGTTCAGGAACTCGACTGGAGCGACGGCGATCTGCTGATGCTCGGCTCCAGCCGGTTGGCGCCGCCGCGGCGGCTGTTCATCGGTTCCACAGCCGCCAAGATCCTGCGTGTGCTCGAGGTGCCCATCATGGTGACACCCGGCGAGGAGTAGCCCCTGGCGTCAGCCGGCGTTCTTGGCCGACTTGCGCTCTGCGCGCTTGTACTTCACCAGAGCGACCAGAGCCTTCGGGTTACGGGCAAAGGCGCCCGCGGCCTGCAGGCCCAGCTTGACCTTCTGCTTGAACGTCAGTTGCTGCTCTGGTTGCGTCACTGGCTCTCCTCTGTTCACGATTGAGTTCGAACAATAGCGTGCGCAATCACCCCACCCGTCGAGACCATCCATGGAGGACTGCTGTGACCATTCCCGTCGCCCGGGCATTGGAGATGGTGGCCGCCGTGCACGAGGAGGCCGGGCGCCGGTCGGTCCGCGTGTCGGCCGCCGTCGTCGACGCGGGTGGCAATCTGGTCGCCTTCGGGCGGATGGACGGCGCGGAGATCGCCGGTCCCACGCTGGCTGTCGACAAGGCGTACACGGCCGTGTCGAACAGCATCGCGACCAGTGAGCTCGCCGTGCTGGCCGCACCAGGCGGTGAACTGTTCGGCCTGCACGCCAACGGCAACGGCCGGTTCGTCATCTTCGGCGGCGGCATTCCCGTGACCGAACACGGTGCGATCGTGGGGGCAGTCGGGGTCAGCGGGGCGAGCGTCGATGACGACGTGGCGTGTGCGCAGGCCGGTGTCGCGACATTCGGCCGACCCTGATCAGCGACCCCAACGCAGCGCGGCGGTGTGCACCGGGGCATCCCACCAGCGGGCCAACTCGTCGTCGAGGGTCATCAGCGTGAAGGAGGCACCCGCCATGTCCAGGCTGGTGACATAGTTCCCGACCAGGTTCCGGGCGATGCCGATCTGCCTGCGGCCCAGCTCATCGGCGAGGTCGTTGAACAGCAGGTACAACTCCATCAGCGGGGTCGCACCGAGTCCGTTGACCAGCGCCAACACCCGACTTCCCGCGCCGAGCCCGAGATGGTTCACCAGAATGTCCGTCGCCTCGGCGACCAGGTCGGCGGCCGGGCGGAGGCGGTCGCCGCGCCGACCCCGCTCGCCGTGGATGCCGACACCCATTTCGATCTCGTCAGGGCCCAGCGCCAGGATCGGCCCGGCTCCCGGCGGGGAACTCGACGTCAGCGCGATTCCGAAACTCGCGCTGCGCTTCACGACCTCCACCGCGGCCCCGTGGACCTCCTCGAGCGAGCCGCCGGCTTCGGCGACCGCACCGGCGATCTTGTGCACGAACAGCGTCGCGCCGGTGCCGCGCCTGCCCACGGTATGGTCGGACCCGTCGACCGAGACGTCGTCGTCGACGAGCACGCTGGCCACCTCGATGCCCTCGGCTCGCGCGGCGTCGGCCGCCAGACCGAAGTTCAGCACGTCACCGGTGTAGTTCTTCACCACGTGCAGCACACCGCCGCCCGCAGCGGCCGCACGCGTCGCGGCCAGGATCTGATCGGTGCTCGGCGAGGCGAACACCGCGCCGGGCGCCGCGGCGGCCAGCATGCCCGCACCGACGAATCCGGCGTGCAGGGGTTCGTGGCCAGAGCCGCCACCGGACACCAGACCGACGCGGCCGCCCACCAGTGGCGTCGCGCGGTGGACGATCTGCGCGACGGGATCCCATGCCACCAGGTCGGGCACGGAACGAGCCAGGCCGGACAGGCTCTCCAGGGCCGCATGCGCGGGATCGTTGAGAAACTGCTTCGTCTTTCCGGTCGCGACCCCGGTGGCCGGTAGCTCCGCGGCCGGGGCGAGGTCAGTGAGATCGGGGGCCTCGGCACCGGCGGCGCGCGCCAGCGCCGCGGCGATCTCGGCAACCGCGACCGCGCCCGGATCCGGTTCTCCGACATTGCGTTCGGCCGAGTACGCCGCGCGGCCGCGCCTGGCCACGTACTCCCGGGTCGCCCTGGCGCCCTCGGCGGCAGCCTTGGCCGCGTCCGCGTACGCACTCGTGCTGTCGTCGCCGCGGTGGCCGATCTGGGTGACCGCGGAGGCGGCCGGCAGGAGCGCGTCGAGCAGTGTCTTGTCGCCCGCACCGCTCTTGCCGTAGTCGGCGATACCCGCCGCCGCGGCAGCCAGCATCGCTCCGGCCGTCGCGACGCCGATGTCCTCCGACGTGCCTGCCGCGGCCCCGGCTCGTTCGCACGCGACTGCCAACAGCGGTCCCGAGCTTCCGCCCATTTCACGGTTCAGCACGGCACCGACGGCCCGCAGGAAAGCCTCGGGCGACGAGCGGTCGAGTTCTTCCCACTGCGCCTCGACGCCGTGCGCGCCACGCGCCACGCTGCTGCCGAAGTCGCCGTCGCCGACGGCCGCGTCGAGCCGATCCCATTCGGCGCGGCGTGCCTGTGCGGTGTCCACGCACGTTCGGATCACGGCTTCCAGTGCTTTCCAGCTCACCCCGGCCACGTTACGGATGGGCGCCGCCCGGCGTGGCCCTGCGGCCCTAGACCTTTGGCTGGACTACTTGTCGGTGCCCGGGTGTTGGATGTGCGCAGCATGCAAGGAATGTTGTTCGGCGACATGGACGGCGGGGAAGAGTTCGCCGTCCATCCCGCTGCGTTCGGACGCGCCGTCGAACACCGGTTGGACGACGACTCGTGGATCACTCACGTCCCCGGCTTCGTCACGGGCCACGGTCGGCTGTTCGCGGAGCTGGCTGCGATCGACGGCTGGGAGCAGCGCAGACGCTGGATGTACAACCGGGTCGTCGATGAGCCACGGCTCACCGCCGAGTACCCCGACATCGCCGCGGCGCCGGTCACCGTCGTCGCGTTGGGCAAGGCCCTCAGCGAGCAGTTCGGGGTGTCCTATGCACGGGTGTGGATGAACTGGTATCGCGACCACACCGAGGGCACGGGCTGGCACGCGGACCGGCCCGCCAATCAAGCACCCACGGCGACCATTCCGGTGCTCAGCCTCGGCGCCTCGCGACGCTTCCTGGTTCGCCCGGCCGGCGGCGGGTCCAGCACGGTGTTCACCCCGGCCGGCGGCGACCTCATCGTCATGCACGGCCGTTGTCAACGGGACTGGCAGCATTGCGTGCCCAAGCAGAAGGGGCCGGCCGGCCCCCGGATCAGCCTCAACTTCTCCAACGTCGACCATACATAGGGCGTCAGCATGTATGGTCTGCTGTCATGAGCGGCGTCAGCTTCGACCTGTCCTCCGTGTTCGGCACCGTGGCCAGGGCCGTCCCCGACCAGACGTTCCTGGTGTGGCGCGACCGCAGGTACACCTACGCCGAGTTCGACAAGCGGGTCGACGGGTTCGCGCACTTCCTGGTCTCGGCCGGTCTGGGTGTGCACACCGAACGCGACGCGCTGTCGGGCCACGAATCCGGGCAGGACCACCTTGGCATCTACCTGCGCAACGGCAACGAGTATCTCGAGTCGATGATCGGCAGTTACCGGGCCCGGGTCGCCCCGTACAACGTCAGCTTCCGCTACGTCGAGGAAGAGCTGGTCTACCTGCTCAACGACTCCAAGGCGCGGGCCTTGGTCTACAACGCCGAGTTCGCGCCGCGGGTGGCCGCCATCCGCGACCGCGCTCCGAACCTGCAGGTCCTCATCCAGGTCGCGGACGAGTCCGGCCATGAACTGCTGCCGGGTGCGGTCGACTACGAGGCCGCCGTGGGCACGCCGGCACCGGCCGGCGGATTGCCCGAAGCCTCCGGCGACGACCTGTACATCCTCTACACCGGCGGCACCACCGGCATGCCCAAGGGGGTGCTGTGGCGCCAGCACGACATCTTCCTGTCCTCGATGGGCGGACGCCCCTTCGGCAGCGACCAGGCGTTGGGCTCCTATGCCGAACTCGCCGACAAGGCGCGCACCGCGGGGGGCGCCCTGGGGATGCTGATGATCCCGCCGTTCATGCACGGGGCGGCCCAGTGGGCGGCGTACAACGCCATCACGATGGGCGGCAAAATCGTGATTCCCGATGATGTCGAGCGGCTGCGTCCGGCCGACGTGCTGCGGCTGGCCGAACGCGAACGAGTGCTGACCATTCCGGTGGTCGGCGATGCCGTCGCGCGTCCCTTGATCGAGGAGATCGAGTCCGGCGACTACGACCTGTCCGGACTGTTCACCATCACCAATGGCGGTGCGGCGCTGTCCCCCACGGTGCGCGACCGGATTCTCAAGGCTCTGCCGCACATCATGTTGCTCGACGCCGTCGGCGCGTCGGAGTCGGGCGCGCAGATGAGCACGTATTCGACGGCCGGCGAACCGAATCCGGCGGCCACGTTCACTGCGCAGTCCGACACCGCTGTCGTCGCCGAGGACTTCAGCCGCGTGCTGTCGCCCGGCGAGGGCGGCGGCTGGCTGGCCCGCCGCGACCTGATCCCGCTGGGTTACCTGGGAGACGCGGAGAAGTCCGCACGCACGTTTCCCACCATCGACGGGGTGCGCTGGTCGGTACCGGGCGACCGGGCGAACATGTTGGCGGACGGCAGGATCGAACTCCTCGGCCGTGATTCGGTGACCGTCAACTCCGGCGGCGAGAAGATCTTCGTCGAAGAGGTCGAACGTGCGATCGCCGCGCACCCCAGCGTGTACGACGTGGTGGTCGTGGGCCGACCCTCGGAGCGCTGGGGTCAGGAAGTGGTCGCGGTGGTCCAGCTGGCCGACGGCGCGGCAGCCTCCGACGAGGAACTCGCCGAGGTGTGTGGACGCTCGGTGGCCCGGTACAAGATCCCGAAGGCCTTCATCCGGGAGACCAAGATCGTGCGCTCGCCCGCCGGCAAGGCCGACTACCGCTGGGCCAAATCCGTGGCCACCGACGCGGTCGCCGCCGACACCTAGGTCCGACGGGACCGGAACACCTCCACCGGGTGCAGTTGCGAAGGGTCCAGGCCGACCGCCGCGAGCGCCTGCGCCTTGAAGGCACGTGCCGCCGAACTGAGCACGTACCGGACCGGCTCCAACCCGGTCAGCCGGTCGGCGTCCCACACGGTGACCTCGGCACCACCGCGGTTGAGTGCGGTCTGTACCTGGCCCCCGAGGACGCCCGCCACCGCCAGTGCCACCGGCTGGTCCCGGCGCTGCCCGATGCGCAACCCCAGAATCTGTAGCGGCCGCAGATCGCCCTCCTCGGTGAGCGTCACCTGCACGTCCCAGCCGGCCATCGCCCGGTCGAACAGCCAACCACCGGCCGAGCGCACCAGGTCAGCGGCGTCGACGCCGATCACGTCGAGCTCGTACCTGGTCATCCGGTCTGCCCCCGCCGACACGGCAGATTGCGCACCCATAGACACGAGTATGCCATCCCGTAAGTATTACAGTATGCCGTTACCTTAGAGCAGATGCGCGCGCCGGAGTTCGGCGACGCCCGCGACGCCCATCAACGTCAGCGTCTGGCGTATCTCCGCGGCGAGGATGTCCAGCACCGCACCCACGCCCGCGGCGCCGTCGACCGCCAGGCCATAGAGGTAGGGCCGGCCGATCAGCACCGCATCCGCCCCCAGGGCCAGGGCGGTGACGATATCGCTGCCCGTCCGGACCCCGCCGTCCAGCAGGACCGTGACACGGTCTGCGACCGCGTCCACGACACCGGGTAGCGCATCGAGCGAAGCGGCAGCCCCATTGAGTTGGCGCCCACCATGATTGGACACCACGACACCGTCGGCACCGATATCGGCGGCCCGGATCGCATCCGCAGGATCGAGGATGCCCTTCACGACGAAGGGCCCCGTCCAGCGCTGCCGCAGCGCCGCAACATCGGCCCAGGTGAGGTCCGGACGCATCTGACGCTGCTGGATGGCCACCCCTTCGACGGCCCCCGCGGCACCACTCGTGACGGTGACGTTGCGCATGGTCATCCGCTGATACCGCAGCAGCCCGTACCACCAGCGCGGCCGCAGCGCCGCGTCGGCGACCCGGCGGGGGGTGAGGATCGGCGGATGCCCCATCCCGGTCCGTCGCTCCCCGGTGCGGTTGCCCTGCAACGGCACATCGACCGTGACCACCAGGGTGCGATATCCGGCGGCACGGGCCCGATCCAGCATCGACTCCATGAACCCGGCCCGCTCACCCCACGGGTACAGCTGGAACCAATGATCGCGGTCGGTGCCGGCGGCGACCTCCTCGATGGAGTACGACGAGGCGGTGCTGAGCGCCAACCGCGCGCCGGCCTTCTCGGCGGCGCGGGCGGCACCGAGTTCACCCGCCCGGTGCGCAAGGCCGGTCAGCCCTGTCGGGGCGAGCACCACGGGTAGCTCGAGTCGTTCGCCGAACAGTTCGGTGCCGACGTCGACGCTCGCGTGACCCGCCAGCACCCGTTGCCGCAGTGACCATTTCGTGAAGGCGGCACGGTTGGCACGCAACGTCCGCTCATCCTCTGCTCCCCCGTCCAGATATGCCCACACCATCGTCGGCAGGGCGCGTCGCGCCGCGGCGCGATAGTCCTCGACGCTCACCAGAGGTGTTGGCGTGCGCAGGCGGTACTGGAAAGCGCTCATTTGATGGCGATGGGCGTGACCGGAGATCCGACCGCATGGGTGATTCGCAGTGGCGGGGCCACCAGCATGAAACTCCACCGGCCGTCGTCCGCGCAGTCGGCGGCGAGTTCCTCCAGGTCGAGGATCTCGGCCAGCGGCATGCCCATGTCCCGGATCAGCACGCAGTGCAGCGGCACGATCACGCCAGGTTCGTCGGCGGGCAGCACCTCGATCGCCCAGTTGTCCGAGCCCACCGCAGCCACCGACCGGTCACACAGCCAGCGCGCACAATCCATGCTCAGCCCGGGCTCGGTGTTCATCCACCCGTCACCGCCATCAGCGAGAAGCTTTGCCCGCCAACCGGTCCGGAAGAACAGGAAATCCGCTTCGCCCACCGTCACCCCTTGCTCCCGTTCCGCTGCCTCCAGGTCGGCTGGCGTGATCGGATAACCCCCGTCCAGCCACGGCACGCCGTGCAGTCGCGCGATGTCCAACAGCACGCCTCGACCAACCAGCTTGTCGGTCATCACCTCCACGCCGAGCTTGCGCGCACCGAACCGGGCATTGACCTCGTCGGTGGGGTATCCGTTGTACATCTGGTCGTCGTAGGCGACATGCGCCAGGCTGTCCCACTGGGTTCCGGACTGCAACGGCATGATGATCCAGTCGTCGGACACCTGAACACCGTGCGGCTCTGCCCAGTCGTGCGGCGCCATCGACATCAGGTGCACCGGATTGATCCGGCCGCCGATACCGCTCTGCGGTCCACTTTTGCCCACCGGAATGCTCAGCTGGAACGCGCGCCCGGTGCGTACCTCCGCCGCCGCCGCCTGGATATGCGCAGGAGTGACGAAGTTCAGGGTGCCGAGCTGATCCTCGGGACCCCAGCGGCCCCAGTTCGACAGTTCGGCCCCGAGATCCCTGAAAGTCACCGTCATGCGTTACAGAATTGCATACATCTGTTAACCTCGGCTGGAACTTGGCAGACATCGCGGAGGTGGCTCGTGACCCAGGCTCCGGTGCTCACCTTCGACATCGCCGACCCCGAGTTCGTCCGCGAACCGTGGCAGGTCTACGAACAGATCCGAGATCTCGGCGGGGTGGTGTACAACGAGCGGATCAATCGCTGGATGGTCGCGGGCTTCGACGATGTGCGGACAATCCTCACCACACCAACGGTATTCGGATCCGAACAGGGTCAGGCCGAACAGGCCGCGGTCTTCGGCGGCCCGACCATGGAGTTCTACGACGGCCACCATCACGACGATATGCGGTCCATCTGGTCCGATGATTTCCGGCCGCGCACGCTGTCGGCCCTGCGCCCGGTTATCGCCGACATCGTGCGCCGCCGGCTGGCCCCGGTCGTGGACCGGCTGACCGCGGGCGAGACCGTCGAGGTGGTCTCCGAGCTGACCCGTGGCATCCCCACCGAGGTGATCGCGCACATGCTCGGCATCGAGCCCGACATGGTCGACAGGTTCAGCGCGTGGAGTGACGCGATGGGCGCCTCGGCGGAGGGTTACACCAATCCCGGCGAGCGCGGGGCGCGGCTGATCGCCGTCGGCAAGCAGGCCACCGGCGAACTCAACGATTACATCCGCGCGCAGATCGACCGGCGCCGCTGCCCGTCGTTCGCCGGCACCGACCTGATCACCACAATGGTGCGCGACGACTACGCCTGCCGGCATATGACCGAGCAGGAGATCGTGGCCAGCAATACGCAATTGGTATTCGCGGGCAATGAGACCACGGCCAAACTGCTGGCCCAGATCGTGGTGACCCTGGCCGCTCACCCGGAGCAGCGCCAGGCGATCGCCGCGGACCCGTCGTTGGCGCCGGCCGCCGTCGAGGAGGTGCACCGCCATGAGACCATCAGCCACTCGGTGTTCCGGGACGCCATCGGGGCGAACGCCCGCGTCGGCGAGATCGGTATTCCGGACGGTCGGCGTCTCACTCTGCTCTTGGGGGCGGCCAACCGTGATCCAGAACGCTGGGACCACCCGCAGCGATTCGATGTATTCCGGAAGAAGCTGCCGCACTTGGGTTTCGCCTTCGGGCTGCACAGCTGCCTCGGGATGAACCTGGCGCGCCTGGAAGGGCAGGTCTTCCTGGAGGAACTCCTGGCCGTGCTGCCCGAATGGCAGGTGCACGGTCCGGTCGGTTACGGGATGAACTACGCGGTGCGCGGCCCCGCCGAGGTGGTCATCTCGACGTCTCGAAGTGCTGCCTGATCCCGGCCAGCATCGAGGTGTGGGCGGCGACGGCCTGTCGCACCGTGAACGCCGCCAGCGGGGTGGGTGCCGAGATCTGCAGGCGTTCGGTGAGCGTGGTTCCTGCGGGCCCGCCCTCGAACGACACCCGGCCGAACAGCCGTACGCCCGGGAACTGGCGCGCCTCGGTCAGCACGTCCCCGCGCTCGGGGACATACAGCTCGGCGGTGTAGCTCGCACGCACGACCATGCGGCCCAGAGGTATTCGATCACGAACCCGATAGGCCTGCAGGCGACCGCCGCCAGGGGTACCTCGGCGCCGGATCGGCCGCACCGACACCACCAGCGGGTGCACCACCTTGATGTTGGCGAGGTCGACGTAGAAGTCCCGCACCGCCGCCGGGTCGGCGGGTATCAACTCGGACAGCGTGTGGTCGCCGCCGTCGGTCCAGCCCATCGGTCGCTAGCCGAGAGTGGCGGTCAGGTAGGTGATGTCGCCGAAGGCGGAGAGGCCCTCGATCGGCGGCTCCAGACCGTAGGCGACGTACAGATCCGAGCTCTTGTGCAGACTCACCGTCCAGCCGCGGCCCGTGAGAAACGCCGA
>JAHFVC010000057.1 GCA_023264765.1 Mycobacterium sp. | reverse complement strand
TGGTCGCCGCGGCCCAGGCGGGCAAGCACGTATTCTGCGAGAAGCCGATGGCACTCACGCGCCCCGACGCGGACCGTGCGATCGACGCCGCGCGGGACGCCGGGGTGGTGTTGCAGGTCGGGTTCAACCGGCGCTTCGCCGAGGACTTTGCGGCCATGCGGGCGCGCATCGACGACGGGGCGATCGGCACACCGCAGCTGCTGAGGTCGCTGACACGCGACCCCGGTATCTCGGCGGAGACCGCGGCGCGTGTGAAGCCGTGGACCATCTTCAACGAGACCTTGATCCATGACTTCGACACACTGTGCTGGCTGAACCCGGGGGCGCGCGTGGTCAGCGTGTACGCGCAGGCGACGGCGCTGGTGCACCCGCAGTTCGCCGAGGCAGGTTTCTTGGACACCTCATTGGTGCACCTGACCTTCGACAACGGTGCCTATGGCGTGGCTGAGGCCAGCTTCCAGGCGGTGTACGGCTACGACGTCCGCGGGGAGGTCTTCGGGTCCGGTGGGGTGCTGCTGGCCGGGCGCGACCCAGGGAGCGCCGGCACGCTGAACACCGAGTTGTTCGCCGATGCCTACGTCGCGCAGTTCGCGGAGTTCGCCGAGGCGATCAGGGCCGGGCGACCGGCTTCGGTGACCGGCGAGGATGCCCGCGTGGCACTCGACATCGCTCTCGCGGCAAGGGAATCCGTCGAGACCGGCGCTCCGGTGGCGCTCGCGGTGGAGGCGCTGCGATGAGCTTCCAGTTGGCCGTCTGCTCGGAGATGGTGTTCCGTGACCTTCCGATCATCGACCGCGTCAAGCAGATTCACGAGCTGGGCTTCGCCGCGGAGATCTGGAGCTGGCACGACAAGGACCTCGAGGCGCTGGCCGCGACGGGAGCCACGTTCACCTCGATGACCGGCTACCTGCACGGCGACCTGATCGACCCGGACTCTGCCGACGAGGTGGTCCGCACCGCCGAACTCAGCATCAAGGCAGCCGAGATCCTTGGCGTGACGCGGCTGAACCTGCACACCGCGGAACTGGTGGACGGGCAGGCGGCCCGGCCGCGGCAACGCGCCACCGGGCAGATGTGGCTGACCGCATTGCGCACCCTGGAACGCATCGGTGAGATCGGTGCGCAGGCAGGGGTCACGTTCGTGGTGGAGAACCTCAACACCATCGTCGACCACCCCGGGGTGCCGCTGGCGCGCGCCAAGGACACCCTGGCGCTGGTGGAGGGCGTCGGGCACCCGAACGTCAAGATGATGCTGGACCTCTATCACGCGCAGATCGGCGAGGGGAATCTCGTCGAGTTGGTCCGTCGTTGCGGGGATGCCATCGGCGAGATCCAGGTGGCCGATGTGCCGGGTCGTTGCGAGCCGGGCACCGGGGAGATCCACTACCCGGCCGTCGCGCGGGCGCTGCTCGATATCGGGTTCACCGGGACGATCGGCATGGAGGCGTGGAATTCCGCCGACAGCGAGGTCGCGTTGGAGGCGTTCCGCGCAGCCTTCACGGTGTAGTCGACGCGAATTCAGCGCCGATCGCGCCAACTACGCCAGCCGCGGTGTGCGGCGTACCCACCGATGACGGCGGTGACGCACCACACCGCGGCCGCGGCGAAAGCCAACGCGGCCGACTTGTTGCCCAGCGAGGCGCCGAGCGAGGCGTACACGAAGGCGCGCGGTACCGAACCGATGAACGCACCGAGTGCCATCTGCCACAACGGAACTCCGAACGCGCCGAACGCGTAGGAGGCCATCGCGTCGGACATCCCGGGGATGAACCGTTGCCCGACGACGGCCCACAGGCCACGCCGCTGGATCTGACTGTCGAGCGCATCCGCCCGGTCGGCGCCGAGCAGTGCGCGGGCGCTGTCCCGGCCGGCCCGGCGGCCGACGAGGCTGGCGATCATTGCCGTGCCGACCGTGGCACCGAGCGTCACGCCGAGGCCGACGATCGGACCGAACAGCAGCCCGCTACCGGCGGCCAGGATCGGCCCGGGCACGAAGATCGCACCGAGGACCGCGGACAACACGATGTAGGTGAACGGCGCGGCCGGCCCGGTGGCGGTGACGGCGGCGCGGATCTGGTCGGCGTCGATGACCCGGCCGAACACCATCAGGCAGAACAGTCCGCCCAGAAACGCGGCGAACAGCGCGAGACGGATGATGTGGCGCCGTCGGTCCGCGGCGTCGGGGCCGGCGATGCTCTCGGTGGGCTCGATGTCGGTCATCTCGCCCGCGATTCTCCCGTTTCTGGCGACTTGTGCACGTTTTGTCGCGCTCAGCGCACCAAACGTGCACAAATCGCGGAGACGAAGGTGACTGAAAGGCATACCGTAATCTCTTCGGCATGACGACGCGTGCGCTGGCGGGAAAGACCATGTTCATCTCGGGCGCCAGTCGCGGGATCGGACTGGCCATCGCCACCCGCGTCGCCGCCGACGGGGCGAACGTCGCACTCATGGCCAAGACGGCCGAACCCCATCCCAAGCTGCCCGGCACCATCTGCACCGCGGCCAAGGAAATCGAGGCCGCCGGGGGCCAGGCGCTCCCGATCGTCGGCGACATCCGGGAAAGCGACGCCGTCGAGGCCGCCGTGACCCTGGCCGCCGAGCAGTTCGGCGGTATCGATCTGTGCGTGAACAACGCCTCGGCGCTCAACACGGCGCCGGTACTCGATGTGCCGATGAAGAAGTTCGATCTGATGAACGGCATCCAGGTGCGCGGCACCTACGCGGTGTCGCGGGCCTGTATCCCGCACATGCTGGGCCGGCCCAACCCGCACATCCTGACCATGTCGCCACCGATCCGGCTGGAGCCGAAATGGTTGGCCCCGACGGCCTACACGATGGCCAAGTTCGGCATGAGCCTCTGTGCGCTCGGTCTGGCGGAGGAACTACGCGGCGAGGGCATCGCGTCGAACACGTTGTGGCCCCGAACCTCCGTCGCGACCGCCGCGATCCGAAACCTGCGCGGCGAGGAGCCGATGCGGCAATCGCGCAAGCCCGAGGTGTGCTCCGACGCGGCCTACGAGATCTTCACCCGCCCCGCGGCCGAATACACCGGGCACAGCCTGCTGTGCGAGGACGTACTCGTCGAGTCCGGGGTGACGGACCTGTCGGTGTACGACTACCACCCAGGATCGCAACTGCGCGTGGATATGTGGGTCGACACCGCCAACCCGCCCGGTTACTAGTGCTTCGCGGCGAGCAGCGCCAATTCGGTCCTCGATCGGCAGCCGGTGTTGTCCAGGGCGCGGCTTACGTACTTCTTCACGGTGTCCTCGGTGAGCACGAGTTCCGCCGCTATCCTGGCATTGGTCAGCCCCTGCGCAAGCAGCGCGACGACCTCGCGTTGCCGATTGGTGAGGCCGGCAAGGGGATCCGACCGAGCCGGTAGGGCCCGTGAGACCACCCGCAGCCGCCGGCACAACAGCCGCATGGCCGTCGCATCGGCGGGGCCGACCGCTGCCGGATCGGGGTCGAACAGGCCGACCAGACCGTGCCGCTGTGCGCCCATCGAGAAAGTGAACGCATTGCACGACTGCAGATCCATTCGGTACAGGAACTGCTCCACGTAGACGGCGGCCGGTTCCGGCGGTGGCGGCAACTCGGCGAGGCTGACCCCGCCGGTGTCGTGTAGCCGCTGTAGCGCGGCCGGGGTCGAGAACACATCCGAGGTGTTCCAGGACCGCAGGTAGTCGTCCAAGATGTCGCCGGTGGGATCCCCCGTGGTCACCGGGGTTTCGTCGGTGAACGCGTCGGCGACCGTGGCCCCGGTGAAGAACGTGACGCCCTGGACACCGAAGACGTCCTGCACCGTGTCGACCACCGCGCGGCGGAATCCGTCGAGATCTGTGGCGTCCTCGCAGGCTTCCAACACGGCGAAGACGCGTTCGTAGTCCCGGACCTGGAGCACGCCATCAGTAAAGCAGCAGTGCCGGTCGCCGAATGTCCCCTTTCGTGCACTGGGCCGCGACCACCGGGCTGGCTAGGTTCGAGTGATGCGTGCAGTGGTGGCCCGGCGCGGCGCGGTCGCGGTCGAGGACGTCGATGATCCCGTGCCGGCGGCCGGACAGGTCCTGGTGGCGCCCCTGGCCTGCGGGATCTGCGGGTCCGACATCCACCTGGTCGAGTCGCAGGCGGCGGCTCCGGACGTGGTCCCGGCGATGGTCCTGGGCCACGAGTTCGTCGCGCGGGTGCTCGACCACGGTCCGGGTACCTCACGCGCCCTGGCACCGGGCACGATCGTGACGTCGGTGCCGTTCCTGGACACCCCGGGCGGACCGCAACTGATCGGGCTGTCGCCGGCGGTCACCGGCGGTCTCGCGCAGCGGATGGTGTTGCAGGAGAGCCGTCTGCTGGCCGTACCGGAAGCGGTGCCCGCGGCGCACGCAGCGGTAACCGAGCCGCTCGCAGTCGGTGCGCACGCCGTTGCCGCGGCGGGCATGACACCCGGTGATGTCGCCTTGGTGCTCGGCTGCGGGCCGGTGGGACTCGCCGTCATCGCCGCGCTCAAGGCGGGCGGCCACGGACCGGTGGTGGCGGCGGACTTCTCGGCGGCGCGCAGGGTGCTCGCCGAGACCATCGGGGCCGACGAGGTGGTGGATCCCGCCGAGCACAGCCCGTACAACCGCTGGGCCGAGTTGTCCGGACCGGCGCTGCCCATCTCGCCGCTGATCGGCAAGGCCGGGCGTGCCAACACCGTGATCTTCGAATGCGTCGGCCGTCCCGGGGTGCTGGCGACCGTCATGGAATCCGCTGTGCCGCGCAGCAAGGTCATTGTCGTCGGAGTATGCACCCAGCCCGACACCATCGTGCCCGCCGTCGGCACCACGAAAGAGCTGACACTGCGATTCGTCTTCGCCTACCGCCCAGAGGAATTCGCGGCGTCCCTGCAATGGATCGCCGACGGCACGGTGGATGTCGGGGCGTTGATCACCGCGACCCTGCCGATATCGGCTGCGGCCGAGGCGTTCGGCGCGCTCGCGCTCCCCGGCGAACATTGCAAGATCCTGCTCACCCCCGACCATGAGGACAGCTTGTGAACCGACTTCGCTTCGGCTATTTCATCGCCCCCTTCCACCGGCCCGGCATCAACCCGACGCTCGCCCTGCAGCGCGACCTGGAGTTCGTCGAGCACCTCGACGGGCTCGGCTACGACGAGGTCTGGTTCGGTGAACATCACTCGGCCGGTAGCGAGATCATCAGCTCCCCAGAGGTTTTCATCGCCGCGGCCGCTGAACGCGCGAAGCGGATCCGGTTCGGCACAGGCGTGATCTCGCTGTCTTACCACAACCCGCTGTGGGCGGCCGACCGGCTGATGTTGCTCGATCACCTCACCCATGGCCGAATCATCGGCGGTGTGGGTCCCGGGTCGCTGCCGACGGATTCCGCGATGATCGGACTGACCCCGACCGACACCAGGGAACTACTGGAGACCAACCTCGACATCATGGTGCGGCTGCTGGCAGGTGAGACCGTGACCGCGAAGACGCAGACCCACGAATTCTTCGATGCCAGACTACAATTGGCGCCCTACACCGAGGGTGGCATCCCGCTGTCGGTGGCGGCGGTCGCCTCGCCCACCGGTGCCAGGCTGGCGGGTAAACACGGTATCGGGCTGCTGTCGGTGGGGGCGACGCTCACCGAGGCGGGATTCGACGCGCTGGCGCACCACTGGAATGTGGCGGAGGAACGCGCGGCGGCGTTCGGCACCAGCGTCGACCGCCGCAACTGGACGCTGGTCGGTCCGTTCCACGTGGCCGAGACCGACGCGCAAGCCCGGGCGGAGGTCCGGTACGGCATCGAGGCGTGGTTCCGGTATTTCCAGAAGGTCGCGGCGTTCCCGCAGATGACCATGCCCGGGGATCAGATCGACGACATGATCGACGTCATCAACGAGTCCGGGGCCGGCGTGATCGGTGGCCCGGAGCGGGCTCGCGCGCAGGTGCAGCGCCTGTGGGAGCAGTCCGGCGGATTCGGGTCGATGTTGCAGATGGCCGCGGATTGGGCCGACACCGCCGCCACCAAACGATCCGCGGAGCTGTTCGCCGAGGAGGTCATGCCCCACTTCCAAGGACAGGCCCAGCCGACGCTGGACGCCGCCGCGCGGGCGAGCGAGGTCCGCGACGGCCTGGCGCAGACTCAGATCGACGCCATCACGCACATGACGCTCAAATACGAGGCCGAGAAAACCGGCGGGTAGCTTCGGGAGCCATGGGCACCCGCTGGCAGAACACCGACGCACCCCGCGGCGACGACTACGACGCGCGCTGGCGGTCGCTGGCGGCCAGCGGCAGGAGTGTGCACGGTGAGGCCGACCTGGTCGAGTCGCTGCTGCGAGAGAACGGCGGGACCCGCGTGCTCGACGCCGGCTGTGGCACCGGCCGGGTCGCCATCGAGTTGGCCGCCCGCGGGTTCTCCGTGGTCGGGGCCGACGCCGACGCGGGCATGCTGGGCACCGCCCGCAGCAAGGCGCCGCAGCTGAGCTGGATCGCGGCCGACCTATCGGCGCCGCAGGCCGGAGTGACCGGGGAATTCGACCTCGTCGTCCTGGCCGGCAACGTGATGATCTTCCTGGCACCGGGCACCGAGGCGCAGGTGCTGACCGGACTCGCGGGGCACCTACCTGCGGGTGGGTTGCTGGTGGCCGGGTTCTCGCTGCGGCCGGATCGGTTGACGATCGCCGATTACGACCGGCATGCCGAGGCGGCGGGTCTGGAATCGGTGGCGCGCTGGGCGACCTGGGATCGAGCGGAATTCACTGGTGGGGACTATGCGGTGTCGCTGCACCGGCGTGTGACCGCACCGCAGGTGCAATCCAGTCGTTGAGGAACGTGCGTAGGTTCGGGCCCTGCCGGGCGGGGTCGACGATGAACGACTGCAGGATGCGCAGCATGAACTCCACCAGTTCATCCAGCGTCTGATCGGCGAATCCCGCAGCGGCCCAATCGACATCGAAGCGCAGCAGGATCGAACGGCCGAACCCGATGGCGAGGTCGGACGTGACACCCGCCGTGAACGCGCTGGCTTTACCCGGCTGCATCACCAGTCCGAGATAACGGTCGTGGGCCAACTGTTCGAGGGTGTAGGCGATGCCTTCGATGACGGCCTCGGTCGGATCGGTGATCGAACCCAGTTGGGCTGCAAGGCGATCGAGAAATCCGGCCACCGAGGAGACTGCGGTGGCGGCCATCAACGCTTCCTGGGTGGGGAAGTACCGGTAGATCGTCTGCCGGGTGACACCGAGGGTCTGGGCCACCTCCGACACGTTCACGGTGCCGTGGGCGTCGATCGCGGCGCGCGACGTGTCGATGATGCGGCGAACCGCCTCCTCGTCGTCGACCGGGATGTCACCGGACCAGCCGTGCCTGCGCATCCGACGATCGTCGCACGAAATCGTGCGCAATCTTGACAATACAATAGCTAATGATTGTATGGTCAAGGTATGGTCCACAGCCCGCTGATCTGCACCGACGAATCCTTGACCCGGCGTGCGCTGCAGCACGCACTCGAGGGCACCACCGATATGGCCGATGCCGTACTCAAAGTGCCACTGCACTACTACCGCGACCCCAAGATCACCGAGATCGAGGAATCGCAGATCCTGCGCCGGGTGCCGCTGGCCATCGTCCCGTCGGCGCAGCTACCGCAGAACAACGATTACGTGGTCCGTTCCGTACTGGGTGACTCGCTGCTGGTGACGAGGGACCGCACCGGCGCTGCGCATGTCTTCCTGAACTACTGCCGTCACCGCGGGGCCATGCCGGCCTGCGGGTCGGGCAACGCTTCGCGCTTCGTGTGCCCGTATCACGCCTGGACGTACCGGAACACGGGCGAGTTGTTCATGGTGCCGGGCAAATCCGGATTCGACACGATGGACAACGCCGACTACGGATTGGTCGAACTCCCGTCGCAGGAGCAGTACGGTTTGATCTGGGCGGTGCTGACCGCCGATGCCGCCATCGACCTCGATGCGCACCTCGGCCCGTTGGGATCAGAACTGGCGCAGTGGAATTACCAATCCTACGGCTATCACACCGACCGCGAATTTTCCTCCGAGGTGTCCTGGAAGGGTGCGCTGGAGGCGTTCGCCGAGAGCTACCACTTCCCGTTTGTGCACGGGGAGAGCCTGATCGGGCAGAACACACTGCCCAACACGTCCATCTACGACGAGTTCGGCAGGCACCACAGGATGGGCTTCCCGTTCACCTGGATCAAGAATGTGAGCGACGACGCGGCTGCCTCGCTGGACCCATCGGCCAACATGGGCGTCATCTACTGGGTGTATCCCAATCTCATCCTGGCCAACAGCCCGGTCGGGGTAGAGATCATCGACATGCTCCCCGAGGGCGAGCCGACCCGATGCACGGTCCGGCACAGCTGGATGGGGCGTATCCCGGCGGTCGACGACGACATGCGCGCCCTCTACGACACCGTCTATGAGGGCGTGCACGCCGCCGTGCGCGACGAGGATTTCGCGATGCTGCCGCAGTGCGGCGAGGGTGTCCGGCACGGCCAGCACGACCACATGATCATCGGCCGCAACGAGATCGGCGTGCAGCACATGATCAAGGTGTTTGCCCAGGAATTGGGCGTCGCCCTGGCGTGAGCGTTACTCGACGACGAAAACCGGGATCTGGCGGGTCGTCTTGGTCTGGTACTCCGCATAGGGCGGGTAGGCCTCGACGGCCAGATCCCACCAGTGCGCCCGCTCGTCGCCCTCGAGCTCGCGGGCGGTCAGCTCGGCCACCTTGTCGCCGTCCTGCACGGTGACCTGCGGATGCGCCAGCACGTTGTGGTACCAGGAGGGATGCTGCGGATCGCCACCCTTGGAGGCCACCATCGCGTACTTGCCGTTCTCCTCGACCCGCATCAGCGGGACGTATCGCTTCTTGCCCGACTTCGCGCCCGTCGTGGTGAACAGGACGATCGGGCGGTCCAGCACCTCGACACCGTCGGTAGTGCCGGTTTCGAGGATCTTTGCGGTCTGGTCGCGTACCCAGTCGGTGGGGCTCAGTTCAGGATGCTCAGTCACCACGTGCGCAACACCGATCGGCGGGCTGATATTCCCGATGTTTGTGACGCAACGTTACGGAAGAAAATCGTACAGATTTGATGACTATCGGCGGGATTTCCGTTCGGCCATCGTGTCGGGGTTAGCACGACTACGCGGATCATCCGGCACGCCGGCCATGAACGCCGGGACCGAAAGTACAACCCTCGATGCCTTCTCTCTCCTCGGCACTCCTGCCCGCCGGGATCGCTGTCACACTCCTGCTCGCCGGCTGCGCCGGCCAGAACGGCGGTTCCGCCGAACCGTCCGGCCCGCCCCGCAGCGGTGGGTCCATCACCTACGGTGCCGACCGCGAGCCGGCCTGCCTGGACCCGCACAACAACGGTGACATGCCACAGACGTATGTGGCCCGGCAGTTTCTCGACTCGCTGGTCTCCGAGAAGCCCGACGGAACCGTGGTGCCATGGCTTGCCGACTCGTGGACGGTGTCACCGGACGGGCTGACGTACACCTTCAAGATCAAGCAGGGGGTGAAGTTCCATGACGGCACGCCGCTGGACGCCGCCGCCGTCAAGACGAACTTCGAGCACATGCTGGACCCCGCGACCCAGTCGCTGACCGACTCCGGCTATCTCAAGCCCTACTACAAGGCGACCCGAGCCGTGGATCCGGCGACCTTCGAGCTCACGCTGACCAAGCCGTACTCGGCACTGCTGCCCGTCCTGTCCCAGGCGTTCTTCGGAATCCAGTCACCCAAGGCGCTTGCCCGGGGGCTCAAGGACAACTGCCAGTCGCCGGTCGGGACCGGACCGTTCATCGTCAAGGAGTGGGTGCACGGGCAGAGCGTCGAACTCGACCGCAACCCCGACTACAACTCCGCGCCCGCCGACGCCAAGCATCAGGGCCCCGCCTACCTCGACCACGTCAGCTGGAAGTTCCTCGAGGACGGCTCCGTTCGGTTCGCGGCCGTGCAGGGCCAGGGCGCCGATCTCATCTTCAACCCCCCGCCCCAGCAGAACGCGGCACTCAAGACGGATCCCAATCTCGCTCTGCAGGAATTCACCCACACCGGTCAACCGAATGGATGGGCGCTCAACACAACTCGCTTCCCGTTCACCGACACCGCAGTGCGTCAGGCCTTCGTTCACGGCGCCAATGCCGAAGCCGCCGTGAAGAGCGCCTACCTCGGCGTCTTCAACTGGGAGCATGGACCGCTGTCGTCGACCACGCCGTTCTTCGACAAGAACCTCGGTGAGTACTTCGCGCACGACGCCGATAAGGCCAACCAGCTGCTCGACGCGGCCGGGTGGACGCAACGTGACGCGGACGGTTTCCGGACCAAGGACGGCAAGCAACTCGCCGCAACGGTGATCTACTCCTCCGATCCCGGTGACACCCCGCCCGCCGATCTGACGCTGTACCAGGATATCCAGGCCGCGGAGAAGGAGATCGGCTTCAACGTGATCCTCAAGCCGATACCCCAGGACCAGTACTACGCGGCGTTCACCGACCCCAATGCCACCGACATTCTGGCCGGTGCGTACTGGAACAGCCCGACGCCGTTGGTGCTGTCGATCGTGTACTCCACCGACTCCCTGAAACTGGCTCCGGGTAACAACATGTCGTGGGTGCAGAACCCGGCCATCGACGAGCCGCTGCATCAGGCCGCCGCATCCAACGATCCCAAGCAGCAGGAGCAGCTCTACGGCACCGTGCAGAAGATCGTCTCCGAGAATGCCTACTTCCTCGGGCTGTACCCGCAGACCACACGGCTGGTCTCCAAGAAGCATCTGCGCGACGTATGGATCGAGCCGTCCGAGGGTGAGCCCGTGCTGCACGACGCCTGGCTGGCACAGTGACAGCTGGGGCCTCATCCGAGCGCGCGGCGAGCCGAATCGCTCTGCGGCGCAGTATCGGACGCCTCGCCGCAGCCATCGGCGTGTTGTGGGGGACGGTCACCTGTGTGTTCCTGTTCACCAAGCTGATGCGCACCGATCCGGTGCTCGCGATCCTGGGCGGGGCAGGTGCCAAGCCTTCGCCCGAGCAGATCGCCTCCGCTCGAACAGAATTCGGTCTGGACAGGCCGGTGTTGCTCCAATACACCGACTATCTCGGTGGCCTCGTGCGCGGCGACCTGGGCACCTCCTATGTGCGCAAGCAACCCGTCGTGGACCTGATCCTGGCGCAGATCGGGCCCACCGTGACGCTAACCGCCGCCTCGCTCGTCGCGGCCTGGCTGATCGCGGTCGGGGTGACGCTGCTGACCGCGCAGCGGGGCCCGGTGCTGTCCGCGCTCGGGTCGGCACTGGAAACGCTCCTGGCGGCGCTCCCGCAGTACTGGCTGGGCATCATGCTGCTGGTCGTCTTCGCCTTCACCCTGCACTGGCTGCCGGTGGTGGGTGACGGACCGATCGGATTGGTGCTGCCCGCACTGACCTTGGCCCTGCCGTTGGCCGGCTTTCTGGGCCAGGTAACCCGCGACGAGTTCGCCTCCGCTCTGGAACAACCGTTCGCGGTGTCGGCCAGGGCGCGTGGCATGAGCGACTGGGGAGTGCGCTGGCGCCATGCGCTGCGCCACGCCGTGCTGCCAGGCCTGACCCTGTCGGGCTGGGCGCTCGGCTCGCTGTTCTCCACGGCCGTGATCGTGGAGTCGATCTTCGTCCGGCCAGGCTTGGGGCGGATGCTGGTGGACGCCGTTGTCTCCCATGACATACCGGTGGTGCTCGGTGTGACACTCTTCGTCGCCGCCGTCTATGTTCTGGCCAACCTCGCGGTGAATCTCGCCTTCGGGCGTATCGACCCGCGGTTGCGTGAGGTCGGTCGATGACCGTCAACGTTGCCGGCGCCACCGCGGTCCGGGTGGCGCTTGGGGCGCCCGGCACCCGGCGGTTCCGGCCGGCGGTCTGGTTGTCGACGCTTCTTCTGGCGGCGGTGCTGGCGTGGGCGATCGCGCCCGGGCTTTTCACCCACGAGTCGCCGTTCGACACCGATATCGATGCCGCGCTGCAGAGTCCGTCGCTGAGTCATTGGTTCGGCACCGACGCCTCGGGCCGCGACATCTACACCCGCGTTGTGTTCGGTGCGCGCAGTTCGCTGCTGATCGGCACCGGAGCCACAGCACTGGCACTTGGGGTAGCCATCGTGTTCGGTTTCGTCGCCGGCCTCGGTGGCCGCGTCACCGACGGGGCGATCAGTCGCTTCCTGGAAGTGCTGCTGGCGATTCCGGGTCTCCTGATCGCCTTCCTGTTCATCGCCGTGTTCGGCCCGGGCGTGCTCACCGAGATCGTGGCCGTCGCGGCCGGCTCCGCACCCGGGTATGCCTGGATGGTGCGCGGCCAGGTGATCGCGGTGAAGGACTCCGGCTACGTGTCAGCGGCGGTGGCGCTGGGCCACGCACCCGCCAGGGTCATCCGCAGGCATATCTTCCCCAACGCGATGCGTCCGCTGGTGGTGCTGGCGACGCTGGGCATCGGGCAATCCATCGTATGGGCGTCCTCGCTGAGCTTTCTCGGACTCGGAGTGGCACCGCCGGCACCGGAGTGGGGTGCGATGCTCGACGCCGGCCGTGACTTCGTCTCGACCGCGTGGTGGCTGGAATTGTTCCCCGGCCTGGCCATCGTGGGCTGCACACTCGCCGTGACCGTGCTGGGAAGGCATCTGCAGCAGCGACTCGAAGGACGCCTGACATGACCACCCCCTTGGTGCGCGTCGACAATCTGCATGTCGCCTTCGGTGCTCGGCCGGTGGTGGCGGGTGTCTCCTTCGAGGTTGCCCCTGGCGAGTGCTTCGCCATCGTCGGTGAGTCCGGCTCCGGGAAGAGCGTGACGGCCCGCACCCTGCTGGGCCTGTCCGGCCCTGCCGCGCACATCCGGGCGGACACCCTTGAACTGCAGGGAAAGTCGGCGCTGGGATACCGGGACCGGGACTGGCGAAAACTGCGCGGCCGCGACGTCGGGTTCATCCTGCAGGACGCCCTGGTATCCCTCGACCCGTTGCGCACGGTGGGTTCCGAGGTTGCGGAGACACTGCGACTGCACAAGTTCGGCAACCGCGCCGCGCGCAAGAGGCGGGTACTGGAACTTCTCACCGTGGTCGGGGTGCCGGACCCGGAATTACGCGCGCGCCAGCTGCCGCACGAACTGTCCGGTGGACAGCGCCAACGCGCGCTGATCGCGCAGGCCATCGCGCTGGACCCGGCCCTGGTGATCGCCGACGAGCCGACCACCGCGCTCGACGTCACCATCCAGGCGCAGATCCTCAATCTGTTGCACGCCATGAAGGAACGCGGCACGGGTCTCATCCTGATCAGCCACGACCTGTCGGTGGTGAGTCGGCTGGCTGATCGGGTCGCAGTGATGCGCGCCGGACGGATCGTCGAAACCGGCCGAGCCGCACAGGTGTTGGATCACCCCGAACACCCTTACACGCAAGCGCTGCTCGACGCGGTGCCTGCGGCGCACCGCAAAGGCACCCGGCTTTCCACCGAACCACCGCGGCCTCTGCACACCGCGCACCGCGCGCGGTCCGAGGGTGTGCTGTTGCAGGCCGAGGGGCTGGTGAAGCGGTTCCGCCGACCTGACGGCGTCGAACATACTGCGGTCGATGATGTTTCGTTCTCCATCGGGGTGGGGGAGACCCTCGGCATCGTCGGTGAGTCCGGCTCCGGCAAGACCACCACCGCCCGGCTGGCGCTGGCCCTGCTGGAACCGGACGCCGGCACCGTGCTGCTCGGTGGTGAACCGTGGAGCGCGGCCGGGGAGGCGCAGCGGCGGCCCCGTAGACGCAATATCTCTGTGGTGTACCAGGATCCGCTGGGCTCGTTCGATCCGCGCTGGACCGTTCGTCGGATCATCGAGGATGCACTGCCGGTCGACCTGTATCCCGACGGCCCTGCCCGTACCCGCCGCACCCGGGAATTGCTGGCCGACGTGGGGCTGGGGGACGAGGACGCCGATCGCCGGCCCCTGCTGCTGTCCGGTGGCCAGCGCCAACGCGTCGCGATCGCCCGTGCGCTGGCTCCGGAACCCGCGCTGATCGTGTGCGACGAACCCGTGTCCGCGCTCGATGTCACCATCCAGGCGCAGGTACTGGACCTGCTCGCCGACCTGCAGGACAAGCTCGGTCTGTCCTACCTGTTCATCTCGCACGATCTCGGCGTCATTCACCATGTGGCCGACCGCGTGCTCGTCATGCGGGGTGGGCGGGTGGTCGAATCAGGGACGGCAGAGGAGATCTTCACGACTCCCCGCGATCCCTACACCCGTGAGCTGCTGGCCAGTCTGCCTGCGGCCAAGCAAGATCCCGTACTTGGAGGCCAAGCGTGACCCGCCAGATCATCCTCAACGCGTTCGACATGAACTGTGTGACGCACATCGTCGCCGGGACCTGGCGCCACCCCGAGTCCCAGGCGGCCCGGTACAAGGACCTCGACTACTGGACGGACCTGGCCAGGTTGCTGGAACGGGGACTGTTCGACGGGTTGTTCATCGCCGATGTGCTCGGCATCTACGACGTGTACGCGGGCGGACCGGAGGCGGCCCTGCGTTCCGGAGCCCAGGTTCCGGTGAACGATCCACTGCTCGTGGTCCCTGCGATGGCCGCGGCCACCGAACATCTCGGCTTCGGCATCACCGCTGCCACCTCGTTCGAGCAGCCCTACTCTTTCGCCCGGCGGATGTCCACGCTGGATCACCTGACCAAGGGTCGGGTCGGCTGGAACATCGTGACCGGGTATCTGGAGAGCGCGGCCCGCAACCACGGCCTGGACACCATCACCCCGCACGCCGACCGCTACGACATCGCCGACGAATACACCGAAGTGCTGTACAAACTTTGGGAGGGTTCCTGGGAGGATGACGCCGTCGGCAGCGAACCGGGCCGTGCGCACTACGCGGATCCGGCGAAGGTGCATCCGATCGAGCACCTGGGCAAGCACTTCCGGGTTCCGGGCATCCACCTGTGCGAGCCTTCGGCGCAGCGCACTCCCGTGCTGTACCAGGCGGGTGCCTCGACGCGCGGCAAGCAGTTCGGTGCGGAGAACGCCGAGGTGATCTTCATCGGCGCACCCACCAAAGAGGTGCTGCGCGAGGCGGTGGCCGATATCAGGACGCGGGCGTCGGACGCCGGCCGCGATCCCTATGACGTCAAGATCGTCAACGGGCACGTCGCGGTCACCGGGCCGACACCGCAGGCTGCGCGCGACCGCTACGAGGACTTCCGTCGGTACACGGATCCCGAAGGCGCGCTGGCACTCTGGTCCGGCTGGCTGGGCAGTGACCTGTCGCAGTTCGACCTGGACGACCCCGTCTCCGTCACCGACAACGAATACCTGAAGTCATCGGTGCAGATGTTCGGCCAGGGCCAGTGGACGCTGCGCGATTTCATCGACGCCCATGCGATCGACGCCGAGGGTGGTTTCAGTGTCGGAGGCCCCTCGGAGGTGGCCGACGATCTGCAGTCCTGGGTGGAGGAGACCGACGTGGACGGGTTCAACCTCACCAATGTCATCACCCCGGGGTCGTTCGCCGACTTCATCGACCACGTCGTTCCGGAGCTGCAGCGGCGCGGTGTCTATAAAACCGAATACACGCAGGGCACGTTGCGGCACAAGCTGTTCGGCGGGGGACCCCGCCTGCCCGAATCACACCGAGCGGCGCGCTACCGGCGCGTCTCCGAGGAGGCACTACGATGACGACCACCACCGAGCCGTTGACCTACGGCTCCGAACGCCTGAACCGGCTGATCGCGGTCATCGGCGACGGGGCGCTGGAACGCGAGCGCAACAACGAACGGCCCTTCGGCGCCATCGATCTCATCCGGCAGTCCGGACTGGGGGCGCTGCGAGTACCCGCCGAGTATGGCGGCGGTGGGGCGAGTCTGCGCGAACTCTTCGCCACGGTGATCACGCTGGCGGCCGCCGATGTCAACGTCGCGCACATCTTGCGTGGGCATTTCGCGCACGTCGAGGAGCGGCTGCGACTGTCCGGTGACGCACGGCAACGAGCGATCGACCTGGCGCTGTCCGGGTCCATCGTGGGCAATGCCTCCACCGAACTCGGACCCGAACCCGCCGGCGGCTTCGTATGGCAGACCAAGCTCACCAGGGACGGCGACGGCTACCGGCTCAACGGGAAGAAGTTTTTCACCACGGGCACCCTGTACGCCGACTATGCCGAGGTGTTGGCCAGCGACCCCGAGGACGCGTCGGTGATCGCCCTGGTGCCCACCGATCGGGATGGCGTCACCGTGCTCGACGACTGGGACGGCTTCGGCCAGCGCGCAACCGGCACCGGCACGGCGATCTTCGACAACGTCGCGGTGACCGCCGACGAGCTGCTGCAGTTCTCGCCGCCGGAGACCGATGCCGAGCGGCCACCGCTGTATCACTCGGGTGCGTTCTTCCAGCTCTATGTGACGGCGTTGGAAGTCGGGGTGCTGCAAACACTTCGTGCCGATGCGGTCGCGCACGTGCACCAGCGCGCCCGCAGCTTCACGTGGGCGCCGAACCCGTCGGCGCCGGATGACCCGCTGTTGCAGCGTGAGATCGGTGAGATCGCGGCCGCCGCCTACGTGGGCGAGGCGACCGTGCTGGCCGCCGCCGACGCCCTGGCGATCGCGTACCAGGCCGACATCGACAAGACCGACCCGAATCTGGAACTGGCCCACGAGGCATCCCTGCAGGCCGCGGCGGCCAAGGTGGTCATCGACGGGCTGGCCCAGAAGTCGGCATCGCAGATCTTCGACGTCGGTGGCGCGTCGGTGGTGCGCCAGTCGCATCTGCTGGACCGGCATTGGCGCAACATCCGCACCCTGGCGTCGCACAACCCGACGTCGTACAAGGCGCAGGCGATCGGCGCCTACTACACGCGCGACACCAAACTGCCGGGCAGCGGCTACTTCTGACGAGCGACTTGTGCACGTTTCGTAACGGTGAGCGTTACGAAACGTGCACAAGTCACGAAGAAAACGCGCCGCGGTATTGGGCGGCGGGGTGGCGCTCGTTGACCAGGTCGGCACCGAACAGCTTGGCGCGCGCACTGCCGGGCCGGTACTCCCGCTGAGCCAGCCCACGCCGCTGCAACACCGGGGTGACGTGGTCGACGAAATCCTCGTAGCTGCCGGGGATGGTCGCGTTGACGACGTTGATCCCGTCCACGCCGGCGTCGCGCCAGCGCTGCAACTGGTCGGCGATCGACTCGGGGGTACCCACCACCCGAGAGTTGCGCCCCTGCAGCAGGCCGAGATCGCGTACCGTCGCTTCCCGGCCGGTCACGCTCTCCTGCACCCATTCCACGATGCTGCGCGTCCCGTCGGTCTGGCCGATGTCGCCCAGCGGTGTGTCCAGGTCGTGGCCGCCGAAGTCGACACCCACCGCGCCGGACAGGTGAGCCACCATCCCGTCCAGGTCGATGGCCTCGTCCAGTTCGGCCTCCTTGCGGGCGGCCTCCTCTTCAGTGCTGCCGATGACGAAGTGCAGCCCCTGGAAGAATTTCAGGTCATCGGGTTTGCGCCCGGCGGCCACCACCCGCCTTCGGGTGTCGTCGATCAGCTCGCGGGCCTGCTCCGGCCCGGGGCTGATGATGAACTGCGCTTCGGCGTTGCGGGCCGCGAAATCCCGCCCCGCCGTGGATGATCCGGCCTGGAACAGGATCGGCGTGCGTTGCGGTGATGGAGCCACCAGATGCGGTCCCTCCACCCGGTAACGCTTGCCGACGTGGTGGATCTTGTGGATCTTGGCGTAGTCGCCGTGCACCCCGCGTTCGCGGTCCTGCACCAGGGCGCCGTCGTCCCAGGAGCCCTCCCACAACTTGTAGGTGACATCGACGTATTCGTCGGCCCAGCGGTACCGCTCGTCATGCTCCTCCAGTCCGTCGTAGCCGAAGTTGCGGGCCGCGTTGGCCAGTGCGCTGGTGACGATGTTCCAGGCAATCCTGCCGTCGGAGGCATGGTCGAGGGTGGAGATCTTGCGGGCGAAGTTGAAGGGATGGTCCTGGATTACCGAGCTGGTGATCGCGATGCCGAGGTCGGAGGTGTTGTACGCGATGGCCGATGCGATCACACTCGGATCGTTGCTCGGGATCTGCAGTCCGGTCTGCACGTACTTCTCGTAGGACCCGCCGTAGTCACCGTACAGGCCGACGACGTCGGCAAAGAAGATGAAGTCGAAGCGGCCCCGCTCAAGGACTTTCGCGAGATGCACCCAGTGGTCGAGTGAGTTGAAGTTCGTCTGGCCCGCGCCGGGTTGGCGCCACAATCCCTGCAGGATGTGCGACGTGGTGTTCATGACGAAGGCGGAGAAGTGCAGGTGCTGGTGTGACACCTCACCGAATTTCGCTATGAAACACCCTTGGGCGCAACAGTTATATTCAGCGTGCGTTCGAGTCGCGGTAATTCTTATCCTGATCCAGACGCTGGGGAATAAACCGGTGGGCAACTACCGTCTGCGCGATGAATGCCGAAGAGCGTCGCGCGATCGACCCGATCTTGGAGCGGCTGGACACCTATGGCCTCGGGCGGCGGCAGTTCGTCAAGCTGTTGGCGGGCAGTGCGGCGGCGCTGACGGCCGCGGGTGCGCTGACCGCGGTGGGGCGTCGCAGTGAGACCCGAGGCGACGCGGTCGCCTACACCGACGGCCAGTTCGCCCTGCTGAACTGGTCGGCCACCGGTGACTACCAGGTGCAGTGGGCGAAGGCCTATCAAGAGGCCGCCGCCCAATTGGGTTATAAGAGTGTGGTTCTGGACGGCAAGAGCGATGCGGCCGTGCAGTCCAACCAGTTCAACCAGCTGCTCACCCAGAAGACCACCGCCATCTTCGTCGGGCTCAACGACCCCGGGGCGCTGCCCACCATGGCGCACGACGCCAACGGCGGCGGGGTGCTGTTCCAGGCGGCCTGGAACTCACCGGCCTGGTACACGCCGTGGCACAGCGACGCCGACGGCAACAAGTACAACACCTTCCTCATGCCCGACGAGTACGTCGCCGTCGGCAAGGCCGTGGACGTGCTGGCCCGCAAGATCGGCGAGGAAGGCACGATCGTGCGGGTCGGCGGCTACTACCCGTCGATCGACGGCTGCGAGGTGCAGCGTCGCCTCGCGGTGCACGACACCCTGAAGAAGTACCCGAAGATCAAGTTCGCCGGTGAGCTGCACGCCAAGTACGACGCCGACCTGTCCCAGCGGGCGGCCGCGACGCTGCTGGCCCGGTATCCCGACACGCGTGGCATCGTCGCGGTGAACGACGATGCGGCCACCGGTGTGGTGGCCGGCATCGAGGCTGCGGGCAAGGTCCCCGGTAAGGATGTCTTCGTGGTGGGTGCCAACGGCTCCACCGCGGGCATCGACCGGATCGTCAAGGGAACTCAGTTGGTGACCACCGGCAACGTCCCGGCCTACCCGTCCTTCTTCACCGTCGCTCAGTTCCACGACCGGCTCAACGGCTGGAAACCCGAAGCCGCCGAACGGTTCTACGGCTGGCACGCCGAGATCATCACCGCCGAGAACGTCCAGGCTTTCAAGTCCCGGTATGTGGACGGCCCGATCGGTGAATCGTTCGACGTGAAACTGCTGTCCCGGGTGGAGCATCCGAACGATTTCGATCTGCAGTTCGCCGGTTACCCCGTCGAGGACCTGGAGACCATCTGGCCGGGTGTGCCCAAGCCCAAGGGCTTCCAATTCCCCGAGGCCTACCTGAACGCACAGCGCAACGGCGACTTCGAGCGTATCCGCGCCCTCTATAAGGACCACTATCGCTCGCCGGTCCTCGGGCCCTCCCCGTACCAGAAGGTGTGATCATGACCCCACAAGTGCAACCGAGGCTGCAGGCCACCGGCATCGTCAAGTCCTTCGGCGCCAACCGTGCCCTCAAAGGCGTGGACCTGTCCGTCGGCGACGGAGAGGTGGTCGGCCTGATCGGTGAGAACGGTGCAGGCAAGAGCACCGTGCTCAACATAATCTCCGGTGTGCTGCCCTACGACGCGGGATCGCTGATCCTCGACGGTCAGGAGATCGCCCCGAAGACGTACCAGGAGGCCAACCGGCTGGGCATCTTCCGGGTGTTCCAGGAGGCCAACCTGGTGGACTCGCTGGCCGTCTACGAGAACGTGTTCTTCGGATGGGAGCACCTGTTCCGTTCCCGCACCGGCGGATTGGACCGACGAGGCCTGCGCCGCGCCGCGGCCGAGGCGCTCGGCAAGGCCGGCGTCGACGGTGTGGACGTCAATGCCCCGACCGCAAAGCTGACCCCGGGACAGAAGCAGAACCTCGACATCGCCAGGGTCACCGCGCTGGCGCAGTTGCTGGAGGTGGAACGCCCGGTCGTGTTGTTCGACGAGCCGACGACCGCGCTGGACTCCGAGCACGAGGACAACTTCCTGCGTCTGCTGGAGCGGTTGCGCGGGGTTGCGGCGGTGGTGTTCGTCTCGCACCGGCTGCCCGAGATCATCGAATCCACCGATCGCATCACGGTTTTCAAGGACGGCGAATCGGTGGCGCACCGCCCGACCGAGGGCGTCGACGAGAACGAATTGCACCGCCTGATGGTGGGCCGGGTGCGCACCGAGAACTACTATCGCGAACACGCCCAACGCTCGATCGCCGGGGATGCGACGCCGCGGTTGGTGGTGGAAGGTGTCGGCGGCGCCGGAGTGCTGCGGGAGGCTTCGCTGGAGGTGGCGCCGGGCGAGATCATCGGCCTGGCGGGCACCGAGGGATCGGGCAAGCGCGTGCTCGGCGAGATCATCGCCGGGGCGGTACGGCCGGCCCACGGCCGTATCCTGGTCGACGGAAAGCCGGTCAGCGGCAGCATCGGCGACCACGTCCGAGCCGGAATCGCCTATGTGCCACCGGATCGGGCCGACAAAGGTCTCATCGTCACCCAGTCCATCGCCGACAATATCCAGCTGGCATCGCTGCACGACCGGTTCGCCACCCCACGGGTCGGGTTGTGGGCGGTCGGCCGTGCGCGCAAGGTCGCCCAGCAATACGTCGAGGAACTGGGCATCGTCGCCGAGAGTATCGACGCGCCGGTGTCCTCGCTGTCCGGTGGCAATGCCCAGAAGGTACTCATTGCCAAATGGCTTCTGCGCCAGCCGGATGTCCTGGTTCTGGACGAACCCACCCAGGGGGTGGACACCGGCGCCCGGGAAGGAATCTACGACCTGCTGCGCAAGGTCGCCGCCGCGGGCACCACCATCGTGCTGGTCAGCGACGACTTGCCGGAGTTGATCGGGCTGTCCAACCGGGTCGCGGTGATCACCGAAGGCCGGCTGGTGGCCGTCGTGGATGCGCCCCCGGACGCCAAGCCCGACGAACACGATCTCGTAGCCCTGATGATCCCCGGCGCAACCGCCGTCCCTACCACCATCGGATAAGAAATGACCACTGAACTCACTGTCCCCGTCCCGGACGCCGTTACCCCGGAACCCGTTGCCGCACCGACGAGCTCGACAACGGGGGTGTTCTCCCGCGTCAACCTGGTGCGCGACGTGCTGCCGTTGGCGGCGCTGCTGGCGCTGGTGGTGTTCTTCTCCGTCCGCGCGGAGGCGTTCCTGACCGCGGCGAACCTCACCCTGATCAGTGGGCAGGCGGGCATCCTGTTGCTGGCCTCCCTGGGCGCCACCCTGGTGATCGTGGCAGGCAGCGTGGATCTGTCGGTCGGCTCCATCGCGCTTCTCACCGGCGCCGTGGTGGCGTCGCTGATCAACGACGGATTCGGTAATCCGTTCCTGGTGTTGCTCATCGCGATTGCGGTCGGCGCGGCCATCGGCCTGCTCAACGGTGTGGTGTTCGCCTACGGCCGGGTGCCGTCGTTCATCGCCACCCTGGGCACCCTGTCCCTGTTCGCCGGCATCGGCCTGACCATCCTGCAGGGCAGCACCATCAACTTCACCAACCAGGGCATCCGCGACCTGGCGATCGGGCAGTTCATCCCGAACATCCAGAACGCCGCCCTCATCGCGCTGCTGGCCCTGGCCGTGGTGTGGTTCTTTGCGCGCCGCACCCGGTTCGGGTTGTACGTGTACGCCGTGGGCGGCAACGAGAAGGTGGTGGAGCTCGCCGGCGTGAAGACCCGCCGGGTCAAGGTGCTCATCCTGGTCGTCTCCGGGATCACCGCCGGCCTGGCCGGTCTGCTCTTGACCGCTCAACTGGGCGCTGCGGGACCGACATTGGGTTCGCAGATCCTGCTCGACTCGGTGGCCGCCATCGTCATCGGCGGCACCGCGCTCTCCGGTGGCGTCGGTGGCGTGGGCCGCACGGTTCTGGGTGTCCTGATCCTGACCGTGCTGTCCAACGGACTCAACCAGATCGGTGCCGCCGACTACACCCAGACCATCATCAAGGGCCTGGTGATCATCGTGGCGGCTGTCTTCACCATGGCATCGCAGCGCAAGCTCATCGTCAAATAGCATGGCGGGGCCGC
>JAHFVC010000333.1 GCA_023264765.1 Mycobacterium sp. | reverse complement strand
ATCGGTGAGCGAGGCGCGTGCCGTCAGGCGCAACCGGGACGTGCCGGCGGGCACCGTCGGCGGGCGGAAACAGCCGACCCGTACCCCGCGCTCCAGACAGGCGGCCGCGGCCGCCACCGCCACCTCGGGCTCGCCGAGGATGACCGACACCACCGCCGAAGTGGGATCGTCGGCCACGTCGCAGATTCGGGTGAGCTCGCCGGCCCGGGTCAGCACCGCCGTGGCGCGCTGGGGTTCGGCGATCAGCACCCGCAACGCCGCCAGGGCCGCACCCACCGCCGCCGGCGCCAGACCGGTGTCGAAGATGAAGGGACGGGCGGCGTCGATCAGGTGTGCACGCACCGCCTCCGGGCCCAGCACCACTCCACCCTGCGACCCGAGGGCCTTGGACAGCGTCGTCGTCATGACCACATCAGCCGCTCCGGACAATCCCGTCTCGTGCAGCAGGCCCTGCCCGCCGGTACCGCGCACCCCGATCCCGTGTGCCTCGTCCACCAGCAGCAGCGCACCGTGCCTACGGCACACGTCGTGCAGTTCGCGCAGGGGTGCCAGCACGCCGTCGGTCGAGAACACGGATTCGGTGACCACCACGGCGCGCTCTTCGGAGCGCGCGGCCAGTGCCGCCTCGACGGCGGCGACGTCGCGGTGGGGGGTGACGGTGACGCGGGCACGGGACAGGCGGCACGCGTCGACGAGCGAGGCGTGCGACAACGCATCGGAGACGATCAGCGAACCCGGCCCCGACAGGGCCACCAGCGCACCGAGGTTGGCGGTGTAGCCGGACGAGAACACCAGCGCCGATTCCGCGCCGGTGAACCGTGCCAGCTCGGCCTCGAACTCCTCGTGAAGTTCGGTGTTGCCCGTGACCAGGCGGGACCCACCCGCGCCGGCACCCCAGGTGCGCAGGGCCTCGACGCCGCCGTCGAGCACGGCAGGGTGCTGGGACAGGCCGAGGTAGTCGTTGGAGGCCAGGTCGAGTTCCGCACCGACCGGCGGCCGGACCCGCAGCACGCGCCGCAGACCCGCCTCGCGGCGCTGCTGTTCGACACCGGCCAACCAGGCCAGCGGTGAAAGTCCGGTGCGCGTCACGATGCTCCAATCAAGAATTGAACACCGTTCAGGTTAATGCATGCGCGACGGCCACCATCGCCGAACCGATCTGTGCCACCTCATCCGGCGTGCAGATGAAGGGCGGCATGGCGTAGACGAGTCTGCCGAAGGGGCGCAGCCACACGCCATGGCGCAACGCGGTCTCGGTCGCGACCGCCATGTCCACCGGATCGACCATCTCGATGACGCCGATCGCGCCCAGCACCCGGACATCCGCGACCCCGGCGAGCTCCGCGGCCGGCGCCAGTCCCTCGCGCAGACCGGCCTCGATCTCGGCGACGCGGGCCTGCCAGTCACCGCCGAGCAGCAATTCCACCGAGGCCACCGACACCGCACACGCCAAAGCGTTGGCCATGAAGGTCGGCCCGTGCATCAGCGCTCCTGGCTCCCCCGAGCTGATCGTCTGCGCCAGCGCCGAAGTGCACAACGTCGCCGCGAGCGTCACGTAACCACCGGTCAACGCCTTGCCGACGCACATGATGTCGGGCGTGACGCCGGCATGGTCGGCGGCGAACAAGGCGCCGGTGCGGCCGAAGCCGGTGGCGATCTCATCGAAGATCAGCAGCACCCCGTGCCGGTCGCAGGCGGCCCGCAGATCGGTCAGAAACCGCGGGTCGTGGAAGCGCATACCGCCGGCGCCCTGCACCACCGGCTCGACGATGACGGCCGCCAGTGAGTCCGCGTGTTCGGCCAGTTGCGCCTCGAACGCCGCGCTGTAGGCGGCGTCGTACCCGGTCGGCACCTGCGGGGCGAACACCTGCGGCGTCAGCACGTCGGTCCACAACTCGTGCATGCCGCCGTCGGGATCGCACACGCTCATCGGGGTGAACGTGTCGCCGTGATAGCCGCCGCGCCACGTCATCAGCCGGTGCTTGGCCGGACTGCCCAGGCTGCGCCAGTACTGCAGCGCCATCTTGGCCGCCACCTCCACGGCCACCGACCCGGAGTCGCTGAAGAACACCGTCTCCAGCCCGGCCGGGGTGATCTCGACCAGCAGCTGGGCCAGCCGTGCCGCGGGTTCATGGGTCAACCCACCGAACATGACGTGGTTCATGGTGGCCAGCTGAGCGGTGATCGCCGCGTCCAGCACGGGGTGGCCGTGCCCGTGCACCGCCGTCCACCACGAACTCATCGCGTCGAGCGCCTCGACCGGCCGGCCGTCGTGCACCAACGTCAGCCAAGCCCCCTTCGCGCCGACCGCGACCACCGGTACCAGGGCTTCGGCGCCGATGGTGCTGTAGGGGTGCCACACATGTGCGGTATCGATCGCGCTGATCTCGGATGGTGTCAACGCGGGCATGGGATCCGAGACTATCGCTTTGCTCGACGAGTGTGATTCCACGCCCGCGACCTGAGCCTTGCAGAGTTCTTAGGTAGATTGAGTCACCGACCATGAAGACCCCCGCCATCAACCGGCCTGGTTCCGTTTCCCATTCCGGTTCCTCCTCCGGTGCCACCGATCGCACCGAAATGGGCACCCGCACATCGGGTTTCTACCGGCACGACCTGGACGGATTGCGCGGGATCGCCATCGCCCTGGTCGCGGTGTTCCACGTCTGGTTCGGCCGCGTTTCCGGTGGTGTCGACGTTTTTCTGGCGCTGTCGGGCTTCTTCTTCGGCGGCCGTCTGCTGCGCACAGCGCTGCGCCCCGGCGCCTCGCTGCGGCCGACCCCGGAGATCATCCGGTTGGTGCGCCGACTGCTCCCGGCCCTGGTGGTGGTGCTGGCCGCGGCGGCGGTGCTGACCATCCTGGTGCAGCCGGAGACCCGCTGGGAGACCTTTGCCGACCAGAGCCTGGCCAGCCTGGGCTACTACCAGAACTGGGAGCTGGCCGACTCCGCGTCGAACTATCTACGCGCCGGGGAGGCCGTCAGCCCGCTGCAGCACATCTGGTCGATGTCGGTGCAGGGCCAGTTCTACATCGCGTTCCTGGCGCTGGTGTTCGGGTTCGCCTATCTGTTCCGCAACCGCCTGCGCCGCCGGCTGCGGGCCGCGTTCATCGTCGTCATCGCGGCGCTGACCATCGCGTCGTTCGTGTATGCGATCTTCGCCCACAACGCGGACCAGGCCACCGCCTACTACAACAGTTTCGCCCGGGGTTGGGAGATGACGGCCGGCGTCCTGGCGGGCGCCCTGGTACCCCGGGTGCGCTGGCCGATGTGGCTGCGCACCGTCGTCGCGACCGTCGCGCTGGCCGCCATCGTGAGCTGCGGCGCGCTCATCGACGGTGTGCGCGAGTTCCCCGGGCCGTGGGCGCTGGTTCCGGTCGGCGCCACCGTGCTGTTCATCCTGTCCGCCGCCAACCGCGGCGACCACCCGTTACCCGCCCCGAACCGGCTGCTGGCCACCAAACCCTTCGTGTCGCTGGGGTCCATGGCCTATGCGCTGTATCTGTGGCATTGGCCACTCCTGATCTTCTGGCTGGCCTATAGCGGCGGCTCGCACGCGACGTTGCTCGACGGCTCCATCGTGCTGCTGGTGTCCGGGGTGCTGGCCTGGCTGACAACCCGCTACGTCGAGACGCCCCTGCGCTACCGGGCTCCGGCGCAACGCGCCACCGTCATCGCGCCAGCGGTGGCCTGGCGCACCCGGCTGCGCCGCCCCACCATCGCGCTCGGTTCGGTGGTCACCCTGCTCGCCGTGGCGCTGACGGCGACGTCGTTCACCTGGCGCGAGCACGTCACCGTGCAACGGGCGAACGGCAAGGAACTGGCCGGGCTGTCCTCACGTGATTACCCGGGTGCCCGGGCACTGCTCAACAACGCCAAGGTGCCCAAGCTGCCGATGCGGCCCACCGTGCTGGAAGCCAAGAACGATCTGCCCGAGACCACCGACGACGGCTGCATCGCCGACTTCGACAGCGTCGACATCCTCAATTGCACGTACGGGGACAAGGATTCCACCCGGACCATCGCGCTGGCCGGAGGCTCACACGCGGAGCACTGGATCACCGCGCTGGACCTGCTGGGCCGGATCCACCACTTCAAGATCGTCACCTACCTGAAGATGGGCTGCCCGTTGACCACCGAGCAGAACCCTCTGGTGATGGGTGACAACCGGGCGTATCCGAACTGCCGGGAGTGGAACCAGAAGGTCATGCCCAAGCTGCTCGCCGACCATCCCGACTACGTGTTCACCACGTCGACGCGGCCGTGGAACATCAAGGACGGTGACGTGATGCCGGGGTTCTACATCGGCATCTGGCAAGCGTTCGCAGACGCCAAGATCAACGTGCTGGCGATGCGTGACACCCCCTGGCTGGTACGTGACGGCAAGCCGTATTTCGCCGCAGATTGCCTGGCCGACGGGGGCGATTCCATCTCCTGCGGCATGAAGCGCGCTGAGGTACTGTCCGACCACAACCCCACCCTCGATTTCGTCCAGCAGTTTCCGAATCTCAAACCACTCGACCTGAGTGACGCGGTGTGCCGAGCAGACATTTGTCGAGTTGTGGAGGGAAATGTGTTGATGTACCACGATTCTCACCACATATCGACGACGTACATGCGGACCATGACCAACGAGCTCGGACGCCAGATGGCTGCCGCGACCGGTTGGTGGTGACGTGGTCAGCACGGTGTGGCCGGGAAGCGCGTACCCGCTGGGCGCCACGTACGACGGTGCGGGCACGAACTTCTCGCTGTTCTCCGAGGTCGCGGAGAAGGTCGAGCTCTGCCTGATCGCCAAGGACGGCAGCGAGGAACGCATCCCGCTCGACGAGGTCGACGGTTACGTATGGCACGCCTACCTGCCGACCGTCAGCCCGGGCCAGCGCTATGGGTTCCGGGTGCACGGACCGTGGGACCCCGCAGCCGGTCACCGCTGCGACCCGAGCAAGCTCCTGCTGGATCCCTACGGCAAGTCGTTCCACGGCGATTTCGAGTTCAGCCAGGCGCTGTTCTCCTACGATCTGACCGCCGAGGACCCCGAGGAGATCGGCGCTCCCCCGGGCGTGGACTCACTGGGCCACACCATGACCAGCGTGGTGATCAACCCGTTCTTCAACTGGGGATCCGACCGGGCGCCGAACACGCCGTATCACGAGACGGTCATCTACGAGGCGCACGTCAAGGGCATGACCGAGTCGCACCCGGGCATTCCGGAGGAGCAGCGCGGCACCTACGCGGGCCTGGCGCACCCGGTGATCATCGAGCACCTCAAATCGCTGAATGTCACCGCCATCGAATTGATGCCCGTACACCAGTTCCTGCACGATCATCGGCTGATGGATCTGGGGCTGCGAAACTACTGGGGCTACAACACTTTCGGCTTCCTCGCGCCGCACTACCAGTACGCGGCCAACCAGCATGCCGGCGGCGCGGTGGCCGAGTTCAAGACGATGGTGCGCTCGTTCCACGACGCCGGCATCGAGGTGATCCTCGACGTCGTCTACAACCACACCGCCGAAGGCAACCACCTGGGCCCGACCATCAATTTCCGCGGCATCGACAATGCCGCCTACTACCGGCTACTCGACGGGCAACAGCAGTTCTACAAGGATTTCACCGGTACCGGCAACAGCCTGAATGCCCGGCACCCGCACACCCTGCAGCTCATCATGGACTCGCTGCGGTACTGGGTGCTGGACATGCACGTGGACGGCTTTCGATTCGACCTGGCGTCCACGCTGGCCCGCGAGTTCTACGACGTGGACCGCCTCAGCGCGTTCTTCGACCTGGTGCAGCAGGATCCGGTGATCAGTCAGGTCAAGCTGATCGCCGAACCGTGGGATGTCGGCGAAGGTGGATACCAGGTCGGCAACTTCCCAGGTTTGTGGACCGAATGGAACGGGAAGTATCGCGACACTGTGCGCGACTACTGGCGGGGCGAGCCCGCAACCCTCGGCGAATTCGCCTCCCGGCTGACCGGATCCTCGGACCTCTACGAGGCGACCGGCCGGCGCCCGAGCGCGAGCATCAACTTCGTCACCTGTCACGACGGCTTCACGCTGAACGACCTGGTGTCCTACAACGAAAAGCACAACGAGGCCAACGGCGAGGACAACCGCGACGGCGAAAGCCACAACCGGTCGTGGAACTGCGGCGTCGAGGGCCCGACCGACGATCCCGAGATCCTCGAGCTGCGGCACCGCCAGATGCGCAACATTCTGACCACCCTCATGGTGTCCCAGGGCACGCCGATGATCAGCCACGGCGACGAGATCGGCCGCACCCAGGGCGGCAACAACAACACATACTGCCAGGACTCCGCTATCGCCTGGGTCGACTGGTCGATGTGCGAGACCAACGCCGACCTGCTCGCGTTCACCCAGAAGGTGGTCGCGCTGCGCAACGCGCATCCCGTGTTCCGGCGCCGCCGGTTCTTCGAGGGTGAGCCGATCCGCACCGGCGACCAGGTCCGCGACATCGCGTGGCTGACCACCGCCGGCGTCGAGATGACGCATGACGACTGGGATTCGGGATTCAAGTTCGTGGCGATGTTCCTCAACGGCGACGCGATCCCCGCTCCCAACGCGCGCGGCGAGCGGGTCGTCGACGATTCGTTCCTGCTGTGCTTCAACGCCCACAGCGAGTCGGTCGAATTCGTGATGCCCGGGGACGACTACGCGACGGAGTGGACCGGGGTGATCGACACCACCGACCCGCGGGGCGTCACCGATCTGGTGGCCAAGGCAGCTGACAAGATCGACATCGCGGCGCGGTCCTTGCTGGTACTCAAGAAAACAACGTGAACGGACGGACCGTGACTCCTGTCCTGTCGACGTATCGGGTTCAGCTGCGGGGTGATTCGTTCACCTTCGCCGACGCCGAGAACCTCCTGGACTACCTCGCCGAGCTCGGGGTGTCCCATCTGTACCTGTCCCCCATCCTGACCGCGGCGGCCGGCTCCACGCACGGCTACGACGTCACCGACCCCACCACGGTCTCCGCGGCGCTCGGTGGCGCCGAAGGGCTGCAACGACTTTCGAAAGCCGCACGGGCACGTGGCCTCGGTCTGATCGTCGACATCGTGCCCAACCATGTCGGGGTGGACGATCCCACCCAGAACGCGTGGTGGTGGGATGTACTCACCCACGGCCAGGATTCGCCCTACGCGCGCTTCTTCGACATCGACTGGGATCTGCGGGACGGTCGGGTCGTGCTTCCGGTGCTGGGTGAGGACTCCGACATCGACGACCTGCTGGTGGACCGGGACGGCGCGACCCTGCGCCTCGGCGACCGCACCTGGCCGATCGCGCCGGGCACCGGCGAGGGCACCGCGCGTGAGGTGTACGACCGGCAGCACTACGAACTGATCGGGTGGAAGAACGGGATCTGCGGATACCGGCGGTTCTTCTCCATCACCTCACTGGCCGGGTTGCGTCAGGAGTACCGCGAGGTCTTCGATGCCACCCACGTCGAGGTGAAGCGCTGGTTCGA
>JAHFVC010000332.1 GCA_023264765.1 Mycobacterium sp. | reverse complement strand
GATCGAAGAGCTGCGCGTGCACTTCGAGTACGTGATCATCGATACCCCGCCGCTGGTCAAGTACTCCGACGGCACCGTGCCCGCGGCTCTCTGTGACGGCGCGCTGCTGCTGGGCCGGATCGGCCACACGAAGGCCGCCGGTTTGCGTAAGGCGCTGGCCATCCTGGAGAACGCCCATGTACAGCTCATCGGCGTAGCAGCCACGGGTGAGCCCGCGAGCCGGAGCGATCGTGCCGAGCGCACGACCGATGCACCGGTGACCGTCCCGGCGGACGACGAGGCGCGTTCGTCCCGCCACCGGGCTCAACTGGGACAACCGGAGTAATCCCGATGCAGTCGTTGGGCCTGGGACGGGTGACGGCGGTGCTGGCCGGTGCCTTCACCGTGCTCGTGGTGGCCGGATCGGTCAGCGCGTGCTCGTCGGAGCAGCCCCGCCAGGCAGAGTCGCAGCCCGCGCCCGCGATCAAGACATTCGCCCCGGCCTACGAGGGCAAGCCGGAGCTGGCACCCCCGGACATGACCGACGACGGACCCGGGTCGCTGGTGTCGGTCGAGCCGATCAAGGGCGGCGCGGAACTGCTCGACGAGGACGGCGCCACCTACATGCGGGTGGTGTACCGATCCACCTCGGGGATCGACGGGACGCCCACCCAGGTGTCCATGTCGATGGCCATCCCGGCGGGTAAGCCGCCCAAAGGTGGCTGGCCCGTCATCGGCTTCGGGCAGGGCACCAAGGGCGTGTTGTACAAGTGCGCCTCGAGCCTCTTCCCCAACCTGCCCAAGCAGGCCTGGTCGATGGACCAGTTCATCAAGGCCGGCTACGCCGTGACCGCGAGCGATTTCCAGGGCTCCGGGGTCAAGGGGTACGCCCACCCGTTCCTGGACGCGAAAACCTACGGCTACAACATCATCGACTCGGTGCGCGCGGCGCGTCGCGTCGGCGCCGACATCAGCGACAAGTGGATGACCTACGGGCACTCCGCGGGCGGCCTGGCGGTGTGGGCCGCGGCCGAGGAAGCGGAGCAGTACGGCAAGGGCCTGAACCTGCTGGGCAGCATCTCGATGGCACCGGCGGCCGACATGTCGGGTCTGGCGGACGCAGCGTGGAACGAGACGCTGACCAACGAGCAGCGGGTCACCATGGTGTACGCCCTGCAGTCGCTCAAATGGTTCAACCCGGATATGAACCTGGACGACTTCCGGTCCGGGGTCACCGCGGCCAACTGGGATCTGATCCTCAACTGCATCCCGACGGACTTCGACCAGGTCGGTGTGGTGTGGCGGACCATGACCAACGCCGATCTGAAGCCCAAGACCTACGAGGACGTCGTGTGGTTGCGTGAACAACTCGCCGCACGCGCAGTCCCCAGCAGTCAGCGCATCCAGACCCCGTTGGTGGTCGCCTACGGAACCCAGGACGGCCTGGTCAATCAGGCCTGGTTCGAGACGGCGCTGAACCGGGCGTGTGCGGCGGGCAGCAACGTGGAGATCAAGAAGGACCCGGGGAAGGGGCACGCCGACCTCGACCAGGCGTTCGTCATGGGCTGGCTCAACGATCGGCTGTCGGGGGTCCCGGCACCACCGAGTAACTGCGCGGACTGGATGAAGACCGAGCAGCCGAAGTGAAGGCCCCCGTCGATGTCCCGCGGCTGCGCGACTATGCGTCGATGCTGGCACGCGTGTGGCCGATGATCCTGTTGGCCACGCTGCTGTCGGCAGGCGCCGCCGTGGCGGCAGTCGAGCAGCGGCCGGCCAACTACAGCGCCTCGTCCCTGGCCTTCGCCTCGGTGGCGGGCGACCCCAGCACCTTCGCGCTGTACTACGGCGGCATGGGCGCGAAACTGCGCATGCCGAGCTATGTGGAGCTGGCGAAATCCCGATTGGTCGCCCAACGGGCGGTGGAGTCGCTCAACTCGTCGGAGAGCCCGGAGGATCTTGCCTCGCGGGTCACGGCGGAGTGGACGCCGGGCGGGGCCGATCTGCGGGGCCGGGCGGCCTCGGTTCTGCTGCGCATCACCGTCACGAACGAGAACCCGGATGTCGCGATCAAGGAGGCGAACGCCGTCGGGAGCAATCTGGTGGCGTTGTCCAAGGAATTGGATTGGTACGAGTCCAAGTTCAACGACGACATCCAATACAAGGGCCCACTTATCGAATTGTTGCCGGTGGGCGTCGCCAAAACGGCACAATTGGTCCCGACTCCGGTGCTGCCGCCCTTGGCGATCGGTGCGGGGGTCGGATTCGCCCTCAGCGTCTTGATCATGCTGGCGGTCGAGATCGGTCGGGGCACCGTGGCAAGCCGCTCGCAGCTCGATTACATTGTCAAGCTCGCGACGCAACGGAATACGTAGGAGCTTTGTGAAATCTGCGAGGACCGCTGCGCGTGCCTTGACGGCAAGCGTGCTCGCCTTGATGGTGGTGTTGACCGGCTGTAGCGGCAGCAAGGCCGCCGAGGCGCCCGCGACGTCGCCGGCCGAGCACGAGCTCCCGCTGCCTGCGGACTATTCCGGGCAGGGACCCGGAACCCTGCGCAGTGCGGTCACGCTGCCCGTCGTCGACCGCCGGATCACCAGGGCCGCCGAGGTGACGGCACGGATCAGCTACGTGTCCACCTCTGGCATCGACGGCAGCCTCCAGACCGTCACCGGCAGCGTCTTCGAGCCGCTCGGCCACGCGCCCGAGGGCGGCTGGCCCGTCATCGTCTACGGGCACGGCACGGTCGGTATCCAGTCCGACTGCGCGCCGTCGCTGTCTCCGACGTTGTCCGGTGCGGCCGACGCGATCCGCGCGCTGTTGCTGCTCGGCTATGTCATGGTCGTGCCCGACTACCAAGGGCTGGGCTCCAATACGGGCTACCACCCCTACCTCGACGCCACGACCGAGGGCTACAACATGATCGACGCAGCGCGTGCCACCCGCAAACTGCTGCCGGACGCCTCGGACAAGTGGGTGGCGTTCGGGGTGTCGCAGGGTGGCCAGGCGTCCTGGGCCGCCAACGAGCTCAACAGCACGTACTCCAGCCCGGACCTCAACTTGGTCGGCTCGGTCAGCGTGTCGCCGGCTGCCGACATCGCAGGCCTGGCGGACCTGGCGATGACCGACGCGCTGACCCCGCCCCAGGTGGTCGCGATGGCGCTCTTGTTGACGACGCTCAAAACCGAACATCCCGATTTCAAACTGGACGACTACCGTCGCGGCGGAGCCCAGGCGAACTGGTCGCTGCTGACGGGGTGTTCGGCGGATTCGAGCGAGAAGCGTCTCGAGGTGGCCGGCGCACTGCCGCCGGGTGACCTGCGGCCGGTCGACGATGCCGCCGCCGATCGATTGCGTAACTACCTGATCCAGATGAGCGGGCTGCCCAGGACGCCGGCGAGCGTGCCGTTCCTGGTGCTCCAGGGCGACCAGGATCAGCTGATCCCGACAGCCTGGACCGACGCGGCGGTGCAGCGCGCCTGCGACATGGGCAGCATCGTCGCCTCCTTCGTCGCGGTCGGCCGTGGCCACGGCGACTTCGACCCGACCGAGGCGCTGGACTGGATTCAGCAGAGGTTCAGGGGAGATCCACCGGCCAGCACCTGCACGATCGAGGGTGGCCCGTCCATCCGAAAAGTGCCCCAGTTGACCTTGCCTGAATGACGGGGCGCTGAATGACGAGCGAAAAGGCAGAGGCGCAGCTGCCCAGCCAGTCCCAGCCCGAATCCCAGGTGATCGCGAGTTCACCGACGCAGCGACGCGTCGTCGGACTCGACGGCATCCGCGGACTGGGCTGCCTGGCGGTCGTCGTCGGTCACGTCGGCGAGTTCTACACCCCCGTCACCCACCACAAGGCATTCCTGGACGTGCTCGGGCTGGCGCTGATCCTGTTCTTCGTGCTCAGCGGGTTCCTGCTGTTCCTGCCCTATGTGCGCAGGCTGACCAAGCCGGGCGGGGAGATGCCCGATACCCGAACGTATTTCCTGCACCGGGTGTTCCGGGTCTTCCCGGGCTACCTCGTGATCTTCCTGGTGGCCAACTTCGTGTTCCGCGCGGTGTACATCGACAACCCGACGACCCAGCTGCCCGGCTCGCAGCACGGCACCGGGATGATCACCGATCCTGGCAAGCTGCTGGCCAACCTGACATTGGTGCAGACCTACATCCCCGACTACGTGCAGACCGGTATCAACCCGTCCTGGTCGTTGACGCTGGAGATCGCGTTCTACCTGTCGCTGCCGCTGCTGGGTCTGCTGATGTTCGCGTTGCGCAGGCGGTCGAAGATGGCTCCGCTGAAACTGGCGTTGGTGGCCCCGGCGATCCTGCTGGTGATCGCCTACATCGGCCGGGCCCTGACCCCGTGGGTCTATGCCCACGTCAACGTGCACAACTTCACGCCCGACGGCGGTAAGTACATGCCGGACATCTGGTTGCAGAACTGGGGTCCGAACCTGGCTGCGGTGTTCAGTCGCAGCTTCCTGACCAACGCCGACCTGTTCGCGTACGGCATGCTCGCGGCCATCCTGTTCGTCGCGATCGAGCAGGCGGTCATCGGCGAGCGGGCGGCCAAGTGGATCCATCGCGCCGCGATCCTGGGCATCCCGGTGTTCGGGGTGCTGACGCTCAAACTGGTCAAGGATCTGAGCCCGTTCGGCTACGGCGTCCTGGGAATCGTGTCCGCGCTGTTCATCGTGATGGTCATCCTGCCGCTGTCCTGGGGTGCCCCGTCGAGACTGGCCCGGTGGATCGATGCCAAGCCGTTCTACTTCGTCGGGCTCATCTCCATGTCGGTGTACCTGTGGCACTACCCGATGCTGCTGCTGCTGGGCCGGTACAACTTGGCTGCCGGTGACAGCTGGGGCGGCATGCTGCGCAACATGGCCGTCGTCAGCGTCGTGACCCTGCTGATCGCCACCGTCTCGTATTACTTGGTCGAGAAGCCGGGGCTCGATCTGGCGAAGAGATTCCGGAAACGTTGACGCGCCGAAAATGGATATGGGCCGCGGTGATCGCCGCCGTCGTCGTGTTGACCGCGGGACTGGTGGTGGCGGTGTCCCCGCCGGTGCGGCAGTTGCTCGGAATCACATCGGACACCGAAGACCCGCAACCCATCGCATCGGCTGACCTCAGCGGGTCCGGGCCGGGCACGCTGGTCAGCGCCGTGACCATGCCCGCGTTCAGCCGTCGCCTCACCGGGCCGCCGATCCGCGCGGCGCGGGTGGTCTACCGCTCCACCGAAGGTGACACCGGCGCCCCCACCGAGGTGTCCGGCGCGGTCTTCACCCCCGGTGGCACCCCGCCGCCCGGTGGCTGGCCCGTGATCGCCTACGGGCACGGCACGCTGGGCATCGACGAGCCCTGCGGACCGTCCCTGTCGCCCTCCCTGCTGGGCGCGGTCACCTGGGTGACCAATCTGGTGGCCGCCGGTTACGCCGTGACGATGGCCGATTACCAGGGTCTGGGCTTCGCGGGGATCCACCCGTACCTCGACGCACGCACGGCCGGGCTCAACCTCATCGACTCCGTGCGGGCGCTACGGCACACGTTCGACGGCGTTTCGGAGCGCTGGGCCGTGCTCGGCGGTTCGCAGGGCGGCGGTGCGGCCTGGGCGGCGGGGGAGCAGGCCGCCACCTATGCACCGGAGATGCGTCCCGTCGGCGTCGTGGCGCTGGCGGCGGCCGCGGACGCCGCCGGCCTGGTCGACCTGGCGCTGCAGGAGAAGCTGACCCGCGAGCAGATGCCGACGCTGGTGGTGATCGTCGAATCCATGGCGCGTCTGCACCCCGACATCAACCGCGACGACTACCGCCGCGGCATCGCCGCCGAGAAATGGGACGTGCTGACCGCCTGCAGCGGCGACAAGGTTCACGACCGGGAATCGGTCATCAATCAACTGCAGCCGGGCGACGTGATGCCCCAGACGCCGCAGGCCGCGGACCGGTTGCGCAATTACCTCGCCGGCTGGGCCCTGCCCCAGCAGAGGCTGTCCGCGCCGATGTCGGTGGTCTACGGGGGCAAGGACGAATACATCGCCCCGGGCTGGACCGAAGCGGCGATGCGGCGGGCCTGCGCCCTCGGTGGCGTGGTGACGGCGGACTTCCAGCCCGACAAGGGCCACGGTGATCTGGATTACGCCGGCCAGGTCGATTGGCTGGCGCAGCGCTTCGCCGGCGCCCCGGTACAGAACGGGTGCGGCGCGATCCGCTGACCGGTGCGCGGGTATTCAGCGAGGTGAACGCGGAGTTCTCGAACGATTCCCAGAAACTCCACAGTTCGTGCGGCGAATTGCTCTGAACGCGGGTTTGTGGCAACCGGCATTCACGTTGCGGTTGCAGAACATTCTGTGTGTGGTAAAGATGAGCCTCAGTCCAGCTTGTTCTTGCTAGGTTCCAATTGGCGCGATTGCGGATGGGTACGCAAATGTCGCGCCGCGGCAGCAGTGGCCAGCAAACCTTTGCGAAGATGCTCCGCCGGTCCGAAACGCGTGTAATGTGTAAATTCTCGCGGGCTCGGCCCCACGATGAGAGGGAATCAGCGGTGGCACTAGTTTCTAGTGATACGAGTGCGCTCGACGAGTTTGCTACATCTCGAGAAGGAATCGCGGGGCAAGCGCCTCTGGTAGCTGTCGCCGACCGCACCCAGGGACTGGCGTGGCAACGCCGCTACGTCCTCGGGCTGATGATCTCGGATATCTTCGTCGTCGGCGCGGCCATGGCGTGCGCGCAGATGGTCCGGCTGGGCCGGCCCGTCACCCAATTCGATCCACTCACCAAATACTTCGGGTTGCTGTCAGTCATCTTCGGTTTGATGTGGCTGGGCATGCTGGCGGCCTACGGAACCCGGTCGCCGCGCATCGTCGGCGCCGGAACCGAAGAGTACCGCCGCGTGCTGTCGGCAACCATGTCGACCATTGGCGTCGTCGCCGTCACCGTGATGATCTTCCGTCCGGAATACGCCCGCGGGTACCTCGCGGTGGCCTTCCCCCTCGGCCTGGTGCTGTTGATGATCAGCCGGAGTTCGGCGCGCCGGGTGCTGAGTTGGTACCGCAAGGGCGGGCGCTGCGTGAACTCGGTGCTCGCGGTCGGCAGCCCGACGGCGGTGCACAGCCTCGTGCAGTCACTCTCGCGCGCACGGGACTACGGCTACTCGGTGGTCGGGGTGTGCCTGACGGGCCCGCACCCGGGCAAGAGCATCGAGATCCCCGGTGTCGGGACGCTCCCGGTGCTGGGTGACGAACACAGCGTCGAGGCCGCACTGGCCGCCACCGGCGCCGACACCGTGGCCTTGACCACCACCGACCACCTCGGCCCGGCCGGCGTGCGGGAATTGTCCTGGGACATGGACCGACTCGGCGTCGACCTGGTGGTGTCCCCGGGCATGGTCGACATCGCGGGTCCCCGGTTGACGATGCGGCCGGTGGCCGGCTTGCCGTTGATCCACCTGGAGCGCCCGCAGTACAGCGGCACCAAGAAGCTGCAGAAGCGCGTCTTCGACGTGTTCGTATCCCTGAGCGTGCTGCTC
>JAHFVC010000331.1 GCA_023264765.1 Mycobacterium sp. | reverse complement strand
GATCTCCATGGCCGCGGCCGCCGCCGTGACGAAGGGCAGCTCGTCGTCGATCTGCACGCCGCCGCCGGGTGTGCGGCGCATGGTGAACGCCGACAGCGAGTCGACGATGTTCGGGTACATCACCACCGCGTCGGTGTCGACCATGGTGCACACCGTGTCCAGGTGCATCTGGGCGCGCTGCTGGGCGATGGGCACCACCAGCACGGTGTGCGCCAGATCGTCCTCGAAGAGGCTGCGCGCCAATGCTTCCGCTCCGGCTGGTGTGGTGCGCTCCCCCACCCCGACGGCCACCACGCCCGGCCGCAGTAGCAGCACGTCGCCGCCTTCGACAGGTGCCGAACGTGATTCGTAGGCGCGCCGCACGCGCAGAAAGCGCGGGTGGTGGGCATAGATCAGGTCGGTCAGCGACGATTCCCGGGACCTGGCCGGCAGCGCCAGCGAGGTGATGGCCATCCGTGGGCCGATCCAGAAGGACGAGTCCCTGGTGAACATCAGGTTGGGCAGCGGGTCGATGACGAAGTCGGCGCCGTGGTGCATGCGGCGCACCAAGGACAACTCACTGCCGGCGAAGGGCAATTCGGTGAAGGTCATCCCGGCGATCAGCACATGCGCCAGCGTGGCGGCATCCAGGGTCCGAAGATAGGTCGAAAGTTCTTGAGCCAGAGGAACACCCAGCCGTCGCGCATCGACCGCCGCGGAGATGCCGTGCATCCGGGCCGCGCCGGAGGCCAGGGCCTCGGTGAGAAGATCGGCCAGCAGCAACACCTCGACACCGCGGGAGGCCAGCACCGCGGCGAACGCGTCGTGCTCCTCCTGCGCCTTGGCCACCCACGGCAATCCGTCGAACAGCAGGCTGTCGTTGTTGCGCGGGGTCAGGCGCTGCAGTTCGGCGCCGGGACGGTGCAGGATGGCGACCCGCAGTGTCCCGACTTCCGAATCGCACCCCAATACCCGAGCTGTTTCCACACCGGCAACGTTAACTCAACTATGGTTGAGGTGTATGGAGTCCCAGGAGCTGACGCCGGGTGAGATGTCACACCGCAGTGGTGTGGCGGTCTCGGCGTTGCACTTCTACGAGCGCGAGGGACTGATCGCTTCCCGGCGCACCTCGGGCAACCAGCGTCGCTATCCGCGCGAGACGCTGCGCCGGGTGGCGTTCATCCGGATGTCGCAGCGCCTCGGCATCCCCCTGGCGCGCATCCGCGACGCCCTGTCCTCGCTACCGACCGACCGTGTGCCCACCAGTAAGGACTGGGCCAAGCTGTCGGCCGGCTGGCGCCAGGACCTCGACGACCGCATCGTGCACCTGGAGCGCTTGCGCGACAACCTGGCCGGTTGCATCGGGTGCGGTTGCCTCAGCTTGAAGACGTGCATGCTGTCCAACCCTGGAGACATGCTCTCCGAGCAGGGGCCGGGCGCGGCCAAGCTCTGAAATCGAACGCATGTGCGATAGCATCGGGTCGTGTCTCTGGCCGTTCAGGGGTCGCTCTTCGACCACTCGGAGCGTCGCTATCTGGGCGACGGTGCGTGGATCGACGTCCGGGCGGGCTGGCTGGGCGGTGACGATACGTTGTTTGACGAGTTGCTGGCGGCCATCCCGTGGCGAGCCGAGCGCCGGCAGATGTATGACCGGGTGCTCGACGTGCCGCGGCTGGTCAGCTTCCACGATCTGACCACCGACACCGCGCCGCACCCGGGTATTGCCCGGTTACGGGTGCGCCTCAACGACATCTATGCCGGCGAACTCGGTGAACGGTTCACCTCGGCGGGGCTGTGTCTCTACCGCGACGGAGACGACAGCGTCGCCTGGCACGGCGACACCATCGGCCGCAGCAGCACCGACGACACGATGGTGGCCATCGTCAGCCTCGGCGCGCGAAGGGTTTTCGCGATGCGGCCCCGCAACGGCGGACGCAGCCTGCGCCTTCCGCAGGCCCACGGTGACCTGTTGGTGATGGGTGGATCGTGTCAGCGCACCTGGGAACACGCCGTCCCCAAGACGGCGCGGCCGATCGGTCCGAGGATCAGCATCCAGTTCCGCCCCCGCGATGTGCGCTGACCGTCAGCCACGCACCGCCGCGACCGCGGCAACCAACAGGTCCCTGGCCTTCTGGGTGTCCACCGCTACCGGCGGTTTGTCCGGCAGCACCAGCGGGTTGGCCGTCACGACCACCAGGAAAGTGTCGAAACTCGCCACGTAGTTGAACAATTCGCCGATGCGCGGCGGACCTCCCGGCACCGCCGTCTGCACCACCCGGTGCGTGCCGAGCACCTGGGCCCCGTCGATCTTCGGCGATTCAACCACCTCGATCTGACCGCGGACACCCTGACCGTCGTAGCCCACCTTCTGGCAGCCCGGTCCGGGATCGGTCATCGGAATGGGCTCCGAGGTCTCCACCGCGATGGCGATGAATCGGTTGCCGTTGCCCTCGGCGGTGGTGGCCGCCATGTTGCCCTGCAGCCCGGGCGGCACGGTGATCCCGTTGGCGAACTTGGCGCAATCCGGCGGATCCACCTTCACCCCGGCGGGCATTGGCTGCCCCGACAGCAGCTTGGGGTCCACGCCGGTGGGCGCCACGGTCTTCACCTGGAACTCCGGCCCGAACTGCGTCTTGACGTCGGCGACGCGGGCGATGTCGGCCGGCCCGTGGCCGGCACTCGAGCAGGCGGCGAGGGCGGCGGCGCAGGCCACGAGGGCGGCCACTCGTGGGGTGAGCATCGCCGCCAATCTACCGGTCCTCATCCCGCGACTGCCGAAACCACCTGCGCCAGCAGGCTTGGCGCGATATCCGGTGGGAGCGGCTGCTGCACGGATCCTGGGTCGGTGACCACGGTGACCGACGCGATATAGGTGCCGCGCAGATACGCGGTGACGGTGTCGGCGTGCAGCCGGGTCTGGGTGCCACTCTCGACGGTCGTGGTGGTCACCGCGCTCATCGCCACCGTCGGCGACCCAGAACTGGCGGGGGTCGGCACCTCGGTCACCGTGGCACCGGAGTGACCGCCGGCAAGGGACCACGTCGCGCAGCCGTCGGGCGACGCCTCTGTGGCGCCCGGTCCGGCGACGACGGCGTAGATGATGCCGCCGGGTCCGGACGCCGACCAGCCGCGCACCGGCGCGCCCGCACCCGGATCGACCAGTGCCCCGCACTGCTCCGGAGTGGCCGCCCATCCCGGCTTGAAACCCCAAAAGGTCGCGGGTGCAGCGTGTTCGGCGAGATCGGCCACCTCGTATCCGGGCGGCAGACCACTGCGGGCCCGCGTAACGGCAGCGGGATTCACCGCCACGACCGCGGTGTCCGTCTCAGCCGGCGTCGACGGGGTGACGTCCGCGGAGGTCCCGCACGCCGTCACGCCCGAAGCGACGAGAAGGCAAACCACCATCGTGCGCACGCCGCTGTGATACCACATCCTCATGTGCACCCGGGTCTTCTGGAACAGTAATCAACTCGCCAAACTGACCGGCCGCAGCATGGATTGGCCGGAATCGACCGAACCGCTGCTCATCGCGTTCGGCGCCGGCCGCGAGCGCGACGGCGGGAAGCTGCTCGACCACGTGGTGGTGGCCGAGAACCCGCTGCGCTGGACCAGCCGCTACAACAGCCTCATCACCAGCGTGTACGGGCTGGGCACCGTAGACGGCCTCAACGAGCGCGGCCTCGGTGTGCACGCGCTGTACCTGAAGTCCACCGACACCGGTCCGCGCGACCCCAGCCGGCCCGGTCTGCACACCGGATTGTGGGCCCAATATCTGCTGGATCAGGCCGCCACCGTCGAAGAGGCGCTGGCACTCATGAACGACGTGCAGTTGGTGATGGTCGGCGCCCGCGGCCGGGAAGCCACCCTGCATCTGGCGATCGAGGACGCCTCCGGCGATTCGGCCATCCTCGAACTGGCCGCGGGTGAGCTCGTCGTCCATCACGGAGCGCAGTTCACCCTCATGACCAACGACCCGACCTACGACGAACAATTGGCGCTGCTGGCCGAACACGACTTCTCTCATCCCAGCAGGGATCTCCCGTTACCCGGCAACGTGAATCCCGTCGACAGATTCCAGCGCGCCGCCTACTACCAGGCGCTGCTCCCCGAACCCACCACCTCGCGCCAGGCGGTGGCCGGCGTCATGGCGATCATGCGGAACGTGTCGGTGCCGTTCGGCGCTCCGTACGGCGATTTCGGGGTGTACAACACCGAGTACCGGACGGTCAGCGACCTCACCCACCGCGTCTATTACTTCGAACTCACCACCAGCCCCAGCGTCATCTGGGTCGAGTTCGACAAACTGCCCTTCGACCCGCAACCTCTGGCGATCAACCCCTACGACGACGCGCTGACCGGTAACGTCACCGACCGATTCACGCCGAGTGACATAGGTTTCTAACAGCATCTCCCCAGCAGACGGCGCCACCCCACAGGAGCACGCATGACACGACAGATCAGCGCCCGACGGCCGGCCCTCGGCCTCGCGGCGGCCGCCACCGTGCTGGGGCTCGCCCTGGCCGGATGTGGCGGATCGGACACCAAGACCGAGAACACGTCGAAGGAGAGCGCCAGCACATCGGCGACCTCCGCGACGTCGAGCACGAGCACCTCTCCGAGTGCTGCGCCCACGCCGAAGGCCAGTGCCAGCGGTCCGAACTACACGATCGCCGACTACATCAAGGACGAGAAGATCGCCCAAACCCCGGTCAAGCGCGGCGATCCGGGCACCCCCACCCTGAACCTTCCGATCCCGGAGGGCTGGACGGATGCCGGCGCGAAGACACCGGATTTCGCCTGGGGCCAGATCGTGCTCGCGGGACCGCCGGCCGGGGCCGTTCCCCCGAGCATCACCGCCATCATGTCCAAGCTGACCGGAGCGGATTCAGCAAAGATCGTCGAGTACGCACCGAACGAGCTGAAGAACCTGCCCGAATACGAGGGCGGCAACGACGGACAGACCGGCAAGCTGGGCGGCTTCGACGCCGTACAGGTCGGCGGCACATACGTCCGGGACGGGCAGAAGTTGCTGATCGCCCAGAAGACGGTCCTCATCCCCGCCGGCGAGGACCTCTACGTCCTGCAACTCAACGCCGAGGGCACCGAGGACGACATGGGCCCCTTGATGGATGCCACGTCAGCTATTGACGAGCAAACTACGATCACCCCATGACGCAGCCCGCACCGCACGAACCACCTGCCCCGCAGCGCGGCCAGACCCGCGAGGAACGCGGCCGCGACATCAGTGCGGCGCAGGCCGAGGCCGAAGCAGAGACCTCCAAGGTCCAGCAGTACCTGAAGGTGATGAGCCCGAGGTACCTCCTGTCCATGGCCGAGGGCTACCCGGTGGTGCTCAAGCAGTTCATCCAGTTCTGCCTGATCATCATCTGGCCGGCCTGGGTGTTCGCCGTGCTCGTCGGGGCCGCGTTCCACGTGCTGTTCTACGTGACCGTCTATCCGGTGCTCTGGGTGCTCTTCTGGCCGGCTCGCGCGTATCAGAAGAAGAACCACCCCGAGGAGTACGCCGCCAACCGGGCGAAGTACAAGAACAAGAAGTGGTACGAGACGTAGTGGGATTGTTCAGCCGCTCCGGCGGCACGTCCGTCGTCGTGTCACCGGGCATCGTCACGCCGCGACAGACGGTCCAAGCGACCGTCACCACCGACAAGCCACTAGACAAAGTCCGGTCCGCGCGCCTGGACTGGGGTTACACCAACTTCTACAACTACCACTGGGCCGGCCGAGTCGATTCGGCGGTGGCCGCCGGTAACGACACCATCTGGACCGCAGGCCAGGTCGGCACCAGCTACGGCGGCGACCGCGACACCGACGACTGGGTGAGCGTCATCGTCGAAGACATCCCGATCGCCACCGGCCAATTCACCGGCGCCTCATCGACATTCCGCATCCCGTCCTGGGCTCCGGCATCCTCACCGTCGATCGCCCGCTGGGAATGCCGGCTCACCGTCGACCGCGGCGGCCGCGACGTCGATGCACGCGGTGAGTTCACCGTGCTCATCGGTACCGCCGATGTCGAGGCCTACGTCGAGCCTATGGAGGTGGTTTCCGGAGCCGCCGAGACGCTCATCGACATCACGCTGACGACGCCCGTCCAGCGGGCCGGGGAGTCCATCATCGGCCAGGCCACCCTGACCCCCACGATGGACCTGCCCGACGGCGATTTCGCCGTCTCGTGGCAGCGTGATCGGGAGTCTCATCCACTGACCCGCACACCCGGCCCGGGCACCCAGCTCGATGGTCGAATTGTTCAGTTGGGCAAGAAAATTCAACTCCGCGCCGGCGTACCCGTGACCTTCCCGTTCGAGATCGCGCTGCCCGCCGACGCACCGCCGACAGCAGCCGCGGTGCACTCCTCGATCAACTGGTTCGTCCAGGGCCGGCTGATGTACGCCGGCTTCACCGGGCACATGCTCGAACGGGTGCGGCGGCCGATCGTCGTGGTCAACGCGCCCTAGGCGCGGGACACCGCCGAGGCCTCGGCGATCTGCTCCGCAGACGGGCGCACCCCGGTATAGCGTTCGAACTGTTCGGCCGCCTGCAGCGCGATCACCTCGGCACCGGTGATCACTGCGATCCCCGCCGCCCGCGCCGCGGTGATCAGTGGTGTCTCCGAGGGCAGCGCGACCACGTCGAACACCGTGTCCGCCTTGGCGATCGCGTCATCGTCGAAGGCCTGCTGCGCCTCCTCGGGCCCACCCGACATGCCGATCGGCGTGACGTTCACCAGGACGGCCGCACGCAGCGAGCCGAGCTCGGACGCGTAGTCATAGCCCAGCCTATCGGCCAGTGTCCGGCCCGTTTCGGCGTTGCGCGCGACAATCACACCCGAGCCAAAGCCGCTGTCCCGGAAGGCACTGGCGACCGCGCTCGCCATTCCGCCGCTCCCTTTGACGACGACGGTGCCGTCGGGGTCCAGTTGGTTGGACGCGATGAGCTGTTGCACCGCAAGGAAATCGGTGTTTGAGGCGCGTAGGTACCCGTCGTCGTTGACGATGGTGTTGACCGATTCGATGACGCGGGCCGACGGCTCGACCTCGTCGACGAGCGCCATGACGTCGGATTTGAACGGCATGGACACCGAGCAGCCCCGGATGCCCAGGGCGCGCACCCCGCCGATCGCCGCGGCGATATCGGTTGTGGTGAAGGCCTTGTAGAGGTAGTCCAGGCCGAGTTCTTCGTAGAGATGATTGTGGAACCGGGTGCCGATGTTGCTCGGGCGCGCGGCCAGCGAGATACACAGCCGGGTGTCCTTCGACAGCGGCGGGCGGGCCATCACTCCACCGCCCGCATCGCCTTGCGGGCCATCTCGTAGATGGCGCGGTACCGCTTGGGACTCATCGACACGTCGGGCACGTCCACAACGGTAGTCACGACATTGAGGTGTACTACTGATGTGAGACACAGTTTGAAAGGATTGTGCTCATGTCTGCTCGACCTACCTATTCCGATGAGTTCAAGGCTGATGCCGTTGAGCTCGTGGTTTCATCTGGCCGTT
>JAHFVC010000330.1 GCA_023264765.1 Mycobacterium sp. | reverse complement strand
TATTACAGATGTACCGGCGTTTGCGCACTTGACCGACGCCGATATCGAAAGCCTCGCCGTCGAACTCGACGCGATCCGCCAGGACATCGAGTACTCCCGCGGTGAGCGCGACGCGCGCTACATCCGCCGCACCATTGCTGCGCAGCGCGCCCTTGAGGTGAGCGCCCGCCTCGTGCTCGCGGCCAGCTCGCGCCGGTCGGCCTGGTGGGCCGGTACCACCGCGCTCGGCGTGGCCAAGATCATCGAGAACATGGAGATCGGCCACAACGTCCTGCACGGCCAGTGGGATTGGATGAACGATCCCGAGATTCACTCCTCGTCGTGGGAGTGGGACATGAACGGTGCGTCCAAACACTGGCGGTTCACGCACAACTTCATGCATCACAAGTACACCAACATCCTGGGCATGGACGACGACGTGGGCTACGGCCTGCTGCGCGTCACCCGGGATCAGCGGTGGAAGCCGTTCAACCTGTTCAACGTGCTGTACAACACCGTGCTCGCGATGCTGTTCGAGTGGGGTATCGGGCTGCAGCATCTGGAGCTGGGCAAGATCGCTAAGGGCCGTGATGACCGTAAGGCCACCATGGTGCGCCTGCGTGAGGTCGGCGCCAAGATCGGGCATCAGCTGTTCAAGGACTACGTGGCCTTCCCGGCACTGACGTCGCTCTCGCCGGCCGCGACCTTCAAGTCGACGGCGAAGGCCAACTTCTGGGCCAACGTGATCCGCAACGTCTGGGCCAACGCCGTGATCTTCTGCGGTCATTTCCCGGATGGCGCGGAGAAGTTCACCAAGACCGACATGATCGGGGAGACCCGCGGCGAGTGGTACCTGCGCCAGATGCTCGGTAGTGCGAACTTCAAGAACGGTCCGGTGCTGCGCTTCATGAGCGGCAACCTGTGCCACCAGATCGAGCACCATCTGTACCCGGATCTGCCGAGCAACCGGCTCTACGAGGTGTCCCTGCGGGTGCAGCAGGTGTGCGACAAGTACGACCTGCCCTACACCACGGGTTCGTTCCTGGTGCAGTACGGCAAGACCTGGCGGACCATCGCCAAGCTGTCGCTGCCGAACAAGTACCTGCGCGACACCGCCGACAACGCACCGGAGACCCGTAGCGAGCGGATGTTCACCGAGCTCGAGGGTTACGGGGTCGCCGATCCCGAAACCGGAAAGCGGCGTGGCCTCAAGACCGCGATCGCGACTGTGCGGGGCTGGCGTCAGGACAAGCGCGCCGCGTAACTCAGTACGCGGGCTCGTTCAGCGTCGCCAGCAGCCGGCGGGCCGCGGCCACCCGTGCCGCGGCCGCACCGGTGAGTTCGTCGAGTGCGCACTCCGGGTCGGCGGGCGGGCCCATGTGCCCGCACCCGCGCGGGCAGTCCTCGACGGCCTCGGCCAGGTCGGAGAACGACTGCACCACGTCGTTGGGCGCGATGTGGGCCAGTCCGAACGACCGCACGCCGGGGGTGTCGATCACCCACCCCGACTCGCGCAGCGGCAAGGCGATGGACTGCGTCGACGTGTGCCGGCCCTTGCCTACCCCGGTCACCGAACCAGTGGCGCGTTCCGCTTCCGGCACAAGGCGATTCACCAACGTCGACTTCCCGACCCCGGAATGGCCGAGCAGCACCGTCACCTTGCCCGTCAGCATCGGTGCCACCACATCCAACGGATCGTCGCGGCCGGCGGTCAGCACGGTCAGGTCCAGATCGCTGAACTGCGCGGCGAAGGGTTCCGGCGGCGCGAGATCCGACTTGGTCAGGCACAGGATCGGTTCGAGCCCACCCGCGTAGGCGGCGATCAGGGCCCGCTCCACGAAGCCGGTCCGGGGCGGCGGATCGGCCAGGGCCACCACCACCAGCAGTTGATCGGCGTTGGCAACGACCACCCGCTCGGTCGGATCGGTGTCATCGGCGGTGCGGCGCAACACCGTTCGTCGTTCCGAACGGCGCACGATGCGCGCCAGGGTGTCCGCCCGGCCGGACCGGTCGCCGACGATCCCGACCTCGTCGCCGACGACGATCGGGGTGCGGCCCAGCTCCCTGGCCCGCATGGCGGTCACATGCCGGTCCGGGTCACCGTCCAGCGCGCAACCCCAGCGGCCGCGGTCCACGGTGACGACCATGGCCTCCGCGGCGTCGGCATGTTCGGGACGGTTCTTGGTGCGCGGCCGCGAGCCCTTGCCCGGGCGCACCCGCACATCGGACTCGTCGTATTCGGCCGCTCTCACGCTATTCCTGGTCGTCCAGCAGCATTTCGGTCCACATACCGGGGAAGTCCGGCAGGGTCTTGGCGGTGGTGCCGATGTCCTCGACCGTCACGCCCGGTACCCGCAACCCGATGATGGCGCCCGCGGTCGCCATCCGGTGATCGGCGTAGGAGCGCCAGGTTCCGCCGTGCAGCGGGACGGCCGTGATCTCCAAACCATCGGCGGTTTCCACGCATCGGCCTCCCAGGCCGTTGATCTCGGTGGTCAATGCGGCCAGCCGGTCGGTCTCGTGTCCGCGCAGATGGGCGATGCCCCGCAGCGTGGACACCGACCCTTCTTCGGCCAGGGCGGCGAGCGCGGCGATCGAGGGCGCCAGTTCGCCGACATCGTGTAGATCGACGTCGATGCCCTGATAGGACGCCGCACCCTGGACCTCGAGGTACGAATCCTTCTGCACGGCAACGACATCCAAGAGTTCGAGCAGGCCAAGGATGACGTCTGCCGGTTGGATGCTCAGCGCCGGCCACCGACTGATCCGCACCGTTCCGCCGGTGACGGCGGCCGCGGCCAGGAACGGCACGGCGTTGGACAGGTCGGGTTCGATCTCCCAGTGCCGCGCGGCGACCGGTCCGGGCTCCACCCGCCAGCGGTTTGGCCGGGAATCGTCCACGGCCACACCGGCATCGCGCAGCATCGACACCGTCATCCGGACATGTGGCGCGGACGGCACCGACTCCCCGGTGTGCACGACGGTCAGCCCGTCGCGGAAGGTTGCTCCGGCCAACAACAGGCCCGAGACGAACTGTGACGATCCCGATGCGTCGATATGCACCTCACCGCCGTCCGCGGCGCCCTGCCCGCGGACCTCGAACGGCAGCCCGTCGCCGTCGATGCGCACCCCGACAGCGCGCAGTCCGTTCAGCAGCGGGGTGATCGGCCGGGCCCGCGCCTGCTCGTCACCGTCGAAGATCACCGTCTCGGTGCTCAGCGCCGCGACCGCGGGGACGAACCGCAGGACGGTTCCGGCCAGCCCGCAGTCGATGCGGGTGCTCGGTGCCGGTGCGACCGCCCCGGCGACCGTCAGCTCGGTGTCACCGGTGATGGTCAGTCCGAGCGCCTGCAACGCGCCGATCATCAGGTCGGTGTCGCGGCTGCGCAACGCGCCGCTCACGGTGGACGTCCCGTCGGCCAAGGCGGCCAGGATCAGGGCCCGATTGGTCAGGGACTTGGATCCGGGCACGGTCACGGTCGCGTTCACGGGTTCCGATGTCGACGGTGCCGCCCAGTCAGTCACGCCCTCTATCCTGCCTGGTATGTGTGGGCGATTTGCGGTGACCACCGACCCGGCGTTGCTGGCCGCGAAAATCGAGGCGTTGGACGAGCGGGCCGACACGTCCAAAGAGGGCGGCCCCAATTTCAACGTGGCACCCACCACGACCGTGAGCACCGTGGTCAAACGGCATACCGAACCGGATGACGAGTCCACCCGCCGCGTGCGCTCCATGCGCTGGGGCCTGGTCCCGCCCTGGGCCAAGACCGGCGAGGACGGCGGCCCCGACACCAAGAAGGGCCCGCTGCTGATCAATGCCCGCGCCAAGACGCTGACCACCTCACCGGCGTTTCGGGGGTCGGCGAAGAACAAGCGCTGCCTGGTGCCGATGGACGGCTGGTACGAATGGCGGCCCGAACCCGCCGAGGAGGGTAAGAAGGCCGCCAAGACGCCGTTCTACATGTACGCCGGTGACGGCGAACCGCTGTTCATGGCCGGCCTGTGGTCCACGTGGCGGCCGAAAGACGCACCAAAAGACAGCACCCCCCTCCTCAGCTGCACCATCATCACCACGGATGCGGCCGCCCACCTCTCTGACATCCACGACCGGATGCCGCTGACCGTCAGCGCGGCGGACTGGGACCGCTGGCTGGACCCCGACGCACCCATCGACGAGGGACTGCTGAGGGGGCACGGGGATCTGGACCGCATCGAGATCCGCGAGGTGTCCCGACTGGTGAACAGCGTCCGCAACAACGGCCCGGAGCTCATCGAGGCCTTGTGACCCCCGAACCGATCGACGCGCTCGGCGAGGACCTGCGTGCCGCCGGGTACACCGTGGACGGCGTGGCCGAACTGCTCGGCGCCGACGCACACGCCGCCATGGGCAGGGGCGTGTGGTGGCCCGCATTGCGCGCCTGCGACGCCGACGGCGGCCCGCTGGCCACCTTGGTGCGGCTGTTCCTGCTCGGCGCCGACGAGAGCCCGCAGCGGGTCGCGACGGCGTTTCCCGCCACCGGACTGGCCGCCCTGACCGCCGCGGGCGTGCTGGAGGACACCGGCCAGAGCGTGCGCGCCCTGCTCGACATCCGTCCCCACAGCGACGGGGCACGGGACTTCCTGGTCGTCTCGGATCAGGACGCCGCGCTGCGCAGCGGCCCGGTCCACTCCGATCATGTGCTCGGCATCGGGGGCGCATCGTTGTCCTTGGCCCGTGCCGTGGTGCGCACGCCGGTGCGGCGCGCACTGGATCTGGGCACCGGCTGCGGTATTCAGGCCCTGCACCTGGACGGGCACTGTGCCGAGATCGTCGCCACCGACACCAATGCGCGGGCGCTGACGCTGGCCGCGGCGACAGCCCGGCTGAACGCCATGTCATGGGATCTGCGCCACGGCAGTCTCTTCGAGCCGGTCGCGGGGGAGCGGTTCGACCTGATCGTGTCCAACCCGCCGTTCGTGGTGAGCGCAGGCGGGCAGGACTACATCTACCGTGACTCCGGGGTGGCCGGAGACGGTTTGTGCCGCAGCATCATCGGTCAGATCGCCGACTACCTGAACCCCGGCGGCACCGCGCATGTCATGGCCAACTGGATTGTCCGGGGCCAGGATTGGCGCCCGCGGGTGCAGGAGTGGCTGGACGGCACCGGCCTGCACGCCTGGGTGGTGCAGCGTGAACTGGCCGACCCGGTCAGTTACGTCTCGCTGTGGCTCGCCGACGCCGGTGAGGAGCCCGAGCAGGCCACGCGACGCGGCGGTGCGTGGCTGGACTGGTTCACCGAGCAGGGCATCACGGGTATCGGCATGGGGCTCATCTCGTTGCGGGTGCCACGCGACGGGGAGCCGCCGGAGCAGATCCTGGAAGAGATCCTCGACGAACCGGTGACGGGCCCCGAGGCGGACGCGTTCTTCGCGCGCCGGGCCTACCTGCGCGACACCACCGACGAACAGCTGCTCGCCGCCCGATTGTCCACCGCGCCGGTGTTTCTGGAGGAACAGTCGCTACCCGGACCGGACGGCTGGCAGCAGGTCGGTGCCGCGGTGCGCAGGCCCGGTGGGCCGGCCGCGGTGCTCGCTGTCGACGAGGTGCTGCGGGCCTTGCTGGCCGGATGCCGCGGCGAGGTGCCGCTGGGCACCCTGCTGCAACTGCTGGCCGCCCACCACGGTGTCGACGCCGATGCGCTGGCCGAGGCCGCGCTGCCCGAAGTCCGCCAGGCCATCGGCCGCGGAATCCTCTACCAGGCGCAGTGATCAGCGGCGCTCAGCTGTCAGTACCGCGTAGGACGCGCCGAACACCACTCCGTCCGGGCCGGCGTGCGCCTCGAACGCGGCGCTGAACGCCGCCACCAGCCGAGCCCGCGTCGCGTCGTCGAGGCGGCCCAGGACGTCTAGGTGCATCGGGGATTCGTCGGTGATGAACCGCACGGCCAGCTCGACTGACGCGAATCGCCAAGGGTGCGTACCATTTTCGATCCGGATGTCGGTGAAATCCGAGGCGAGGCGGGATGTGGCCGTGTCCGGTTGGCCCCACTGATCGGGACCGTACGGTGCGGGCGGCGGCGGCCCGAGCACCTCGATGATCGGGGTGAAGAAGGGGTTGTCGGCATCGCGTACCCAGGTGGAGAACCCGAGCACCCCGCCGGGCCGCAGCAGCCGCGCCAGTTCGGCGACCATGCCGACGGGCTCGACGAAGATGATGCCCATGTTCGACACCGCTGCACCGAAACCCGAGTCCGGCAGGCCGGTGGTACTGGCGTCGGCTGCCACCCAGCGCACCGCGTCGCCGCCGGGTTTCGCGGCGGCGATCGTCAACAGTTCGGGTGTGATGTCCACGCCGGTGACCTCGGCGCCCGCCGCCGCTGCGGCCAGTGCGGCGTTGCCAGTCCCGCAGGCCAGGTCGACCAGGTCGACGCCGGGTAGCGGCACCCGGTCACCGACTGTGGCGACCACTTGCGCGGCAATGGGGGCAATGTGTTCGGCGACGGACTCATAGCGTCCCGCGGACCACAGCGACGGGTCAGGCACGGGCGCCAGCCTATGTCAGGATGACGCGGTGTCAGGCTTCTCCGTCGTCGCTCCGGCGCTGCCGCGCCCGGTGGTCATCGGACAGTTCTGGGGCGACCTGACGTTCGTGCACTGGCCCGTCGATCCGGAGTCCGTCGCGCACCTCTTCCCGGTCGGCACCCGCCCGGACGTGTTCGACGACGGTGCGACCTACCTCGGTCTGGTGCCGTTCGTCATGCACCGCAGCGCCGTGGGGGACCGGTTGCCGTTGCCCTACTTCGGTGCCTTCGCCGAGACGAACGTCCGCCTGTATTCCGTCGACGAGGCGGGCAGGCACGGGGTGTTGTTCCGGTCGCTGGAGACCGAGCGGCTCGCGGTCGTCGGACTCACCCGCTTGGGTCTCGGCGTGCCCTACACCTGGGCGAAAATGCGTGTCACGCGGCAGGACAACAGGATCCGCTACACCAGTGTCCGGCGCTGGCCGCGCCGCGGACTCCGCTCGCGGGTGGAGGTGATCGTCGGGGACCCGGTCGTGCCGACTCCGCTGGAGGTCTGGCTGACCGCGCGCTGGGGTGCGCACACGCGCAAGGCCGGGCGCACCTGGTGGGTGCCCAACGAGCACCCGGCGTGGCCGCTGCACACCGCCGAGATCGTCGACTTCGACGACGACCTGGTGGCGGCGAGCGGGGTGCCGGTCGCGGGGGAGCGGCTGCGGGCGCTGTACTCCCCAGGGGTGGCCGCCCGTTTCGGCCGCCCCACTCAGGTGACGGGTAACCCGCTCAGATAGGCGCAGATACCGAGCGCGGCCGCGCCGAGCAACGTCCCGACCACCCCGCGCCGTGCGACCAGAAGTGCCACCGCCGCCAGTGCCAGCACGCCGCACTGCCACAGGTGCTGGGTGGCCATCGCCAGCGGCACCGCCGACCCGGTGATCGCCCCGATGACCGCCGGCCCCGCGCCGGTGAGGAACGCCTGCACGTACCTGTTCGCCCGCAGCGCTCAGAAATGCGGACCGCCGGCGA
>JAHFVC010000569.1 GCA_023264765.1 Mycobacterium sp. | reverse complement strand
CGTCGAGGAGGCCGTGTCGGTCGGCGATCTGGTGCGGCTCATGAGCTTCCGCAAGGGCCAGGCCAACCTGGTCGAGATCACGCTGCCCGACGACACCCCGTGGGGCGGCAAGGCCGTCAAACGCCTCCAATTGCCGCGTGACGCCTCGCTGGTGACGATTCTGCGCGGGCCGCGGGTGATCGTGCCCGAAGGCGACGAACCGCTTGAGGGCGGCGATGAGCTGATCTTCGTGGCCGTCGCCGAAGTCGAACACGAATTGCGCGAGCTACTGCTGCATCCCGCGAAGGCTTAGCTCTCCGGCGTTTCGCCCTGCGCGGCGTGATGCGCATGCACCGCGCGCTGGGCGGACCGGATGGCGAAGTACGTCACGATCGCCGCGACCCCGGTCAGCGGCCAGCCCATGGCGATCCGGGCAACCCCGAGCAGACCGACCTCGTCGGAGTCGTAGAAGTGGTTCTGCACCACGTAGCGGGAAGCGAACACGGCCACCCAGGCCAGCGTCGCCCCGTCGAACACGAGGAGGGCCTTGCGCACACCGCGCCAGTCGCTGCCGTGCCCGTTCAGCCACCCCCACGCGTATCCGACCACCGGGCGGCGAATCAGGACGGAGACCGCGAAAAGGGCTGCGTAGAACAGATTTGCGTAGATGCCGTACAGGAAGAAACCCTTGGACTCCCCGAGATACCAGGCGATGAGCGCACTGATACCGACGCCCATGAAACCGGATACCGCGGGCTGCAGGGATTCACGTCGGACGAGCCGCCAGATCAGCACCAGGGCCGCCACTCCGAGGGCGGCGAAAATCGCGGGCATCAACCCCGCGGTGGTCGACACCGGGACGAAGACGAGAACCGGCAGCGACGAATAGATCAGGCCGCTGATGCCGCCCATCTGGTCGAGAACCGCGCGCGCATTGTTCTTCTCAGTCCCCTGTTCGGGGTGAGTCACTTCTGAATCTCGTAGTGCGGGTTGTAGATCGCCTTGGATCCGTTCTCCAAGGTGCCCAGCCGACCGTGCACCCGCAGGGTCAGACCGGATTCGATACCGGCGATACGCCGTTGACCGAGCCAGACCAGCATCACCGAGTCGGTGCCGTCGAACAGCTCGGCGCGGACTCCACTACCGCAGCCCTTGGCGTTGGTCTCGACACACCGCAGCGTGCCGACCATCGTCACCTCTTGACCGCGGCGACAGTCGATTGCGCGTTGCGCACCGGTACTGGCCGCGTCGCCGCTGAGCTCCTCGACGTCGAGCTGCTCCGGGTCCTCTGTGAGCCGCCGAGTGAGCCGGCGCAGATACCCTTCGGCCGTAGCCATGGCCTCTCCCTTGCCGTAAATCCAACGCGGATTTACTTCCTGACTTTCGCCACGGTAGACCTCTTGAGTCCGAATCGCCACGTGGTGTCGGGCGCGCCGCGCAGATGGGTGCACCATCGAGACATGGCAGTGAATTTGCGTGGCGTGACGACGGTCCTGCTGGCCGGCACCGGATCCGACGATGACTATGTGTACCGGGCATTTTCGGGTGCGTTACACGAGGTCGGGGCGGTGGTGATGACTCCGGCGCCACAACCTCGGGACCTCATCGCGGGCTATCAGGCCGCGCTCGCGGAAGCGGTGCGGGGTGACGAACGCAACACCATTGTCGTCGGCGGGGTGTCGATCGGCGCGGCCGTGGCGACGGCGTGGGCACTGGACCACCCCGCACACACCGTCGCCGTGCTCGCCGCACTCCCGGCGTGGACCGGGCAGCCTGACAACGCGCCGGCAGCGCTGTCGGCCCGGCACACCGCGCAGGTGCTGCGTGCCGACGGCCTGGCGGCCACGGTGGCCACGATGCGGGCCACCTGCCCGCCGTGGCTCGGCGAGGAACTCACCCGGTCGTGGCTGGCGCAGTGGCCCGACCTGCCCGACGCCATGGACGCGGCGGCTGGACACGTGGCGCCGACGAGCGGGCAGTTGGCCACCCTGACCGTCCCGATGGGCGTTGCTGCGGCGACCGATGATCCGATCCATCCGGTCGACGTCGCGCTGGAATGGGTGGCCGCGGCGCCGCATGCGGCACTGCGCACAGTCACCCTCGACGAGATGGGTGCCGACCCTGGTGTGCTGGGCGCGGCCTGCGTCGGGGCCCTGTTGGACCTCTAACCGCCGGTGATGGTGCTGCGCAGCTGCTGCATCGCCGACATGGCGGTACGTCGCGCGTCGGGAGTCGGCGGTGCCGGCGGTGCGGCCGCCTGCGCCTGTTCCTGCGCGGCGCGCAGCTGCTCGGCCATCGGATCCGGCAGCTGCACCGTCAGCGGGGTGCGCACCGGAAGCGGGGTGTCACCGCGACGAACCACGGTGTCCGCCAAGGCTTCCCGTGCTTCTGCCGCGAGGGCGTCGATGCTCTCGGGTGCGCCGTTGACCACGCACCGGATCATCCAGCGATAACCGTCGACCCCGATGAAACGCACCACACCGGGGGTCTCGCCCTGCGGGGCGGCCGCGCTCACGCCGACCACCTCGCGGCCCCAGCGCCCGTCCTCGATCCGGACCTTCGCGCCGTCCTTGCGCAGCGAATCGGCCAACTCGCCCGCGACCTCACGCCACAACCCGGCGGATTTGGGGGCCGCGTAGGCGGCGA
>JAHFVC010000568.1 GCA_023264765.1 Mycobacterium sp. | reverse complement strand
GCTATTCCGATAACGGCCGCGGTCGTCGTGGGGGCGATCGTGACGTCCGGTGAATGGACTCCGAGAGCGGTGACGCCGAGAAGTACCGCGGCTGCCGCCAGGCCGATCACCAGACCCGCCGATGGACTTCGCACGTCACGCACCGCTCAGCCCAATGGAACCAGCTGGTTGCCGCGCTGTTCCACCACCGTCGACCCCGCGACCGCCGGGATCACCGGAGTGTTCACCGGAGTCCGAGACACAGCGATATGTGTTCGCGGAGCACCGGTTTCGGCGTCGAAGGTGTCGTAGCCGCTCGTGACCGGAACCAGCAGCCGGCCCGCCATCACCGTGGCCGGACCGATCGGCGCCTGGTTGCCCTGCGGGCTGACGGTGTACTTGTAATTGAGGGCATTGTCGAGAACCACAACGCTGTCGCCGGTGTACCAGGTGATGTAGTTACCAGCTCTGGTCATCGCGGTCACCGGCGTCGCCGGCCGCGGCAGGGCGGTGCTGGCGATCGTCGACCCGGTCTCGTCGATCACGTTGACGGCCGGAGTCGGGGTCGGTACGTACACAGCCACTTTCGTGTCTGCGACGGCAATCACCTGCGCATCGGAATCAGGACTGACGCCCGATTGGGTGACCCGCTTGACGTCGGGCTGGTCCTCTTCCTTGGCCGGCTTGAGCAGCGTCAGCCGCATATCGGTTTGACCCGGGCAGGCCTCCATGACCGCCACCGACGACGAACTGGCGGCAGCGGACACCAGGCGGCACAGGGGAGAGGCGGGCACACCCGGTTTGACCGGGGCATCGAGGTAGCCGTAGCTGATCATCCGGACCACGTCCGAGCGCCACTGTTCCAATCGACTGTCGCCGTAGGACAGCACCGTGCTGCCGTCGGTGGACAAGCGCACTTCGGGGTCGGCCAGGGAGGTGCGCGCAGGCCCGCGGTGCCCCGAATTCGCGTCGACGGTACTGACCTGGCCGCAGCCACGCTCATCCGGATAGACCGCGACCGCGTATTGGTAGACCGAGGTCACCCCGCACAGATCCTTGTCGCGGGAGAAGCTCCACAACGACGTGCCCGTGGACGGATCGCGTCCGTCCATCTGGTGGCCGTCTCCGCTGACCACGACCCCACCGACCACGACCGGCTGCGTACTGCGGCCGCTGGGCGCCGTCCACAACTGATGGAGAGTGGTCGGTACTTCGCGGGCCGACCGCAACTGCGGGACCGGCTTCTGCGCCGGCCGACTGATGGTCGCGCGCGCGTCGCTGTTCCACCAGATCAGCGTGGCGCCCAAGGCGATTACTGCCGCAATCGCGGCGGTGGCGATCAGGTCACCTTTGGTGCGTCGTTCCGGTTTGACCATCAGGCGCAGTGTAGGGGCTACTCGGCAGCGGCGGCCGGAGCGGCTTTGCGGGGACGACGACGCCGACGGCGGCGGGCTGCGGGCGCGGCGTCACCGTTCTCGGAGTCCTCGGACACCGGTGCCTCGGCAGCGTCAGTGGCCACACCTTCGACATGGCCCGTGGCGATCTCGCCGGCCCGCGTGCGACGACGTGAGCGGTTCCGGGCGCGTGCCGGGCGGTCCTGGTCGGTGCTGGACTCGCGCTTCAACTCGGGATCGGCGGACTTCTTGGCGGCCTTGACCTGCGACACACCGACCGAACCGGTCACGTCTGCGGGGATGTCGAGTTCCTCGTAGAGGTGCGGTGAGCGAGAGTAGGTCTCCGGCGGATCCGGGCAGTCCAGGCTCAACTCGCGGTTGATCATCGCCCAGCGCTCGAGTTCATCCCAGTCGACCAGTGTCACGGCGATACCGGTGCGACCGGCGCGACCCGTACGACCGATGCGGTGCACGTAGGTCTTCTCGTCCTCGGGGCACTGGTAGTTGATGACGTGGGTGATGTCATCGATGTCGATACCGCGGGCCGCGACGTCGGTGGCTACCAACACGTCGATGGTTCCCACACGGAACGTCTTCAACGCCTTCTCGCGGGCGATCTGGCCCAGGTCGCCGTGCACGGCACCGACCTTGAAACCACGTTCGGCCAGTTCGTCGGCCACCTTCTGGGCGGTGCGCTTGGTGCGGGTGAAGATCATCGTCGCGCCGCGGCCGTTCGCCTGCAGGATGCGGCTGACCATCTCGACCTTGTCCAGCGCGTGCGCCCGGTAGACGTACTGCTTGGTCGTGTCATGGGTGGCGTTGGCGTGCGGGTCTTCGGCGCGGATGTGCGTCGGCTGGTTCATGAACGTGCGTGCCAGCGTGATGATCGGGTCCGGCATGGTCGCCGAGAACAGCATCGCCTGGCGCGAATCCGGAGTCAGCCGCAGAATTCGCTCGATGTCGGGCAGGAAGCCCAGGTCGAGCATCTCGTCGGCCTCGTCGAGGACGAGCACCGAAAGTCCGCCGAGCTGCAGGTGGCCTTGCTGCGCGAGGTCCAGCAGACGGCCGGGGGTGCCGACCACGACGTCGACACCCTTGCGGAGGGCTTCGATCTGCGGCTCGTACGGACGGCCACCGTAGATCGCCTCGACACTGAACTTGCGGTCGTCGGCGGTCAGGTATTTGCTCGCCGTCACCAGGTCGCCGTGGACCTGGATGCACAGTTCGCGGGTCGGGACGACCACAAGTGCGCGGGGGGTCCCGGTC
>JAHFVC010000329.1 GCA_023264765.1 Mycobacterium sp. | reverse complement strand
AAAGTTACGGCGGCCATAGCGGCAGGGAAACGCCCGGACCCATCCCGAACCCGGAAGCTAAGCCTACCAGCGCCGATGATACTACCCATACGGGTGGAAAAGTAGGACACCGCCGAACACAATTTAAGTCCTCGGCCCTCCAATTTCGATTGGAGGGCCGAGGCATTTTGTATTTGTGGGCCGAATTCGCGGCGACTGTTCAGAACAGCGCCGGCGAATTACGGCCCATCTCCATTTCAAGGAGAACTTTCTTCTTGTCCAATCCGCCGCCGTATCCGGTGAGGCTGCCATTGGCGCCGATCACGCGATGGCACGGCACGATGATGCCGATCGGATTGTGGCCATTTGCCAATCCCACCGCGCGATAGGCGGTCGGTGACCCTATTTGTGCGGCGATTTCTCCATAGGTCCGCGTCTCGCCATAGGGAATGGAAAGCAGTGCCTGCCACACCTTGCGTTGAAAGGGTGTGCCGCCCAATTCCAGATCGAGGTCGAAATCGGTTCGGGAACCATTGAAATAGGCCTGCAATTGTTCCACCGCATCAGGAAAGGCGTCCTCTTCGGGCTGCCATTGATCGCGGTTGGGCTCATAGGTTTGATCGACCATGCGCAGGTGCATGAGCCGGCCGTCGATACCGGCCAAGGTGAGCAACCCGACCGGGCTCTCGATAAAGCGGAACTTCATCACCGAACGCTTCTCTCCTGTGTTGTCGTCGACTTCGCGTGGGGCGGCCACTCGTTGACGGCGTGGTCCAACGCGGTCCACAGATGCTGGGTGGCGTAGGCGCGCCACGGGCGCCATTGCGTGCTGTGTGCCGTGAGCGCTGTGCCGGTGGGGAGCCCGATGACGCCGGCAGCTGCTTGGACGCCCAGGTCGGTCACCGGGAAGGCATCCGGGTCCCCGAGGCCACGCATGGCGATGACCTCTGCCGTCCACGGCCCGATTCCCGGCAGCGCGAGGAGCTGGGCCCTGGCCCGGTTCCAGTCGACGCCTGCATCCAGCTCGACCTCACCGGTGGACAGCGCCGCGACCAGGGCAACGAGCGTCCGGCGTCGGGACCCCGGCATCGCGAGTTGCTCCGGATCCATCGTGGCGAGCTGCTCGACCGTCGGAAAGATATGTGTGAGTGCGCCGTTCGGATCGACGATCGGCGTGCCGTACTGGGCGGCGAGCCGACCCGCGTGAGTGCGGGCGGCTTTGATGGATACCTGCTGGCCCAAGACCACCCGAACCGCGAGTTCGTCCTCGTCGACCGTGCGCGGGATGCGCTGCCCGGGTGCTTTGGCGACCAGCGGTGCCAGCTGAGGGTCGGTGCTCAGCGCCTCCACCACGGCGGTCGGATCGGCATCGAGGTCGAGGAGCCGTCGGCACCGCGCGATGGCCGCGGACAGGTCACGGAAATCCTCGACCACGAGGCGGCAGAGGACCTGATCGGGTTGCGGTGTCAGGCTCACCACCGCGGACCCGAAGGCCAGACGTAACGTCCGTCGGTACGCGCCGTCGCGGACCTCCTCGACGCCGGGTACCGCGCTGGCTGCGAGGTGGCCGAACAAACCTTCGTAGGCAAAGGGGGCTCTGACGGGTAGTCGCAGGGTCAACACGTCGGAGCCGGCATGGTCATCGCGGCCGAATCGGGTCTTGGCCCGTCGGCGCAGCTCGGTAGGGGTGAGTGCGCAGACCTCGCGGACGGTGTCGTTGAATTGCCGGATGCTGGCGAAGCCGGCTGCGAAGGCGACGTCGCCGAACGGCAGATCTGTGGTCTCGATCAGGATCCGGGCGGTCTGCGTCCGCTGCGCCCGGGCCAGCGCCAGCGGGTTGGCGCCCACCTCGGCCTGCAGAAGGCGCTCCAGCTGCCGGGTGGTGTAGCCGAGGTGGGCGGCGAGCCCGGTGACGCCTGATCGATCGACCGTGCCGTCGGCGATCAGGCGCATGGCGCGAGCGACCACATCACCGCGCACATTCCACTCCGGGGACCCCGGTGAAGCATCGGGTCGGCAACGTTTGCAGGCCCGGAATCCCATGCCCTGGGCCGCGGCCGCCGTCGGATGGAACACCACGTTGTGGGCCAGCGGGGGACGCACGGGGCAGCTAGGGCGGCAATAGATTCCGGTGGTGAGCACGGCGGTGACGAACCAGCCGTCGAACCGGGCATCCTTGGACTGGACGGCCCGGTAACAGCGGTCGAAATCGTCGTGCATGCAGTCAGCTTTACACGCACCCACCGACAGCACTGGCGGAAAACCGACATCGAAGTGCCGTGCCGTCGTCCACCAGGGCGGCACTTTCCTGCACCGTGACGCCGAAGGGCTCGCCTGCCACCGCAGCCAGAAACCGTGCTGATAGGGGGCCCTCTTGAGCCACTGTCCTCGGGATGGTGAGGGCCCGGGATTCGGTCATTCACACGAACCTGTGGACGCATCGGTGGTATCGCTTGAACGTCGCCCATCATCAGAAGAGGTGCAGATTGTCCAGCAGCGCAGCGTTCATCGGCCGCATCGGTGGATTGGCAGTGGCATTGGGCATCGGTGCCGCGATCGCCAACAGCCCGGGCGTCGCCACCGCCGAAACGACCTCGGATTCGTCGTCGCAGGGCTCCACCGGGCAGTCCGCCTCCGCTGATTCTGCGGACAAACCGAAGGCCGATGCCGAAGCGCCGGCGCCCCGGAGCGTGCGACGCCCGGTCCTGAAGGCCCAGCGCGCGCAGGCACGCCTGACCGAGAAGACCGAGAAGACCGAGAAGAAGGCGCGGGCGACCACGTCGGACGGCGAGGGGACCACGGATCACCCACGGACTCCCAAGGACAATCCGGCAGCCGTGGCGCTGGCCGGGGTCGCCCGCCGCGAGGTCGGCCACGACAACGACGCCGCGTCGAACGTGCGCACCGCCACCGCGGCGAGCGCCACCACGGTCAAGGCGTCTGCCGCCGCGGAGCCCGCAGTGCCGGCCAATCCACTGGATACCGCCGATCAGCTCGCCGCCGAGAAAGTGGCCAAGCGCACCGTCGACTCGCTGCCCGTCAAGCTGGTGAAACTCGTTCTGCGCGCCGGCTTCTTGTCGGCGGCCAAGCAACAGTTCGACCGGGTCGCCGGCCCGGACCAGGAGAACATCGATCGCCTCGACGCCGCGGTCGACGCCTACGCGCTGGCGTCGGCATTCCAACAGCAGCTGCTCAATTCGGCCAAGCCCACGGTCGTCATGCAGGTTGCCCCGCCACATATCTGGCACGACCAGGACACCGGGGCGTCGCGGATCCTCTATGACAACCCGGACACCATTTACCGGTTCATGGGTGTCAATGGCGCCTCGAAATATGTCATCACCGGCCGATTCGCCGATCCCGACAACGTTCCTGCCGACACCACCTTCAGCGTGCTGACCGGGCTGACCGGGAACACCGCCTTCGTACTCACCAAGGACAAGCTGAAGCTCGATGCCGACGGCAGCTTCACCATCACCGCTGACTCCACACCGGCCGACGGGCGCGACAACCATCTGCAGTTGCCACCCGAAGCCACGCTCATCGCGACACGGAACACGTTGGCGAACTGGGGCACCGAGGTGCCGATGAGTCTGGAGATCAATCGCGTGGGTGGGCCGCCCAACAGCCTGTTCAGCCAGCTCGGTGGGTTCGCCATTCCGGGCATCGGTCCCGCCGTGGTGCGTAATCCCTTGCTGACCAAGCTCGTTTCGCTGGTGCCGCCGCTGCCGTCCGTGCCGCCGGTGGTCCGCGGGACGGTGACGGCGGTGATCATGGCACTGGGCATCCAGCGCGAGGCCAAGTACATGGCCGTCGCCACCACCGATCCGACCACCGGACAGCGTCAGGAACCGAACGTCTTCCGTGACCCGACGCGCAACGCGGAATTCCTTGCCACCCAGCTGCAGAGCGCGGGTTACTTCCAGCTCGACGACAACCAGGCGCTGGTGCTGACCATCAATCCCGATGGCGCCGGCTATTTCGTGGTTCCGGTGACCGATGACTGGACCGTGACCAAGGACTACTGGAACGAGCAGACGAGCCTGAACCTGTCGCAGTCGGTGCGCAACGAGGACGGCACCTACACGATCGTCGTCTCGCCGACAGATCCGCACGTGGCGAACTGGGTCTCCACCGGCGGACTGAACCAGGGCACCATCTCCATCCGCTTCCAGGGGTTGACGGACGACATCGCGCCGACGGTGAACTCTCGGGTCGTCACCTTGGACGAACTGGCCGGCGTGCTGCCACAGGACACCGCATACGTCAGCGCCGCGGAGCGCGCCGCGCAACTCGCCACCCGCAAGAGCGGATTCAACAACCGGTTCGCGCCCTACCCGCAGCCGTAGACTCTGGGCCTGTGGCCGCACTGGTACAGCAGTATCTGGACCTGATCCGATCCGAGCTCGCCGGCGTGAACGACGGTGCGCTGGCAACGTATATCCCGGAGTTGACCACGGTGGACCCGAACGGGTTCGGGGTCTCGCTCTCGTCCTCGGACGGCTACATCTATGAATCCGGTGATGCAGCAACCGAGTTCACCATCCAGTCGATCTCCAAACCCTTCACCTACGCCTTGGCGCTGGATCAGATCGGCCAGCGTGCGGTCGATGCCAAGATCGGTGTCGAACCCTCAGGTGAGGCGTTCAACGAGATCAGCGTCGACCGCGTCACCAAGACGCCGAAGAATCCGATGATCAATGCCGGTGCGATCGCGGCGGTTTCCCTGGTTCCGGGCGCCACGCCGGACGAGAAGTTCGGGCTGATCCGCGAGTACTACTCGGCGTTCGCGGGACGGCAGCTGAACATCGACCCCGCCGTGTACGCGTCGGAGAAGCGGACCGGGAGCCGCAACCGGGCGATCGCCTACATGCTCGCCAGTTTCGGTGTGCTCGACGGTGATCCCGACGAGGTGCTCGACGTGTACTTCCGGCAGTGCTCGTTCAACGTCACCACCACCGACCTGGCCCGGATGGCCGCCACGCTGGCCCGCGGCGGGATCAACCCGATGACCGGACGGCGCGTGACCGACGCCGCGGTGGTCCGACGCACGTTGTCGGTCATGGTGACCTGCGGCATGTACGACGCCGCCGGCGACTGGGTCAGTGCGGTCGGTATGCCTGCCAAGAGCGGGGTGGGTGGCGGGATCGTGGCGGTGCTACCCGGCCAGGTGGGCATCGGCGTCTACTCGCCGCGCCTCGATGCCAAGGGCAACAGTGTGCGTGGGGTGTTGTTGTGCCGCAGTCTGTCCGAGCAGCTGGGCCTGCATTTCCTGACGGTCTCTCGTGATTCCCGTGCGACGCTGCGCGCCATCTACGAACCCCAGGACAACATCCGGGTCTACGAGACGCACGGCGATCTGCTGTTCTGCGGGGCAGAGCAGGTGGTGCGCACTGTCGACCGGGGCTGCGACGATTTCACCGTGGGCATCCTGGACGTGTCCCGCGTCGACGACATCGACGACGCGGCGCGGGCACTTCTCTCCGGGATGAGTACCGCGCTGCGCGACCGCGGTAAGGCCGGGCTGATCGTCGATCCGGACCGGATCGTCATCCCCGAGGGATCCGAGTTCGAGAACGTCCGGTACTCCAGCGTGGAGGATGCCGTGGACGCCGCGCGTGCACTGGTGCGCGGGCAGTGACGCGCTCAGACCGGTAGGGCCAGCCGGGTGGGCTCGTCCAGCCCGCGCAGGGTGACCGTTTCACCGAGAGTCCAATGGGTGCTTTCGGTTTCGGTGGCACCCCGCAGCGTGTCCGAGGATGCCACCAGCTGACCCGGTACCGATTTCGCATGCTCGCACAACCGGGCCGCCTCGTTGACGGGCTCACCGATCACCGTGTATTCGAAGCGCTCCTTCGCGCCGACGTTTCCCGCCACCACCTGGCCGGCCGCGACGCCGATGCCGGCGTTCAACTCGGGGACCTCGGCACGCAAGCGGGTGGCGATGGCGCGGGCGGCACCGAGTGCCTCATCCTCGGCATTCGGCAGCGAGACGGGCGCCCCGAACACCGCCAGCACCGCGTCGCCCTCGAACTTGTTGACCAGGCCGTGGTGGCGGTCCACCTCGTCCACAATGACGGCGAAGAAGCGGTTGAGCAGCGCCACCACCTCGACGGCAGGTCGGCTGGTGACCAGTGCGGTCGAGCCGATGACATCGACGAAAACGACTGCCGCATGGCGTTCCTCGCCGCCGAGCTGGGGACGCTCCTTCTCGGCGAGTGCGGCCACGTCCCGGCCGACGTGTTTGCCGAAGAGGTCACGTACCCGTTCGCGCTCACGAAGACCCACGACCATCGAGTTGAAGCCGCGCTGAAGCTGGCCGAGCTCGGTCCCGTCGAACACCACCAGTTCGGTGTCGAGATCCCCCTGCTCGACACGGTTGAGCGCGGCCCGCACCACGCGTACGGGTGTGGCGGTGAGCCAGGACAGGATCCACATCAGGATGAAGCCGAACACCAGCGCAAAGATCGCGAGGATCATCACCGCGACGGTGAACTGCGTCGGCGAGACGATCTGCAGCGACAGGGTGATGATGGCCGCGAGCAGGATGCCGAGCACTGGTACACCCGAACCCAGCGCCCACACCGTCAGCGTGCGGCCCATGATGCCCGGTGCGAAGCGCCGGGGCGGTGGTCCGACTTCGAGTGCCTGCGCGGCGACCGGACGCAGCGCGAACTCGGTGAACAGATAGCAGCTCGCCGACACCACGATGCCCGGAAAGCTGATGCCGAGAAGCACTTTCGGGATGTACTGGCTGTCCTGTAAGCCGTACAGCAGCGTGAGGATCAGCGTGCCGCCGGCCCACAGCACCAACAGCACCCGGGTCAGCCGCCACGGGGCGAAGAAGGTGTTGCGTTGGTCGCGCGGGGTGGGCTCGCGCTCTTCGAGCGCCCAGCGGACGTTGTTGATGACGCGGTTCGTCGCCCAGATGACGCCGATGATGAACGCCAGTGTGATGTAGGCGGGGGCGACCGCGAACGTGATCCACAGGACCCGCGAGTCGAACACACTCGGTACCGGGAACGTCACCGTGACGACCAGCAGTGCGACGCCGACACCGATGAGGTTGGCGCCGAGGACCACCGTCGTGAGGATCGTCTGGATGCGGACGCGGCGGCGGCGCTGACTCTCCGAGACCCGGCCCAGGATCCACGATCCGTACTCCGGAGTGGCGCTGCCGTGACTGGTCTGGCGGGTCATCCTCTCCAGGACACGGCCAAGGCGTTGGGCAGCGGTCTTTTCTGGAGTCATCGTGGGCGCCAGCCTAGTGACAAAGCCCGGGCAATCTATGGTGGTTCGGTGCGCCTCGTCATCGCCCAATGCACCGTCGATTACGTCGGCCGCCTCACCGCCCACCTTCCCTCGGCTCGCCGGCTGCTGTTGTTCAAGGCCGACGGCTCGGTGAGCGTGCACGCGGATGACCGTGCCTACAAGCCGCTGAACTGGATGAGCCCGCCCTGCTGGGTCACCGACGCGACGGCCGAGGGGGCCGAGACGGTGTGGATGGTGGAGAACAAGGCGGGGGAGCAGCTGCGCATCACCGTGCAGGACATCGAGCACGACTCCAGCCACGAACTGGGGGTGGATCCGGGACTG
>JAHFVC010000328.1 GCA_023264765.1 Mycobacterium sp. | reverse complement strand
ATCCCCAGTCCCGATGACGGCGCCACCACCCCCGGCGGCCCCACCATGGTGCTGCTCGGCACCAGCATCTACATCGCGGTCAAGGTGTGGCGGTACCGCCGCCGTCGCCGCCGCCAGGTGTGAGCACCCACCTACCCCGGTAGACCGTCCCGGTCACCGACAGATCGGCATCCAGCGTCACCGCATCGGCCGGCCCCCCGGGCACCAGACCGGGACGGGACAGCCCCAACGCACGCGCCGGATTGACGGTGGCCTGGCGCACCGCCTGCAGCAGGGCGCTGTCACGGTCCAGGCCGCTGTGGGTCACGGCGAACCGGAACACCGCGTCCATGGTCGCCGTGCTGCCCGCGATGGTGTCGGTACCCGCGACCCGCGCCCTACCGTCCACCACGTCGACGGCCATGGTGCCCAGGCGGTACTCACCGTCGGCGCTACCGGTCGCGGCCATCGCATCGGTGATCAGCGAGACGTTCTCGGCACTCCTGCACACGTGTCGGTAGATGGCCGGGTCGACATGCACTCCGTCGGTGATCAGTTCGACCGTCACCCGCGGATCCTCCAGCAGCGCGATGATGGGTCCGGGCGCGCGGTGACCGATGGGGCGCATCGCGTTGAACAGGTGGGTTCCCACGGTCGCGCCGGCATCGATCGCCCCTCGGGTCTGCTCATAGCCGGCTTCGGTGTGCCCGACGGCCGCCACCACCCCGGCGGCGGTCAGCGTGTCGATCGCCTCCAGTGCCCCCGCCCGCTCCGGGGCCAGTGTCACCATCTTGACCGCGCCGCCACCGGTATCCAGAATGCGTTGCATCTCAGCAGGATCCGGGTCACGCATCAGTCCGGCGTCGTGGGCGCCGCAGCGATGCACCGACAGCCACGGGCCCTCCAAGTGAATCCCGTCGATGAGGCCGGCGCGGGTGTGTTCGGCCAGCGCGCCCACTTGGCGCAGCAGCTCCGCGGGAGCGGCGGTGACCAGCGAGGCGATCAGGGTGGTGGTGCCGTGCCTGCGGTGCAGGTCGACCGCGGCCGACGTCGCGGCCGCCGTGCCCGCCGAGAAGTCGGCTCCGGCACCCCCGTGCACGTGGGTGTCGACGAATCCGGGGGTCACCACGGCGGCCGTGTGGTCGGGCGGTGCGGGCGGCGGTCCCGCACCGACAGCGGACACCGTGTCGCCGGTGAGCTCAATCCACCCGGGGCGCAACAGTTCCGCGCCGGTGAGCAGGGTGTCGGCGGCGATCAGCACTCAGATACCCTGCCAGTCCGGTTTGGATCGATAGGCCTCACGGTAGTAATCGGACAGCTGCAGGCGCCGCGCAGCGGCATCATCGAGCAGCACGGTCACATGCGGATGGTGTTGCAGGATGGTCGCCGGCCACATCGCCGACACCGATCCTTCGACGAGGTGATGCACCGCTTCGGCCTTGGCCGCACCGCTGGCGATCAGCACGATGTGGCGTGCGGCCATGATGGTGGCCAGCCCCTGGGTGAGGCAGTGCGTGGGCACGGCGTCGATGTCGCCGTCGAAGAACCGGGCATTGTCGACCCGGGTCTGCAGGGTCAGCGTCTTGATCCGCGTGCGCGACGCCAATGACGAGCCGGGCTCGTTGAACGCGATGTGCCCGTCGGTCCCGATGCCGAGGATCTGTAGGTCCACCCCGCCCGCGGCGACGATGGCGATGTCATAGGCCGCACACGCGGCGGGAATGTCGGCCGCGAGGCCGTCGGGCCCGTCCACCGCGCCGGGCGCGAAGTCGACCCGCGAGACGAACACATCGTCGATGACGTTGCTGTAGCGCTCCGGATGTTCGGCGGGCAACCCGACATACTCGTCGAGGGTGAAGGCATGTGCCTGGGCGAAACTGAGCTGCCCGGCCTCGTGGCGTGCGATCAGTTCCTCGTAGATGGCCAGCGGCGACGAGCCGGTGGCCAGGCCCAACACCGCGTCCGGTTTGCGCGTCAGCAGCGCACCGATGGCGTCGGCGGCGATGATGCCGAGCGTTCCCGCGTCCGGCTGGATCACGACTTCCATTACTTTGCCGCCACGAACAACGGTGCACCACTGGCGATCTCGCCCGCACCGACGGCGGTGATGTTCGCGACTTCGCGTTCGTCCATGATGACGACGGGCACGATCGGGTTGAGACCCTTGGCCACCACCGCGGGTACGTCGTAGGTGATGATCAGCTGGCCTGCGGTGACGTCGTCGCCCTGGGTGGCATGGGTGGTGAAGCCTTCGCCGTTGAGCGCGACGGTGTCCAGGCCCAGGTGCACCAGCACACCGACGTTGGCCGGGGTCATGACGATGTAGGCGTGCGGCATGAGTTTGAGCAGCCTGCCGCCGACCGGGGCGAGCGCCTCGACGACGGTGTGCGGTGGATCGACGGCAGCCCCGTGGCCCACCATGCCCTGGGCGAACACGGGGTCGGGGACGCCGCTGAGCGCCACTGCCCGTCCGGGAACGGGCGCGAGAACGTGTGTCGTCATGGTTTCAACACTACGAGCGTCGTCGAACCGGGTCTTGGCTTCGCCGGTTCTCGTTTAAGCTCCCCGGAATGAGCGGGTCGACGAAAACGCAAAGTAATGCCCGGATTCCAGGGTTTGCGCAGTTGCAGCGGTTGGGCAAGAGCCTCATGCTGCCGATCGCGGTGCTGCCGGCGGCCGGCATCCTGCTCCGGCTCGGCCAGCCCGACCTACTGGGTCGTATCGACACGCCGGTGATCGGTGCGTTCTTCAAGGCGATGAGCGCCGCGGGGGACGCGGTGTTCGCGCATCTGCCGCTGCTGTTCGCCGTCGGTGTGGCCATCGGGTTCGCGCGCAAGGCGGATGGCTCCACAGCGCTGGCCGCGGTGGTCGGCTATCTGGTGGTCGAGGCCGTGTTCAAGACGATGTCGCCGATCGTGCTGGCCGGCGAATTGGACAAATCGGGTGAACAAGCCCAGATCAACTACAGCGTGTTCGCGGGCATCGTCATCGGCCTGGTCACCGCGTGGCTGTTCGACCGGTACCACACCATCCAATTACCTTCGTATCTCGGCTTTTTCGGCGGACGCCGGTTCGTCCCGATTGTGGTGTCGCTGGCCTCGCTGTTCATCGGTTTCGGCCTGAGCTACTTCTATCCGCTGTTCGACGCCGGGCTGACGGGATTGGGCAAGTTCATCGGCGGCGCAGGCGCATTCGGGGCGTTCGTGTACGGCTTCGCCAACCGCATGCTGATCCCGCTGGGGCTGCACCACATCCCGAACTCGTATGTCTGGTTCCTCTACGGCGACTACCAGACCCCCGACGGGCAGACCGTCACCGGTGAGCTCACCCGGTTCGCCGCCGGCGATCCCAGCGCGGGACTGCTGACCTCCGGCTTCTACCCGATCCTGATGTTCGGCTTGCCCGCAGCGGCGCTGGCGATGATCCACGTCGCCAACAAGAAACAACGCAAGGTCGCTGTCGGCATTCTGTCCGCCGCGGCGCTGACGGCGTTCCTCACCGGCGTCACCGAACCGCTGGAGTTCGCGTTCATGTTCGTCGCCTTCCCGCTGTATGTCATCCACGCGGTGTTGACCGGCCTGTCGCTGGCCATCGCGTATCTACTCGACATCCACCTGGGATTCTCGTTCTCCGCCGGGCTGATCGATCTGCTGTTGTACGGGACGGCACCGGCGGCGAAGAACATCCCGCTACTGGTCGGCATGGGTGTGGTGTTCTTCGTCATCTACTACGTGCTGTTCCGCTTCGCCATCACGCGCTGGAACATGCGCACCCCGGGCCGTGAGCCCGAAGACGAGTTCGAGGCCGAGGAGCAGGCAAATCTCGGTGCGGGCGCCGAGTCCGCGACAGCGGTCGGTACAGCACCCGACGCCCGGCCCGATTCCAAGGCCGAACAGGTCATCGCCGCGTTCGGTGGACGCGAGAACCTGGTGAACGTCGACGCGTGCATCACCCGGCTGCGCATGGAGGTCGCCGACCCGGCGAAGGTCGATCAGGCGCGGCTGAAAAGCCTTGGTGCGGCGGGGGTCATCGAGGTCGGCAACGGCGTGCAGGCCGTGTTCGGCACCGAGGCCGAGGCGTTGAAGAACGACATCCTCGGAATCCTCTAGCCCCGGACCAACCGGCCCGGTCGCGCCCCGGTGTCCACTCCATCGCGCCGGGTGACCACACCGTTGACGATCGTCGCGGTGTAGCCGGAGGAACCCTGCACCAGCCGGTGCCCGCCGGCGGGCAGGTCGTAAGCCATCCGCGGGGCGTGCAACGTCAGTGCGTCCATGTCGATGACGTTCACATCGGCCTTCTTGCCGACCGCGACCACCCCGCGGTCGGTGAGCCCGAACAGCTGTGCGGTGTCACGGGATTGCTTGCGGATCACATACTCCAGACCCAGCTTCTCCCCACGATGGCGGTCGCGCGCCCAGTGCGTCAGCAGGAACGTCGGATACGAGGCGTCGCAGATCATGCTGCAGTGCGCGCCGCCGTCCGAGAGCCCCAGCACCGCTGCGGGATGGGTCATCATCTCCCGGATGGCATCGTGATTGCCGTCGGCGTAGTTGAACATCGGTAGCATCAGCATGGCGCCGGCATCGGCTTCCAGCATCAGGTCATACATCGTCGCCAGCGGATCTTCCCCACGCTGCGCGGCGATCGCCGCGACAGTCCGCTCGACGGTGGGTTCGTAATCCGGCGGTTCGCCCAGCCGGTAGAGCCGGTGGGTCGAGTACTGCGCCAAGGCGAACATACCGTCGAACAACGCATTCGGGTCGACCGGCAGATCCTCCTCCCCGAGGATGGCCGTCCGCACCGCGGGTTCGGCGAGCCGGGCGGCAAGCTCTTCCCTGCTACATTCCGCCTTGAGCCGACGGTAGGTGGGCCGGTGGGTGAAGGCGTGATGGCCGGGGAAGCCGAGCAGCATGCCGAACGGTCGCGCCGCCACCTGTGGGTAGAGCCGACTGCCCGCCTGGTGCGCACTGGCCGACAGGTCGAGTTGTTCGCGCCACAAGTTGGGATCGGCGTCGACCTGGATCAGCGCGAAACTCAGTGCGCAGTCGATCTCCTCGCCGAGGCGGCGCATCCATTCCAGTTCCTTCTTGGGCGCGACGATGTCCTCACCCGCCGCGCCCTGTGGCGCGAGTTCGAACACCGCGCCACCACCGGCGGCGGTGGCCCGGCCGAGCGCGAACAGTTCGTCCTCGGCGGCGAACGTACCGGGGACCGGCTCCCCGTCCATGGCGCGGTGCGCCAGCGTACGTGATGACGAAAAGCCCAGCGCGCCAGCCTCGATGGCTTCGCGCACCAATCGGCCCATCGCCTCGATGTCGTCTTTGGTGGCGGCTTCGTTGCGGGCGCCGCGCTCACCCATCGCGTAGGCGCGGACGGTGCCGTGCGCGATCTGGCTGCCGACGTCCACGGCCAGTTCACGTTTGCCGATGACGTCGAGGTATTCCGCGTAGCTCTCCCAGCCCCACGTAATGCCTTCCGTCAGTGCGGTTCCCGGGATATCCTCGACACCTTCCATCAGTTCGATCAGCCACTGCTCCTGACCCGGCCGCACCGGAGCGAAGCCCACACCGCAGTTGCCCATCACCACGGTGGTCACTCCGTGATTGCTGGACGGTTCGAGCAGGTCGTCCCAACTGACCTGCCCGTCGTAGTGGGTGTGGATGTCGACAAAGCCCGGAGCGACGATCTTGCCGGTGGCGTCGATGGTCTCCTTCGCGTCGGCCGCCAGGGGTCGGTCCCCCGGGCCACGACGCCGAACCTCGGTGATCTTGCCGTCCTTGATGCCCACATCGGCGGTGAACCGCTCGGCCCCGGTGCCGTCGACGACGGTCCCGCCGGTGATCAACAGATCGAACACGTGTCACTCCTTCGCCGGATATAGTCGGAATGTAACACCGTTACAGAACCGAGGTGGACGAATTCGCACCACGAAAACCCTTGATGCCGAGACCATCCTGGACACCGCCGCGCGCCTCGTCGAGCGTGGTGGATTCTCGGTGCGCGGGCTCGCCGACGAGCTCGGCGTGGCCGTCACTTCCATCTACTGGCATGTCGGTGGCCGAGACCAGCTCTACGACCGCCTGATCGACCGACTTCTCACCGCGATGATCGATCTGCCGGCCGACGGCGCCGATCCGGTGCAACGCATCGCCTCGGTGGCACACGCCCAGCGCCGGCTGCTGATCGAGCACCAGCACCTGCTGGCGCTGGCTCATGAGCGTGGACGAACGGCCACGCTGTTCCTGCCCATTCAGCAGGTCCTGGCAACCCAACTGGCCCTGCTTGGCGTCACCGGCGAGCGGGCGGCGTTGATCCTGCGTGCTGTGCAGGTACACGTGATCTCGTCGGCGGTCATGCAGTTCTCGACCGTGCGCGGCGACTACCACCGCGAACCGTGGACCACGGACTGGGCCGACCAGGAACTGGTGGCGACGCTGCAGTCCCCCACCGACTACGACGCGGTGTTCACCTACGGCCTCGACGCGCTGCTCGCTGCGATCTGATGCGCCGACTGGCCAGTTATCACACGCATCTGAGCTGAACTCGTGTGCTAACTGGCCACTGGACGGACGGCGCCGAGGTCCGGCAGCGGCCGCGCGCACACCTCGCGCGCGTCGTCCTCGCTCATGCCGAACAACCGCAGCACATCGGCGGTCACCACGTCTGAGGCGTGCGCGCCATCGCGATCCGGTTGCGCCGCAAGCAGATTCCCCAGCCCCAGGAGCGCACCACCGGCCATGGCCAGCGCCAGCTCCGGATCTTCGACCCGGAACCGTCCCGCGGCCACCCCGGCCTTGATGTCCCGCAACGCGCGGGGCGCCAGGCCGCGCTCGGACACCAGCAGGGACATGCCGTTCGCCAGGAGCACTCGGCTCTCCTGCGGTCGGCCGCGGAACATCCGGCCGGTCAGCCGGAACGCGGCGGCGAAGATCTCGGCCGGGTCGTCCAGACCGGCGATGCATGCGTCCAGCAGCGCGCCGTGCGCGTCGAGCACCTCGGTGACGGCCGCCTCGAACAACTGCTCCTTGGTGTCGAAGTGGTTGTAGAAGGAGCCCATCCCGACGTCGGCGGCCTGGGTGATCTCCAGGATCGGCGCGTTGACCCGGCCGTCGGCGATGAACGCCTGGGCCGCGTCGATCAGCGCGGCACGGGTGCGCGCCTTCCGGCGGTCAGTGCGGGTCACCTCGGACATGCACTCAGTGTGCCTCATTTCTGAGGATTTCGTCAGAAACATTGACTGAGCGTTGCGTCGTATGTGACGATTTCGTCAGGTAAGGAGATGTGATGGCCACTGACGTGCACAAAGACCTGCACAGCGAACACGGCGCCCGCAGCGGCGAACATTCCGGGCGGTCGCGCAATCCCGTCATCAAAGTGGTCGACCTGGCGTGGCTGGAGTTCGAAAAGCCCGACCTGACCCGGGCCGAAGCCTTCGCCCGCGCATTCGGCTTCCAGACCGCGCTGCGCACGCCCACCGAACTGCACCTGCGCGGCACCGACGCGGACGCACCCTGCGTGCTGCTACGCCACGGCCCCGCGACCAGGTTCACCGGCCTGGCCTTGCAAGCCGCCGACGAGGTGGACGTGTTGCGGCT
>JAHFVC010000056.1 GCA_023264765.1 Mycobacterium sp. | reverse complement strand
GCGGAATCTCACAAAACACCTCACCAGTCACCGGCGTCGGATTCTCGAAATACCGCCCACCCACCGGAGCCACCCACTGACCACCAATGAAATTGGCATAACGAGGCTTGAAAGACATCAACGAACCCTCAGCGCCCGGGCGTGCGTACACAGTCATGAAAATCTCTCCTGCCATGCGGCGACGAAGTGTGTCGGTCGTCACTCAATGTACGAAGGGCAGGGTTGCAGCACCGTTGCACGCGGTACCGGTCGGAGCGGTCAGCCCAGTTCGAAATCGAGGCCCGCGAGGTGCCCGCCGGCCTGGGCCCGGACCACGGGACCGATCGAGGAGCTGTTCTGCAGCGCCTCCCAGCCGTCGCGGTCGTCGCGGCCTTCCGGCATGTCCAGCCAGCGGCGCAACGGAGCCAGATCGCCCCGTGTGCATTCAGCAAGCACGGCGCCTCGCATGCTTGCGGACAACTGCATGCGCAGACGTGCGATGGACGGTGACACCGACTGAGGCAGCAAAGGCCCGTGGTAGGCAGCCAGCGCAGATTCGACGTCCCCCAGATCGAGTGCGTCGAACACTTCACCGATGTCAGTAGTGATCGGGACCAGCAGCCGATAGGGCCGAGACTCCAGGTACTCGGCGCCGATGACCTTCCGCAGACGCGACATCTCCGCACGTACGGTCACGACGTCGAGGTCCTTGTCGTCGAGCAGCACCGCGAGGTGATCGGCGGACAGTCCCTCGGGGTGTCGACTGAGCAGCACCAGAATGTCGGCATGCCTGCCGGTGAGCATCGTGGCGCGCAGGTGACCGTACATATCGGTGGTCACCCAGCGCGGGCGGTCGGCTCCGAGCACCACCAGGTGGGGTTTGCGGGCCGCCGGCTCGGGGACGCTGCCGGTCAACCGCAGCAGCGCGAGATGGTTTTCCACCGCCAATGCGGTGGCTCTGACCAGCGCCAATGTCTGCGCGGATGCCGCTTGCGCGCCGCCGGTCAGATCGATCGCGCCGAGCAGTGCGCCGGTGTCCGGGTCGTGCAGCGGCGTTGCGGTACAGCTCCACGGCTGGACGACGCGGGAGAAATGCTCCGAACCGCGGATCTGGAGCTCGCGGTCGAGCGCCAGCGCGGTACCGGGCGCGTTGGTCCCCGCACTGCGTTCACTCCAGTCGGCGCCGGGCACGAAGTTCATCTGCTCGGCTTTCCGGCGTGCCTTGGGGTCGCCCTCGACCCAGAGCAGCATGCCGTCCGCCGAGGTGACCGCCACGACGACGCCCGCGTCCACCGCGTCGTCGACCAGCAGTCGACGGATCACCGGCAGTGCCGGCGCCAATGGATGCGAGTCACGCAGCTTTGCGATGCCGGAGGCCACCGCTGCGGGCCGAGCGCGGTCGAAGTCCGGGTCGACGCCTTTGGCCAGGCTTCGCTGCCAACTCTTGGCGACAACGGGTCGCACCGTCGTGGGCTCCAGCTCCGCGACGTCGACCTCCCCGGCGACGAAGAGTTCGTGCACAGCACGAAGCTCCCGAGCACTCGGCCCTTTGGTCGTCCTCACAGATGATCACGCTCCCGATCACGGCCAGACGCCTCACTGCCTCGGCCGCATTCCACACCATAGCCCCATTTGCTTGCGGCGGGAACGAAGTCGGAAAGCTGCTGGATCTGACGACGTCGAGACCCGCCATTCGCGAGTGGCATGTCGGACAGGACATTTGAACGAGTTTGTCATTTGTGCCACCTCGGAGCAGGTATGACTGCGCGGTCCCGCCGGTCCTCCCCCCGACGGGACCGCGCAGGTCTCATGACAACGCCGCGGCCATCAGAAGCCCCACGCGTTGGCGGCTTGCCGGTCGGTGGCGGCGATGTCGTCGGCGCCGTCGCGAACCGCATTGCCCAATCGGAACAGGATGTCCTGCAACGCCGATGCGGATTGGTCCCAACGCGTCTGCTCATTGCGGTACGCCTCGGCAGCCTGGCGGGTCCAGGTCTGTTGGAGTGGCGCGATCTGCGCGCGCAGGTCTTCCAGCGCCGCGCTCAACCGGGCGGAGGTGGTGTGGATCTCCTGACGCACGGTGTACTCGATCTCTTCGAAGTTGTAAGACAGCGTGGTATCCATCGGGACTCCTTACAGGTTGGAGGTGGCGGCGGCGATCTGCTGTGAATGGCTGTCACCGGCCTCGCGCAGCGTGCGCTCATTGACCCGGATGGTCTCCGAGATCCGAGCCAGGGCGTGGTTCAGCGCCGTCGATTCCGCGTTCCACCGGTCGACGACCTCGCGGAAGCGCACCGCGGCGGCACCACCCCACACCGACGGCGGGACCGCACTCATGCGGCCGATGAACGACCCGAGCATGGCGCGGATCTCCTCGTTGCGGGAGTCGATCTGACCGGCGACCGCATGCATGAGATCGAAATCGGTATTCAGCGAAGTCATCTGAGTCCTCTCGTTGTGTACCCACTACAGAGTTGGACGCAGCGGCAGCCATTTCGGTTCCGTCTTTTCTCACGGCACCGCATGAGCGGAGGCGATGGTGTCATCGCAGATCTGTCGCATCGTCTGGCCCGGGGAGCACTGACATCCGATCGCGATGCGCATCCCGTCGTCGAGGAAAACAGCCCAATCCACCTGCCGCTCTGCCCGTGTCTCGGTATAGCTGACCACCTGCCGACCACCGCGCTCCCCCGTCGCCTGCAGGTCGGCGAAGACTCGCGGATCCTCACGCTCCAGTGCCGCGGCCAATGTCGCCGCGGTCGCCGCCATGTCGGCCTCAGCCGGCGACTGCACGATCAGCACCGCGCGCCGGCCACCGGGTTCGGCAGCTTGCACACGGCGCGATCCTGTTCCGGCGGTGATCCGTTCGACCGCCCAATCTGCCGGTACCGTCACAGCGACCCTGCCCTCGGTGAGCAATACCATTGCCCTCTGCGGCTTTTCGCGGTACATCGCCATTGAAGCCGCGGTCAACAGCACCAGAAGCAGGGCGGCGGCCGGCAACCGCGTCCGGCGGGGTCGCGGATCGGCGGCCGGCGCACCTGCCACCCGCACCAACTGGGCATCGCCGACGATGTCGACCTCGCAGCTGCGCCGCAGCCGGGCACCGATCTGCACGGCAAGGGCGCGGGCGCCCACAATCCCGCCGGGCACATCGATCAGCACCGAGGCGGGGGTGCCGAGGCCCGCTACCACCGTTTCGGCCACATCCTCCGTCCGTGGAGCAACGATCAGCACGGCTCGGCCGCTGCTTGCGACGACGAACTCATCGGCGACCTCCACGACGACGTCCACATCGGGCCGTAGCCGTCGGCACAGCTCCGACCGTTGCAGCACAACGGCTTCCGCCGAAATGGCGAGGGCTGCCGTGCGGACGCGATCCAGCCTGCTCGATGGCCACCACCCCGGACAGACGAGTATCACGTCCTCGTTGCAGCGCTGGTCCCCCCGGGCGGTGTCGATCACCTCCCTCAACACGGCGTCCACGGACACCCGACGATCATCGACAACCACCTCGCTGTCGTCGAGGAAGGTCAGCGCCGCCTCGACCAATTCGTCGCGGACCTGGCCGGGACCTCGCACGGAGGCGGGACCGAAGACAACCGCCGCCGGCCTCACGGCGGATCGGCCCAGGCAAGCTGGACGCGCTCGTCCGCAGACCCCCGCACGATGAGGGTGGCTCGGCCGGGCGGCAGTGGCTCCGGACGAGCCGAGCCCAGCAGCACACCCTCCTCCGGGGCGGTGCTCATCATCAGACCTGCGCTGCCCAGTTCGCGCAACCTGGCCAGGAACGGATCGAACATGGCCCGCGCGGCGCCGCCGGATCCGCGGGCCACGATGACGTGCAGGCCCACGTCCTTGGCGTGCGGGAGATATTCCAGCAGCGGGTGCAGCGGATTGCCAGTCGGGACGGACACCAGGTCGTAGTCGTCGATCACGACGTAGATCTCGGGCCCGGACCACCACGATCGGGTACGCAACTGTTGTTGTGTCACAGCAGGTCCCGGCAATCGTGAGTGCAGTTGCGCCAGCAGTGGTGGCAATTGCTCCGCCACGGCGTCCGCCGATATCGCGTAGCCGGCCACGTGCCCGGAATCGATCGCACCCAGCAACGTCCGGCGATAGTCCACGAGGAACAACTGCAGTTCCTCGGCACGGGCGGAGCGGGTCAGTTCGAGGCAGACGGTCCGCAGCGTCGCCGTCTTCCCGCATCCGTTCTCACCGAGCACGATGAGGTGACCGTGTTTGCCGAAATCGATTGATACCGGCTGCATCCGGCTGCCACCCACACCGATGAGCGTTCTCGTCGTGGGACGATCGGCGTGTGCCAGGTCTTCCGGCCAGCGCAGCATGGTCGGAAGTGGCTGGATCCTCGGAACCGCAGACTCGGGGTGACGGGTGCGCAAGATCTGCGCGGCCGCGGCGATATCGCCGCCGAACACGGTGGGTCGTGCGATCACGGTGAACAGACCGTCGCGGGTCAGGCCTGTGCCGGCCCGGCGATCGGCCAGCAGTCGTGCGCGCTTGCGGTCCATCTCCGATTCCGCGGGCTCCCCGAGCCTCAGTTCGATGCGGGTGCCGATCTGGTCCTTGAGAGCCGGCCGCACGTCCGCCCAACGGGATGCCGCGATGATGACGTGGATGCGATGTGCGAGACCACGTACGACCAGTGCAGCGATCGCGTCCTCCAATCCGTCACACTCCTGTCGCATGGCGGCCCAGCCGTCGACAACGAGGAAGACGTCGCCTTCTTCGTCGGGTGTCCCGGCTTCCCGGCACCGCAGCAGATCGTGGACATGTCGAACACCACGGCGCGCCAGATCCACATCGCCGGGGCCGGCGTACACACCGGTGTGCGGAAGTACGTCCAACGACGCCAGCGCACCGCCGCCGAAGTCCAACAGGTAGCACCGCACGTCACCGGGGCCATGAGTTGCCGCCAGCGCCAACATGATGGTGCACAAGGCTGTGGACTTGCCCGATTGAGTCGCACCGACCACCGCAGCATGTCCCGCGGCACCCGCGAGGTCCACCATCAAAGCGTCGTACCGTTGCGCGAAAGCGTTGTCCACCAGTCCGATCGATACGCGCAACCGGCCGCTCTCGTGGGCGGCGAGCAGCTCACCGAGCGCAGGCGGGTCCTCCAGCGGCGTGAGCCAGACGCGATGCGCTGGGCGGCCATGTCCGGCGAGTCCGTCCAACACGGCGTCGAGCAATGTCGATCGCGGCGCCAATGGGGTAACCCCATGTTCGACGGGTGCGGCGGTGAACGGTCGCGGCACGTTCGGGTGCACCGGACTGGGTTCGGTGACGGGGCCCGACACGAAGGCGGTGCGCAAGCGCACCGTCTCCCCCGACGGCCCTCTGAGATAAGCAGAGCCGGGCGTTGCAGGGAGATGGTAGGCGTCCGCAACACCGAGTACGGCCCGGGATTCACTGGTGGAGAACGTCTTCAGGCACAGCCGGTAGGAAAGATGGGTGTCCAAGCCCCGCATCCGGCCCTCGTCGAAGCGTTGACTCGCCAGCAGTAGGTGCATGCCAAGGGAGCGACCGACCCGACCGATCGCGACGAAGAGATCGGCGAAATCGGGTTGTCGGCTGAGCAGTTCGGAGAATTCGTCGACCACGATGAACAACACCGGCAGCGCGGGTAAGTCCGCACCGGCGGCCCGCGCCCGCCGGTAGTCGTGTAACCCGGCCAGGTTTCCGGCCGCGCGCAACAACTCTTGCCTGCGATTCATCTCGCCGGTCAGCGCGTCCCGCATGCGATCCACCAGATGCGCCTCATCGGCGAGGTTGGTGATGACAGCCGCCACATGGGCGGCGCGATCCAGCCCGAGGAAGGTCGCACCACCCTTGAAGTCGATGAGCGCAAGGTTGAGCTCTTCGGGTGGGTGGGTCGCGATCAGCCCGATGATCAAGGTGCGCAGGAACTCCGACTTACCGGAGCCCGTCGCGCCGATGCACAGGCCGTGTGGCCCCATACCGCCGTGAGCCGCTTCCTTGATGTCCAACGTGATCGGATCTCCGCGGCGCCCGTCCGTCTCGGTGAACCCGATGGGCACCCGCAGCCGGTCCTCTTCCGCCCTCGGGCGCCAACTCACGGCCGGGTCGAAGACACCAGATCGCCCGACACCGATCAGTGCGGGCCACCCCGGTGCTGCCCCGGCGGGTACGTCGGGAAGGTTCCGGGCGAGCCTGCGAGCACAGCTCAGCGCTTCGGCCGGGCTCAGACCGTCCGGACGCCACCCGGCTCGCGGCGCCGCGGCCGCACTGTCGGAGACGTGGAGCACCGTCACGCCGGAGGCGATCTCAGGGCACGAGACGTCCACCCCGTCCGCGATGATCACCACCCGGACCGCATCGAGTGCCGTACAGGTGTCCTGGGCGGCGGCGAGGTCGGGGAAGGTCAGCCGGCGGGGACCGACCGCGTCGCTCACCCGGTGGTCACGATGATGTGGTAGCCATTTCAGCCAGTCCCAGCGGGTATCACTGCCGGGGACCACGACCGCGATCTTCACATCACTCGGGTGGTGCAGCATGGCCAGCTGACAGATCATGGCCCGCAGGAGATTTCGGCCGGATGGCTCGCCGGCACCGAACGGGAGCCGCGCGCCGTCTTCCAAGGTGAGCGTGACCGGGACGTCGCCGAGTAACCCCCAGTCCTCCAGAACGTCGTCCAACGCACCGACCGTCACCGGGTCCGTGTCGTCGGCAGGGCCCGGCGCCGGGCCGATCAGTGGTGTCGCCAGTGGGACGGCCCCGAGACCCACCCTGATCACCCCGAACTCCCGGTCGCCGGGACGACGTTCCCACCTGCGCGGCCCGTCGGCCAGCGTCCACAGGGCGGCGGGCTCGGGGTGCGTCCAATGCAGGTATACATGCTGTCGGCGCGCGGTGTCCACCGCGTCGTCGACCACCCCTTCGAGATACCGCAGATAACTTCGGCGCGACGCGTTGATCTCGCCGGTACGGCTGCGAAAGGCATGCGCCAAAGTACCCAAGGCCGATGCGAGCATCATGACGGGAAAGAGCAGGAACACCGGATTTCGGCCTGTTGTCTGTCCCGAGGTCAGGTACACCGCGGCCATGCCACCGACGGCTACCAGCATGACCACCGGAAGCAGGCGGGTCAACGGATTCAGCGGTGAGGTGCCGGGCAGGTCCGGCGGACGTCGCAACTCGACCGCTCCCGAAGGCGGCGGTTTCACGGATCCCACATGAGGTTCGACGCAACGGGGCGTCACTCGGTTCCGCTGAATATTGGTGCGTCGGCACTCCCCCGCCAGTGAGTAGCGTGAAATCAGCGTGAGGAGGGCTGCCGCGGTGAGTGATTCGTTGTGCCGGGTTTCGGTCGCATGGTCGGGTGCGACGATCGATCTGGCCCTGCCGCGAGATCTACCGCTGGCCGCCATGGTGCCGGAAATCGTCGATCTTGTCGTCGGCCCCGACGTGCGCACCGACATCACGCGCGTGTGGCGGCTGCGCACCCCGCTCGGCGACTGGCTCGATGACGCGATGACTTTGCAGGAGTGCGGCGTTCACGACGGCGACATCCTCACCATGTCCGGTGCGTCTGCGCCGGTGTTCTTCCACGCTGCCGGGCAGTTCCGCACCGTCACTTCGGCGGAGGCACCGCGTCCCGTCGCGCGGGTATCGGAGGCCTGGGCGTGGTGCGTCTCCGTGGCGATCGCGACCCTGATGTGTTCCTACGTGCTGGAAGGTCACCGGTCGGTGGCCGCGTCCGTCGCCGCTACAACGGTCGTCGGCGCCGCGGTGATCGCGCGCCGCGCGCCGAACGCTCGCCTGGCCTCGTGCGCCGTCGCGGTGGTGTTCAGCGCGGCTGCCGGGTACCTGGCCATCGGGACGTCTCTTCAGGTTTCCAACGTGTTGTTGGGATCCACTGCCGCGGCGGTGTCGTCGATCGCCCTCCTCCGGTTGACATCCTGGGGAACCACACTTCTCACCGCATGTGCCACCTACTCGTTCCTGGTGGCGCTGGCCGTCTTCGCAGCCGTGATCACCCCGGCCGGGACGATCGTCGTCGCCGCCCTCCTCACCCTCGCCGCGTTGGTCACCCTTGGCCTGGCCGCCCGATTGGTGATCGTGGTGACCGGTTTGACCCCGTCGATCACCGGAGCAGCGGCGGCGGCCGTCACCGACCGGCGCGCCGCGTACGCCCGCATGGTGCTGGCCGGAGTCGTCTCGGGTGGCGCCGCTGCCGCCGCGACGGGGTGCGGCATGCTGGCGCTCGTTTGGGCGCAGGCCGACTCTATACCGCCGGCCGGACCGGTGTTGCCCGCCGCCGTGGCAGGCGTGCTCTTTCTACGATCACGGCTATACGCCGACGGCGTCTGCCGAATCGCCGTCGTCGGCGGCGGAATGCTCAGCGCCACAGCCGCTTCGGCGATACTCGTGGTGACGGCCCCGGCCCACGCTGGCTGGCTCGCCGTCGCAGCCGTCGGTATCGTCGGCGGCGTTTACGCGCAACGCCATCCGGTCAGTCCGTCCTGGGCTCGCTACGTCGACGCGCTCGAGGGTGCTCTGCTGGTCTCGGCAATCCCGTTGGCGGGCTGGCTCTCCGGATTGTTCGGCGTCACCCGGAACATGAACATGCCGTGGTGACACGTGTGGCGGCGCTGCTCGCAGCCGCAACCCTGACCCCCGTGCAGCTCGTGTGCGCACCGACGGCGCGCGCCGTCGCCCCGCCCCCTGTGGACCAATCGTTCTTACCTGCGCCCGGTCCGGCAGCACCCCCGTTTCCGACCGAGCGGTCCAAGGAGTGCGCCGTCGCCGTGGACTCCGCGACCCGACGCGTGCCCGACCGACCCGACCTACAGGCGGCGTGGGCAGTGACGCGAGGGGCCGGCCAGACGGTCGCGATCATCGACACCGGGGTGGCCCGCCATCGACTGTTGCCACGACTGGTGCCCGGCGGGGATTTCGTCGCCTCCGGTGACGGCACCGAGGACTGCGACGGGCACGGAACCATCGTCGCCGGCATCGTCGGAGCGGCGCTCGACGAGAAGTCCGGATTCAGCGGTATTGCTCCCGATGCCACGATCCTCGGTATTCGGCAGTCCAGCAGCAGATTTCGCGATGTGGAGGGTGGTGACGGCGTGGGTGATGTCGACACACTGGCAGCGGCGGTGCGACTGGCCGCGGACCGTGGCGCGACCGTCATCAACGTCTCCTCGGTGGCGTGCGTTGCCGCCGACGACGTGCTCGACGATCGCGCGCTCGGGGCGGCGCTGGCCTACGCGGTGGATGTCAAGAACGCGGTCGTGGTGGCCGCCGCGGGCAATGTGGGTGGGCACGGCAGTTGCCCGAAGCAGAATGTGACGTCCGGATCGCAACCGGACTGGGAACACGTGGACGTCGTGGCAAGCCCGTGTTGGTATGACGACTATGTGTTGACTGTTGGGTCGGCACGCGCCGACGGAACTGCCTCGGAATTCAGCCTTGGCGGCCCGTGGGTTGATGTGGCCGCACCGGCCGAAGGGGTGGTGTCACTGAGCCCTGCCGGCGAAGGCGTGGTGGACCAGGCGCCGGATAGCGCCGAGCCCCAGAGTATTTCCGGAACGAGTTATGCCGCTCCGATGGTGGCGGGGGTCGTCGCGCTGCTGCGCTCCGCGATGCCATACCTGACAGCCAGGCAGGTGATGAAGCGCATCGAGGACACCGCTCTGACTCCGGGAGCCGGCTGGAATCCCGTTCTCGGCCGGGGGATCGTCGACGTGGTGGGTGCGCTCGACAATGTCGGCTTGACGGCCGCAAGACACTCGGCGCCCGCGCGGGCCCTTACCGGTGAACGCAGCCCGGTAGGGAGCACCAGGCCCGCACTTGTGGCCTCGGCGTTGGGTATCGCCCTGGCCGTCGTGCTCATCTCGGTGCCGCGGCTACGCCGGCGGAGGGATTCCGTCTCGCTGGACTGAAGCGTCCGCCGCGCTCAGAGCCGGCCCGCGCGGTAGTTCCGCGAGCACCGGCCATGGCCCGCTGCCCGGCGTATCGGGCAGCCCCAGACTGCGTGCGGTCTCTGGACCATCAACGCCGTACGCCACGCCCTCCTGATCGACGAAGAACAGTGGGCCGTTCGCGGCTCCTGCCCCTGCTGCGCCGGTCGCGTGCACGAAGGCGCCGTTGGGCACAACGACGGCGTCGAGGTGTGGGCCGTCGCCGTCACCTTGGGCCAGCGTGACCGGCGGGGTTTGTGGTGGTGAGGATTTCGCGGTCGTCACAGTCACCTCAGGGGCGGTACCGACCTCGCGCGGCTCCCAGCGCACGCATACCGGTGCGGTGAGCTGGTTCCCGATCGGCGTGGCACTGTTCTGCGGCAGATGCCGCAGCGGAAGCGACTCGACGACCGGGACATCGGCGATTCGGTCTGCCGGTACCTCCCGGATGGGGTCGGTCTGCGCCACCGCGAACCGGACGAGATCGGCTGCTACCGGACCGACTCGCTGTATTCCCGATGCAAGCACCACGTAGTGGTCGGGCGCCGCGTCGGCGCGGCGTACCTGCAGGATCGTTCCCACTCGGCTGCCCGGAAGTTGGGACGGACCGGGCGTGCCCGCCTTGTCGATCACCGGTGCGCGGATCGGGGCACCCTCGGGCAGCAGGTTCAGCGCGACGCGCGAGACTCGTCGTGGTTCAACACCATCGAGGCGTAATGCCCGAACGACCACTCGATCGCGCAGGTCGACGAGGGCACGGCGGCCGTCGTAGACCAGATAGACGATCGCTGCGCTGTCGCCGGCGGGGCGCACGAGCAACGGTGGTGCGACCGGGTCTTCGCGTGCGGCGCCCACGGACACCGTCGTCACCTCGCCATCGCAGACCGTCCATGCAGCAGTGCCCGCAGTCATGGTGGGCAATGTCTCCGGCGCCCCCGGGATTCCCATCAGGGACCCCCGTTTCGCCGCGGCGATGCTCGCGCCGCTGACCATTTCCGGTGTCGCGGGGCTGCCGGCTATCAACCGGGCCGACGCGAGATTCATTGCCGGGTGCAAGGTGTCGCCGACCTGGACGTAGATCGCACCCGATTCACGGGCGATGACGATGGGTGCAGACCCGATGGTGCCGTGTGGCCGGATCACCGCCAGCGCCATGCTGATTCCCACGGCGATGACTGTCAGCACGGCACCCGCGGCGAGCGCCAGCGACTGCGCCCGGATCGGGTCCTCGAGCATGCGGGTGTCCCGGCACGCCAGCGCGTATTCCATGCGGCGCACCAGAAAGCGGTGCCCGCTGGCGTGCAGTGCGGTGGTCGAGTCCCGGTTCATGTGTCCCCCGGTGTCGAGCCTAAGCGGCAGTCACAGGGGGTGATAGCACCAGAGTTGGCTCATCGCCAGCGTGCCCACACGTATGGGACCAGGGCACGTAGGAAGTCGAGGTCCGGTCCCGGCTGCGCGTCGAAGCGTTTGACCCGATCCCGGCGAGTAGTCAGGCATCGGCACGTAGAGCGACTGCACGGCCTCACCATCGAGAGCGCCCCGACCTCGATCACCAAAACGGGCCCGTCGGTGCTGGTGTCATTCGGTGCCATCACGAACTGTCAACGCAATAGGTAGCCAGCGACCCTCGTTGAACAAGCTGCCGTGATGCGGCCCGGGACGCCAGGCAGGTCGCACACCAGAGGCCCGGGACATGCTGAATACTGCGCTGTCGATGGCTGAGGACACTGAATGACATATCCTCGACTCCGAACTGCTGCGATTGCGTGCAAAGGCCCAGCCGTCGGCGTCGGAGCGCGACGCCGATCTTTTTGCCGCCCTTGAGGTTGCTCGTCTCCAGGGCGCGTTGGTTTCCAGCTGCGCGCCGCCGCGGATATCTTCCCGGTCCGGGGCGAGGAATGCCAGCACGTGCTGGTCGAAGTCCTGGGACACGTTTCTGTCGAACATAACTGGCCTGAATTGGCCCGCGCACGCGCACGGTTGGCCTGATGCCGAATCAGGGCGAGGTCGCCATCGCGCAGCGGCATGACCGGGCTCGGCGTGACTGAGTGAGCCGGACGGGGCGTTGGTTGGACAGGTTTCGGGCGGTTCGCCCGCACACCAGCAGATCTACAGCTCGCGATCCCGGGAGTACGAATCGTGGCGCTACCCGTCCTTGTTCCGTCTCTCCCGATAAGCCGCCACATGCTGCCGGTTCCCGCAATTCCCGGTGTCGCAGAACATCCGGGACCTGTTGCGTGACACGTCGAACAGCACCGCCTGGCAGTCCGGCGCCGCGCAGATCTTGAGCCTGCGCAGTTCCCCGCCACGGATGAGGTCGGCCAGTGCCATGGCCATCTCAGCACCCATCCGCTGCCACAACGGGTCGTGGATCGATGCGAGGTGCAGATGCCATTCGGGCATCTCCGCGTGCCGGGTCAGCCACGGCGACGCCTCGGTGTCGGCCAGCAGCGCGTTCACCTGACCGACGACGCGTTCCTCGTCGTCGGCGGCGGCCCAGATCCGTCCGATCCGCTCACGCAGCCGATGTACCGCCTCGAGCTCGGCATCGTCCCGGTCCCGACGGCCCGTCCAGCCGAAGCCGTCGAGGTAGGTGTCCAACGCCGGCATGTCGCCGAGGTGCTCGTCATCGACGCGATTGCTGTTGACCAGCACACACGCAGCCCGCAACGTGAGCTCCGTGTCATGAGTGAAAATCATTTGACGCCTGACCTCTCTGCGCGCTAGCGTCATGACCAACTTGTATTTTACTCATTACAGCTCGGGGGTTCTCGATGTCCGCGATCGACGCGCGTGCCGACGCCGGCCATTTCCGGCTCGGCATGCTTTTCGCCGTCGCCTCGGCGTTCGCGTTCGGCATGTCCGGCCCGCTGGCCAAGGCCCTCATGGAAGCCGGCTGGACGCCGACCGCGGCCGTCACGGCACGCCTTGCCGGTGGCGCCTTCGCGATGGCCGTGTTCGCCAGCATCATCAGGCCGGGCTGGGTCGGCGAGGCACTCGCCCACCGCAAGACCGTCATCTCCTACGGCCTCGTCCCGATCGCAGGCGCCCAGCTCTGCTACTACAACGCCGTCGCGCACCTGTCGGTCGGCGTGGCCCTGCTACTGGAATACACCGCCCCGATTCTCGTGGTCGGTTGGCTGTGGGCCACCACCAAACGCCCGCCCGGCAAGCTCACCCTCGCCGGCGTCGCCCTGGCGGTTGCGGGCATCATGCTCGTCCTCGATGTGTTCGCCGGAGCGCGCATAAACTCCGTCGGCGTGAGTTGGGGCCTGGCCGCGGCAATCTGCGCCGCCTGCTACTTCATGATGTCCGACGAAGCCGTCTCCGACGGGGATGGTTTACACCCCATCACCCTGGCCGCCGGCGGTTTGGTCATCGGCGCCGTCGCCGTGGCGGGCCTCGGACTCTCCGGCGTGATGCCTATGACGTTCAGCACCCACAGCACCGTCGTCGCCGGCCTGACCTTGCCCTGGTTCATCCCGGTCATCGCCCTGGCCATCATCCCCACCGCCGTCGCCTACACGCTGGGAATCTTCGGCGTCGCCCGGCTGCGTCCCCGCTTCGCCTCACTGGTCGGCCTGGCCGAGGTGCTGTTCGCGGTGCTGATCGCCTGGGGTTTTCTGGGCGAGGCCATTACGGCCACCCAGGCATTCGGCGGCGGCGTCGTGCTGTTGGGCCTGACCCTGGCCCGCCTGGGTGACCGGGTCGACGCCGTACTCGAGGCCGGCTGGCCGGACCTGCCGCCGCCTCAGCCGCACGCCGAGCAAGCGATTGGCAGCAACTAGCCTGCAAGTGTGAAGATGCTGTCCGTGAAGTTGCCCAAGCTGTCGGCCCGGACGGCCGCCCTCGGTTTCGCCGTCATATCAGCTTTCGCGTTTCTGGCCGGCCCGGCACCCGCGGCAAGCGCGGAGCCCTGTTCGGACGTCGAACTGATCTTCGGTCGTGGCACCAGTGAGGACCCGGGCATCGGTCGCGTCGGCCAGGCGCTCGCCGATGCCCTGGCGCCGCAGCTCGGTGGCCGCACGTTGAGCACGTACGGAATCAACTATCCGGCGACCTATGACTTCCTGGCTGCCGCCGACGGCGCCAACGATGCGACGGCCCGCATCGCGGCCCTCGCTCAGCAATGCCCCTCGACGAAGGTCGTGCTGGGCGGCTATTCACAAGGTGCGGCGATTGTCGACATGCTGATCGGACTTCCGCCCGTCGGCGACAAGATCGGCGAGGTCGGGTCGGCACCCCCGCTGCCCGCCGCACTCGCGGGCAAGGTGGCGGCCGTCGCGGTCTTCGGCAATCCCGGCGCAAAGTTCAGCCATCCGGCCAACTCCGCGCCCGCGCCCTACGGCGGCCGAGCCATCGATCTGTGTGCCGATGGCGACCCGATCTGCTCGCGGGGACGTAACCCGTTCGCGCACACCCATTACGAGTCCTCGGAGTTCATCCCCCAGGCGGCTGGATTTGTCGCACGACTTGTTTAGCTGTACTTCGCGTTAGAGTGTGGCATGACGTTTGACCTTGTTCGCCGGCTCGCCATGGCGACATCCGCAGCCCTGTTGACCGCCACAGCAGCAGTCGTCACCCCGACGTCGATGAGCACACTGGCCACCGCTGCGGCCGATGGCTGTTCGGACATCGAGGTGGTGTTCGCCCGGGGCACCAACGACAGTCCAGGACTGGGCCGGATCGGTGACGCGTTCGTCGGCGCACTGCGCAACAAGGTCGGCGGGCGTTCGGTGGGCGCTTACGCCGTGAACTACCCGGCCAGTTTCGATTTCCTCGCCGCAGCCGCCGGCGCCAATGACGCCAGTGGCCACATCCAATGGGTGATGGACAACTGCCCCAACACCCGGATGGTGCTGGGCGGCTACTCCCAGGGCGCCGGGGTCATCGACATCATCGCCGCCGTCCCCTTCCCCGCAGTCGGGTTCAATGCACCCCTGCCGCCCAATGCACCCGACCACGTTGCGGCGATCGCGGTCTTCGGCAATCCGACGGCCAAGGTGGGCCTCCCGATGACCTCAAGCCCGGTCTGGGGTTCGAGGTCGATCGACCTGTGCAACGGCGGCGACCCGATCTGCGGGCCAGGCGAAGACGTCGAGGCGCACCGTGCCTACACCGGCGGTCCGACCAACCAGGCCGCCAACTTCGTCGCCGGCCTACTCTAGGCGCTTAGAAAAGTCACAGCTTTTCGCTCGGCCAGACGGGAATGCACCGGCCGATCCCCCTGTTGATCTTGTTACGAGTAACCGCTATTGCGAACAGGATTGACGGGGGTTCACCAACCATGAGTGCACACAAATTTTCTCTGACCGATATCCGTGTCCGGGCTGCCGCTGCCGTTTGCGGCCTGGCGTGCGTCGGTGCATTGGCCACCGGGACACTGCTTCAGCAGTCCGCCACCACAGTCGCCGACGGTGACATGCAGGTGGGCGTGACCGTGACGCCGTCTGCGCCGGCCAACGCGCCTGCCATCGCCAAGGCCGAACCGGCCATCAAGGGCCCGGCGCCGCTGCCCACCGAGGAGCAGGGACTGCCTGGCTGACCTGGGCTGGACCACCACCTCACAGGTACAGCTAGTATTTGCTGGGTGGCAATGATTTCGACGTTCGTACGGCGCCTCGCCGCGTGCACCCTCGCCGCGGCAGGCGCCGTCGGCGGTTTGACGGTGTCTTCACCATCCGGTTTGGGCGGTCTTCCTTCCGCGCATGCGGATCCGTGCCCGCCCGTCGAAGTGATCTTCGCGCGCGGACGCAACGAAGCGCCCGGCCCCGGCAGGCTGGGCAACGCGTTCATCGATGCGTTCCGGGCTCGGGTTCCCATGGAGGTCGCTGCGTACGGCGCGAATTATCCCGCCAACACCGAGATCGCTCAGGGTGCCAACGACATCAGTGCACGGATCCAGTACATGGCCGGTGCGTGCCCGGACACTCGACTCGTGGTCGGCGGATACTCACTCGGTGCCGCCTCTGCCGCAGTCGCGCTGTCGGCCACCAGCAATGGGTTCGGGTTCAAGAACCCTCTTCCGCCCGGTGTCGACACCCACGTCGCCGCCGTGGTCCTGTTCGCCAATGTGACCCGCCGGATGGGTGGCGCGGGTGTAGGTCCGGTGTTCCGGGACAGGGTTTTCGAAGCATGCAACCCTGAGGATCCGATCTGCCGCACCGGAATGCCCGACTTCCAGAATGACTGGGGCAGCCATCTTCAGGACTCGTATATCAATGGCGGATTGGTGGATCAGGCCGCTGATTTCGCCGCCGCGCGGGTCCGATAAGTAGATCTCCAACAGGTCACGGCAACAACGCGTTTCGGAAACGTAGAGAATCGGAAAACGGTTACGTCAATTCGGTTGTCTACAATCGAACCGGTGATCTTGATGTCGAGGGGCCGAATTCGGTGGTGCGCCGCCATTCTCGCCGTGTTCAGCGCTGTGCTGACCACGGCCGCTCCCATCGGTATCGCCCCAGTCGCATCCGCTGCGGCTTGTCCGGACGCTGAGTTGATCTTCGCGCGCGGCAGGATGGAACCGCCAGGCGCGGGCCAGATCGGCAATGCACTCGTGACAGCGCTGCGCCAGAAAACCAAGAAGAACATCACGCTCTATTCGGTGAACTATCCCGCCGATACCCAAATCGACATGGGCGCAAACGATATGAGTCGCCGCATCCAGTCGACCATGACCAACTGCCCGAAGACGCCCATCGTGTTGGGTGGGTACTCACTCGGCGCGGCGGCCACCGATGTCGTTCTCGCGATGCCGTTCCCGATTCTCAACTTCAAGTTGCCGCTGCCGGCGACCGCAAGCCCGCATATCGTGGCAGTCGCGTTGTTCGGCAACGGGATTCAGTGGGTCGCGCCGATCACCCAGTTCAATCCTGCGTTCCAGAGCCGAACCATCGAGTTGTGCCACGGCAACGATCCGATCTGCAACCCGACCGACATGGAGAACTGGCAGACCTACTGGCCGGAGCACCTGGCACCGGCGTACATCAAGGCAGGCATGGTGAACAAGGCCGCGAACTTCGTCGCGGGCAAGCTCACCTGAGCCGCCCGGTTCGTCAGCTGGGCTCGGCCGGCGGCCGCACCCGCAGGTCCCTGGTGATCAAGATGCGCGCCGACAGTTCGTCATCGGGCGGGTAGTCGACGCCGACGAGCGAGAGCCCGCGTGCGGGGGCGACGGGAAACGCACTGGACCGCGACGAAGCGTCCAGCAGGCCGGCACACCAGGCAGCGTCTCGTCGGCCCTCCCCGACCGCGAGCAACGCGCCTACCAGTGACCGGACCATCGACCAGCAGAATGCGTCCGCGCACACGTGCGCCGTCACGATGTCACCTTCGGCCGCCCAGTCGAACCGCTGGAGATCGCGGATGGTGGTGGCACCGTCGCGGTGTCGGCAGAACGCAGCAAAATCGTGCAGCCCCACCAACGCTCGGGAGGCCTCGGTCATCGCAGCGACGTCGAGTCGGCGTGGCCAGGGGGTGATGAACCGGGTCCGCTCCGGGAGCACACCGAATGTGGCGGTGCTGAGCCGGTATTCGTAGTGCCGCCGCAGCGCGGAGAAACGTGCGTCGAATCCCTCGGGCGCCCGGGCGGCGTCGAGCACCCGCACGTCCTCGGGAAGGAAACGGCCCAGTCTGCGCACCAGTGGCTGGAATTCGGGATCCTGCGGGCGAGGGGTGCGTGGGTAGGCATGGCCGAGTGCGTCGACGGGGATGTCCACATGTGCCACCTGGCCGGTCGCGTGCACCCCGGCGTCGGTACGGCCCGCCGCCCGCAACTCCAGCGGTGTCCGGAACACCGTCGCGAGCGCCTCCTCAAGCACGCCGGCGACGGTTCGCTGCCCGTCCTGGGTGGCCCAGCCTGCGAAGTCCGTACCGTCGTAGGCGATATCGAGTCGCAAACGAACAAACCCGCCATCGGATCCGATGGCGGGTTCGTTCATTGCACTGCTACTTTGCGTCGTCAGCCTTGTCCTCGGACTCGGCGGCGTCTTCGACGACCTCATCGGCGGCCTCGGCGGTCTGAGCGTCGGCGATCGCCTCGTCGGCAACCTCGGCCTCGACAACCGGGGCGTCCTCGACCGGGGCCTCGGTGGCCTCGGCAGCCTTGGCCTGAGCGGCCGCGGCACGACGGGCACGGTCGGCCTCGTTGGTCACGGTCTTCTCCCGCACCAGCTCGATGACCGCCATGGGCGCGTTGTCGCCCTTGCGGTTCTCGACCTTGATGATGCGGGTGTAGCCGCCCTCACGGTCCGCGAAGAAGGGTCCGATCTCGGCGAAAAGGGTGTGCACCACATCCTTGTCGCGGATCTTCTTGAGCACCTCACGCCGGTTGTTCAGCGTGCCCTTCTTGGCATGGGTGATCAGCTTCTCGGCGTACGGACGCAGTGCCCGTGCCTTCGCATCGGTGGTCTTGATACGGCCGTGCTCGAACAGCGAGGTGGCCAGGTTGGCCAGGATCGCCGCCTGGTGCGAGGACGACCCGCCGAGGCGAGCACCCTTGGTGGGCTTGGGCATTGCGACTATCTCCTATGTGGGGCCGGCCCCCGTATCAGGTAGGACCGGGACGGAATTCTTTTAGAGCTGTTCGGTTTCGGCGAAGTCCTGGTCGGTGTCCAGGTCATAGCCGGCGTCACCGGTCCAGGTGCCCGTGGCCACGTCGTAGCCGGCGACCTCGGACGGATCGAAGCTGGCCGGGCTGTCCTTGAGCGAGAGACCCAGCTGATGCAGCTTGATCTTCACCTCGTCGATGGACTTCTGGCCGAAGTTGCGGATGTCGAGCAGATCCGACTCGGTGCGAGACACCAGCTCGCCCACGGTGTGCACACCCTCGCGCTTGAGGCAGTTGTACGAGCGCACCGTCAGGTCCAGGTCGTCGATCGGCAGCGCGAAGCTGGCGATGTGATCCGCCTCGGCCGGTGACGGGCCGATCTCGATGCCCTCGGCCTCCACGTTCAATTCCCGTGCGAGCCCGAACAACTCGACGAGGGTCTTACCGGCCGAAGCCAGCGCGTCGCGCGGTGTGATCGAGTTCTTGGTCTCGACATCGAGGATGAGCTTGTCGAAGTCGGTGCGCTGCTCGACGCGGGTGGCCTCGACCTTGTACGTCACCTTGAGCACCGGCGAGTAGATGGAATCCACCGGGATCCGGCCGATCTCGGCACCGGAAGCCTTGTTCTGCACCGCAGGCACGTAGCCGCGACCCCGCTCGACGACGAGCTCGACCTCGAGCTTGCCCTTCTCGTTGAGAGTGGCGATGTGCATGTCGGGGTTGTGCACCGTGACACCGGCCGGCGGGACGATGTCCCCGGCGGTGACCGCACCCGGTCCCTGCTTGCGCAGGTACATGGTGACCGGCTCGTCCTCCTCGGAGGACACGACCAGGCCCTTGAGGTTCAGGATGATGTCGGTGACATCCTCCTTCACCCCGGGAACGGTGGTGAACTCATGCAGCACACCGTCGATGCGGATGCTGGTGACCGCCGCGCCCGGGATGGACGACAGCAGCGTGCGCCGCAGCGAGTTACCGAGGGTGTAACCGAAGCCGGGCTCCAGCGGTTCGATGGTGAACCGGGACCGGTTTTCGGCCAGCACATCCTCGGACAGTGTGGGTCGCTGAGAAATCAGCATGGTGTTTCTATCTCCTTCTCGGCACCCGCTATTTGATGCCGTTACGGTGTCACTCGGCCGGATGGCCGGGCGACATTACTTCGAGTAGAACTCGACGATGAGCTGTTCGGTGAGCGGCACCTGGATCTGCGCACGCTCGGGCAGCTGGTGCACCAGCACCCGCTGACGTTCGCCGACGACCTGGAGCCAGCCCGGGATCGGACGCTCGCCGGCGGTGGCCCGCGAGAGCTCGAACGGCAGGGTGTTCAGCGACTTGTCCTTGACGTCGATGATGTCGTACTGCGACACCCGGTAGCTGGGGATGTTGACCTTCACACCGTTGACGGTGAAGTGGCCGTGGCTGACCAGCTGGCGGGCCATCCGGCGGGTACGGGCGAGCCCGGCCCGGTAGACGACGTTGTCCAGACGGCTTTCCAGGATCTGGAGCAGGTTCTCGCCGGTCTTGCCAGACTTGCGGTTGGCCTCTTCGTAGTACTTGCGGAACTGCTTCTCCATGACGCCGTAGGTGAAGCGAGCCTTCTGCTTCTCCTGCAGCTGAGTGCGGTACTCGCTCTCCTTGATCCGCGCGCGGCCGTGCTGGCCGGGCGGGTAGGGGCGCTTCTCGAACGACTGATCGCCGCCGACGAGGTCGACGCCGAGGCGACGCGACTTGCGGGTCGCGGGTCCGGTATAACGAGCCATTGTCTAAATCCTCTTCCCTAGACTCGGCGCCGCTTGGGCGGGCGGCAGCCGTTGTGCGGCTGCGGAGTGACGTCAGAGATGGCGCCGACCTCGAGTCCGGCGGCCTGCAGCGAACGGATCGCGGTCTCGCGGCCCGAACCCGGGCCCTTCACGAACACGTCGACCTTCTTCACACCGTGCTCCTGCGCCTTGCGGGCCGCGTTCTCGGCGGCCAGCTGCGCGGCGAACGGCGTCGACTTGCGCGAGCCCTTGAAGCCGACATGGCCCGAGGATGCCCAGGCGATGACGTTGCCCTGCGGATCGGTGATCGAGACGATCGTGTTGTTGAACGTGCTCTTGATGTGTGCGGCGCCGTGCGGGATGTTCTTCTTTTCCCGGCGGCGGGTCTTGGCAGCACCCTTCTTGGGCGCGCCCTTCTTGGCTTGTGCCATCTCGGATTACCTGGCCTTCTTCTTGCCGGCGATGGTGCGCTTGGGGCCCTTGCGGGTACGCGCATTGGTCTTGGTCCGCTGACCACGCACCGGCAGGCCGCGACGATGGCGCAGGCCCTGGTAGCAGCCGATCTCGATCTTGCGGCGGATGTCTGCCTGAACCTCGCGGCGCAGGTCACCCTCCACCTTCAGGTTGGCTTCGATGAATTCGCGGAGCTGGCTGACCTGATCGTCGGTCAGGTCCTTGCTGCGCTGGTTCCGGTCGATACCGGTGGCATCCAGGATTTCCTGGGAGCGGGTACGGCCGATGCCGTAAATGTAGGTCAGCGCGATCTCCATGCGCTTATCGCGCGGAAGATCGACGCCCATGAGACGTGCCATCAGGCAGTGATTCCTTCTAGGTTGCGGAGGTCTGTTCCCAGTCCGTTCCCCTCACGGGGTCCGGCCTCCGTGCCGGACGTGATGAGGGCCGTCTGCCCTCAGTGGTACTGGGAGGTCTGCATTCAGTTGTGGGTGGAGCTGCTACTGCGTACGTCTGGGACTAACCCTGACGCTGCTTGTGCCGCGGATCAGAGCAGATCACCATGACCCGCCGATGCCGGCGGATCACCCTGCACTTGTCGCAGATCGGCTTGACGCTCGGGTTCACCTTCACGGCTTCGCGATCCTTCTTGGTTGTGCGGTGACGCGCGCGAGCGCTCGTCACACATTCGGTGGTGGTTGCGGTTGAGGGCGAGTTACTTGTACCGGTACACAATGCGGCCCCGGGACAGGTCGTACGGAGAGAGCTCCACCACGACGCGGTCCTCGGGCAGGATGCGGATGTAGTGCTGCCGCATCTTGCCGCTGATGTGGGCCAGGACCTTGTGTCCGTTCTCCAGCTCAATGCGGAACATCGCATTGGGCAGGGGTTCGACCACTCGACCCTCGACCTCGATGGCACCGTCTTTCTTGGCCATACTGTCTGACGATCCTTGCTTTCGTTTCGTATCGTGCGCCCGCTTTTTGCAGTCGGTGCACACCGTCGTTCCGACTGCAAAACGTGAGCTGAATCGGTGAAACGACGAAGTTCCAATGACCGGGCACGAGAAGAGTCGGCGCGGAGGCCGCACCGTTGGTCCACAATACCCTCTGCTATGGCCAGCACCCAAATCGCCGGAGAAACACCCCGGGCGGGGTCATGTGTGGAGGTCAGCACCGAAATCAGTGGACGGCGGGAGCATAATTGAAGGCGATATGACTGGACCCGCGCCCCAGCCCCGTAAACCCGTGATTCTCACCGTCGACGACGACCCTGCCGTGTCTCGTGCCGTAGCCCGCGATCTTCGCCGGCACTACGGCGAGCGGTACCGCATCGTGCGCGCCGAATCCGGCCCGTACGCCCTGGAAACACTGCACGAACTGAAGCTCCGCGGCGACGCCGTCGCGGTCTTCGTCGCCGACTACCGGATGCCGCAGATGAGCGGCATCGAGTTCCTCGAATCCGCGATGGACCTCTACCCCATGGCGCGGCGGGTCCTGCTGACCGCCTACGCCGACACCACCGCGGCCATCGACGCCATCAACGTCGTGGACCTGGATCACTACCTCCTCAAGCCGTGGGACCCGCCGGAGGAAAAGCTCTACCCGGTGATCGACGGGCTGCTGGAGTCCTGGCACGCCGTCGGCGACCGGGCCATCCCGTACACCAAGGTCATCGGTCACCAGTGGAACCCCCGGTCGTGGGAGGTGCGCCAATTCCTGGCCCGTAACGCCTATCCCTTCAAGGCGTTCACCGCCGAGGAACCGAAGGGCAAGCAGCTGCTCGACGCCGCAGGCCTCGACGGCAGGCAGCTCCCGGTTGTCATCACCGAAGAGGGCACGCCGCTCGTCGAACCGACGGACGCCGAACTCGCCGACCTGCTCGGGTTGTCCACCAACCCGTCGCTGGAGCTCTACGACCTCGCGGTCATCGGCGGCGGGCCGGCAGGCCTCGCGGCGGCGGTCTACGGCGCCTCCGAAGGTCTCAACACCGTGCTCATCGAGCGGGCCACCACCGGCGGCCAGGCCGGCCGCAGTTCCCGGATCGAGAACTACCTCGGGTTCGAGAACGTCGTCTCCGGGATCGAGCTCACCACCACCGCACGGCGGCAGG
>JAHFVC010000327.1 GCA_023264765.1 Mycobacterium sp. | reverse complement strand
GGCAGTCCGCCACGGCTCGCGAAATCCGCTGCGGTGACACCGGGTTCGACCAGCCTGGCGTCGAAATGGTCCGCGTGGCTGCCGTCTGGACGGTTCACGGCATCCGGCAACTCGCCCAGGTTCGAACAGCCGATCGGCCCGCCCACCTTCAGCACCATCTTCTCCAGGCGGCGCACCAGGAACTGCGGGACGAACGGCGTCAACGGCAACGGCGCCATCAGCGTGTCCCGGTTCTCGGCCATCGTCACCAGCGCCTGCTTCATATCGCGGCGTAGCGTGCTCAGATCGTCCAGGACGGTGGCCGGGTCGGCCAGCACCGTGATCGTGTTCAGGGCGTTACCGGTGGTGTCCCCTTCGGAGCGTTCACTGACCGGGAACGACAACATCGCCTGCCCGGCTGCGTCCACCCGCCCGATGATCAGACCGAGCCGCGCCGCGATCGCAGCGAACAGCACATTGCGGGTACCACCGAGAGTCGCTGCCGCCGCGTCGAATTCGCCGAGATCGACCTTCACGGCCAGCGTTGGTACCGCGACCGCGCCCACGGCGCAGGTGTGCTGCCGCGGCTGCGACTTCGCCGAATCCGCGAGGTCGTCCTTCTGTAGGCGGGCGATCCGGACCGCACCCATCACGGCCGACGGAACCTGGCGCAGCGTGCCGACCGTCGCACCGAGATCCTGGCGCAGCGCCTCTGGCACCGTGCGCGAGCGAGGCGGCGGATAGCCGAGATCCCGGGCGGTGCCATCGACCGCGTCCACGATCGACTCGACTATTCCCCCGGCATCGGACACCGTGTGCGACACCGCAAGAGACACCGCGTCGCCGCCACCCGCCAGGGGCAGCACCGCGAGATGCCATGCCGGTCCGGTCTCCGGGTCGACCGGGATGTCGGCCCGTCCACTGACCCAGTCCCAGATCGACGCCCGTGAGCGCTCGGCGGCCATTATCTCGATGGCACCGGTGGCCGGCGCCGTCACCCAGCGGTGCCTGCCGAACGGCAGCGGGGAACGTTCCAGCCGGCGCCCCAGCAGCGTCCGGTCGAGGTTGCGGCTGAACCGTCGCAATCCGTCGACGTCGACACCCCGGTCGTAGATCCAGGTGAACTGGATGACGGGGCCGCGGCCCAGCGCACGCAGTCCCACGAACGACGCCTGGTCGATATAGGCCACAGTGTTGTCGATGATCCCCCCCGGGATGTTGTGCGCGGAACCCGGACGTCAGCGACCCTGCAAAACGTCTCGGAAGGTGCCGGCCGACCTCATCGTCAACCCTGTGTACTGCACCGACACCGCTACCCTAAGGGAAAACTGGGATGACGCGAAGTGAAATGGCAAACGCGACAATTCTACTGCGGCGCGCGCTCACACCCGAGTCAACTCGAACAACGGGATCACCCGGCCGGTCCTGGCCTGATGCTCGACGAACGCATCGGCGGCCGCCACCACCTCCGGATAGAGCTCGTCGCGCTCGGGCAGGGGAAGTTCACGCACGGACACGTCGTAGGCCTCTGTGCCCACCTCGATCCGCGCGTGCGGGTCCGCGCGCAGGTTGTGCACCCAGGCCGGGTCCTTGGCCGCACCCGCGTAGGAGCCCACGACGAACATCCTGCCGTCGATGCTCAGATAGGACAGCGGGGTCACCCGGGGATGTCCAGATCTTGCGCCGATACTGTGCAGCAGCAACAAGGTTCGGCCCTCGAAGGGGCCGCCGACCACCCCGGCGTTCGCATGGAACTCGTCGATGACGGCGCGGTTGAAGGCGTGGGCGTCTGCTCCGGTCACCCGTCCAGTAAACGCCTCAGGCGCGCTGCAACTCGAACAACGGGATGGCGCGGGTCGTCTTGGCCTGGTACTCGGCGAACACCGGCGCGGCCTCGACGATCCTCGGATAGGTCGCGTCGCGCTCGTCGTCGGGCAGCTCCCGCGCCACCACCTCGTAAGCCTCGGCTCCCACCTCGACCCGGGCCTTCGGATTCGCCCGCAGGTTGTGCACCCAGGCCGGATCCTTCGGCGCACCGGCGTATGAGCCGACGATCAAGGTCTTGCCGTCCACTTCGATCGAGGCGAGTGGAGACAACCGCGACTTCCCGGATTTGGCGCCGGTGGTGTGCAGCAACAGCAGGTTGCCGCCCTCGAATGCGGCGACCTGGCCGGCGTTGGCGCGGAATTCGGTGACCACGTTGCGGTTGAAGTCATCGAGCGCGGACGGGTCGGCGAGCAGCTTGTCCTTATCGATCTCAGTCATGCTTGGATTCAGCAGCCTTCGGCTTGCCGTCTATTCCCGACTCCTTGCGTTGTGCCGCGGTGATCGGGGCAGGTGCATCGGTCAGCGGGTCCACGCCACCCCCGGACTTCGGGAATGCGATGACCTCGCGGATGGAGTCCACCCCGGCCAGCAGCGCGGTGATGCGGTCCCAGCCGAAGGCGATGCCGCCGTGCGGCGGGGCACCGAAAGTGAAGGCGTCCAACAGGAATCCGAACTTGTCCTGGGCTTCGGCATGATCGATGCCCATCATGGCGAACACCCGTTCCTGGACGTCGCGGCGATGGATGCGGATCGAGCCGCCGCCGATCTCGTTGCCGTTGCAGACGATGTCGTACGCGTCGGCCAGCGCGGATCCGGGATCGGTGTCGAAGGTGTCCACCGACTGCCCCTGCGGTGCGGTGAACGCGTGGTGCACGGCGGTCCAGGCACCCGACCCGACCGCGACGTCACCGGAGGCGGTGGCGTCGTCGGCGGGCTCGAACAGCGGCCAGTCCACCACCCAGGTGAACGCCCACGCGTTCGGGTCGATCAGGTCCAGCCGTTTGGCGATCTCGATACGCGTGGCGCCGAGCAGGCCCCGGCCTGCCTTGGGCGTACCGGCCGCGAAGAACACGCAGTCCCCCGGCTTCGCCCCGACGTGGGCGGCCAGACCGGCCCGCTCCGCGTCGGACAGATTCTTGGCGACCGGCCCGGCCAATTCGCCGTCCTCGCCGATCAGGACGTACGCCAGGCCTTTGTGGCCGCGCTGCTTGGCGAACTCCTGCCAGCCGTCCAGCGTGCGCCGCGGCTGCGACGCACCGCCGGGCATCACCACCGCACCCACGTAGTCGGCCTGGAACACCCGGAACGGGGTGTCCTTGAAGTACTCGGCGCATTCCACCAGTTCGACGCCGAATCGCAGGTCCGGCTTGTCCGAGCCGAACCGCCGCATGGCCTCGTCGTAGCCGATCCGCGGCAGCGGCAACGGCAGGTCGTACCCGACGAGCGCCCAGATGGCCTTGAGCACCTGCTCGGAGACGGCGATGACGTCGTCGGCCTCGACGAAGCTGAGTTCCATGTCCAGCTGGGTGAACTCCGGCTGGCGGTCGGCGCGAAAATCCTCGTCCCGGTAGCACCGGGCGATCTGGTAGTAGCGCTCCATGCCTGCGACCATGAGCAGCTGCTTGAACAGCTGGGGGCTCTGCGGAAGGGCGTAGAAGGAGCCCGGCTGCAGGCGGGCGGGCACCAGGAAGTCGCGGGCCCCCTCCGGAGTGGAACGGGTCAGCGTCGGGGTCTCGATCTCGACGAAGTCATGCTCGGCCAGCACACCGCGGGCGGCGGCATTGACCTTGGAGCGCAATCGGATTGCGTTGCCCGGGCCCTCGCGGCGCAGATCCAGGTAGCGGTACTTGAGCCGGGCCTCCTCTCCGGCGGTCTCGTCCAACTGGAAGGGCAGCGGCGCGCTCTCCCCCAGCACGGTCAGCGTGCTGGCGTTTACCTCGATCTCACCGGTGGGGATCTCGGTGTTGGCATTGCCCTCGGGCCGCACCTCGACGACGCCGGTGACCGCGACGCAGAATTCGGCGCGCAGCCGGTGCGCCTGCTCCAGCACGGCCGCGTCCCGGAACACCACCTGCGAGGTTCCGGACGCATCACGCAGGTCGATGAAGATGACGCCGCCGTGGTCGCGCCTGCGCGCCACCCAACCCGCCAAGGTCACGGTCTGACCGGCGTCGGTGGACCGCAACGATCCGGCGGTGTGGCTGCGCAGCACTAAAACTCCTCATGAAAACGGGTGAGAGAACGCAAACAGTCTAGAGACTGCGATCCACCCGCCCCGACCGGCGCCATATAGGGTCGGCGGGTGCCGAGAATGTATCCGTGTGAACCCGTGGATCTGGACTTCATCTCCGAGGCACCGTTTCGATTCGTGAGCACCGTCGACCTGGCCATCACACCCGAACAGGTCTTCGAGGTGCTCGCCGACGCGCAGTCCTGGCCGCATTGGGCTTCGGTCATCACCAAGGTGACCTGGACCAGTCCGGCGCCCTACGGTGTCGGCACCACCCGCACCGTGCACATGCGCGGCCGGATCATCGGCGACGAGGAGTTCCTGTCCTGGGAACCCCACAGCCACATGGCTTTCCGGTTCAATCAGGCGTCGACCAACAGCATTTCCGCGTTTGCCGAGGACTACTGGGTGGTGCCCATCGAAGGTGGCTGCAACCTGACCTGGGTGATGGCGATGAAGCCCAACGGCACGGCCGCGCGGCTCGGCATGACCGCCGGCCGGCCGGTGATGGCCTGGATGTTCCAGCGCTTCCTGCACAACCTGCGCCGCTATACCGATCAGCGTTACGGCGTCGGATAGCTGCGACGGGTCTATCGTGTCCTCGGGGGCGAGTGTCGGGAGACGCAGGTGGGTGCGAAACAGGCCCGGTGCCCGGCCTGCGGCACCGCACCGCGTGCCGGGGCCCGGTTCTGCGACGGATGCGGCGCGACGCTGCCACCCCAGGCCCCCGGTGCCGAATACAAGCAGGTGACCATCCTGTTCGTCGACGTCACCCACTCGATGGACATCGCAGCGGCGGTCGGGCCCGAACGTCTGCGCGAAATCATGGCGGGCCTGTTCGACCGGTCGACCGCCGTCGTCGAACGCTACGGCGGCACCGTCCGCAGCTTCATCGGCGACGGCGTGATGGCGCTGTTCGGCGCACCGCTGGCACTCGAGGATCACGCGCTGCGCGCATGCATGGCCGCGCTGGACATCCAGAGCGAGGCCCGGTCCCTGGCCGGTGAGATCGCCGACCGCGACGGCATCGATTTCAAGGTGCGCGTCGGCCTGAATTCGGGCGAGGTCGTCGCGGGCGACATCGGTGCCGGCGCCGCCGGTTACACCGTCGTGGGCGAACAGGTCGGTCTCGCACAGCGGATGGAGTCCGTCGCACCGCCCGGCGGTGTGATGGTCAGCGCGAGCACCGGGCGCCTGGTCGAACACGCCGCCAAGCTCGGCGACACCGAATGGGTGCGCATCAAGGGCGCCGCCGAGCCCATGGCCGCCCGCCGCCTGCTCGGCATCGCCGACCGGCACGGCGCACGTCCCGGCGAGTTGCCCCTGGTCGGGCGTGCTGCCGAAATCACCGAGATCGTGCGCCACCTGGAGGCCACCGCCAACGGTCGCGGCGCCGTGGTCTCGCTCGTCGGCCCGCCGGGGATCGGCAAGAGCCGCATCACCCGTGAGGCGGCGGCGATCGCCGCCGCTCGCGGTGTCCGGGTGGCGTGGACGTACTGTCAGTCCCATACCAGTGAGATCCCGTTTCGCGCCGCGACCGCTCTGTTACGTTCGGTGTTCGGCATCGCTGGAGAGCCGGACGAAAAAGCCAGGGCAGCAATACGATTCACGTTGCCCGAGGCGGACCCGGCCGATCTTCGCCTACTCGATGACCTGCTCGGTATCGCCGCAGGAGACGCGCCGCCACCGGAGATGGATCCCGACGCCAGGAAACGCCGACTCACGGCACTGCTCGATTCGGCACTGCTGAGCCGCGACGAGCCCGCCGTCTATGTGATCGAGGACGCGCACTGGATCGACGCCGTCAGCGAATCCATGCTGTCCCACTTCCTGGAAGCGGCCCCGCGCACACCGACCCTGGTGCTGGTCACCCACCGCCCCGAGTACGCCGGGACACTCACCTCGGGAGCTGACACCACGGTGCAGCTGACCCCGTTGGACGACGGCGCCTCGGCCGCGCTGACCGAGGTGCTCATAGGCGGTCACCGCTCCCTGGCAGGGATCGCGCCGCGCATCGTCGAACGGGCGGCGGGCAATCCGTTCTTCATCGAGGAGATGGTGCGCGATCTCGCCGAGCGCGGCGTGCTCAACGGCACTCGCGGTGACTACACCTGCGCAGGAGCAACCGATGTCACCGTTCCCGCGACCGTCCAGGCCACCATCGGCGCACGCATCGACCGGCTGGGCCCCGCCGCGAAACGCGCCCTCTACGCCGCCGCGGTGATCGGGTCACCGTTTGCACCGGAACTGCTGGGATCGGTGGTCGACGAGGCCGAGACCACCGCGCTGACCGCCCTGCTCGAGGCCGAACTCATCGCCCAGGTGACCGAGCAGCCCGTCCAGTTCGCCTTCCGGCACCCGCTGATGCATGCGGTCGCCTATGAGTCGCAGCTGAAGTCGGGCCGTACCGCGCTACACCGGCGCATCGCCACCGCGATCGAGGGCAGCGATGCCGACGCCGCGATGACCCATGCCGCCGTGATCGCCACGCACCGGGAAGCCGCAGGCGATCTCCGGGACGCCTTCGACTGGCACATGCGGGCCGGGACGTGGTCCACGCACCGCGATATCGCCGCGGCGCGGATGAGCTGGCGCCGGGCCGCCGCGGTGGCCGACCGGCTGCCGTCGTCGGACCCCGATCGCACCGATCTGCGGATCGCGCCGCGCACCCTGTTGTGTGCCACGACGTGGCGGGTCGGCGGCGAGATCGACGACGGCAGTTGGACCGAACTGCGCGAACTGACCGCGCGCGCCGGCGACAAGCGGTCGCTGACCATCGCGATGTCGGGCCTGGTGCAACTGCTGAACTTCCACGGCCGATTCCGGGAAGCTTCGGAGCTGGCCGCCGAGCTGACCCACCTGCTCGAGGCCATCGGGGACCCGGAGCTCACCGTCGGGCTGACGTTGGTGCTGAGCATGGCGAAGTGGAACCACGGTGAGATGGTCGAGGCCATGCGGTTGGCGCAGCGCGCCATCGACCTCGCCGCCGGGGACCCGACCATGGGCAATCTGATCATGGGGTCGCCGCTGGCCTACGCGATCGCGATGCGGGCATCCACGCGCTGCTGCCTCGGGCTGCCGGGCTGGCGCGCCGATTTCACCGAAGCACTGTCCCTGGCCAACGCCGTGGACAGGTTCAGCTACTGCGCGGTGACGATGCTCAAATACATCACCGTCATGAATTGGGCGCTGCTGCCCGATGACGGCGCGCTGGCCGACACGGCGGCCGCGCTCGACATCGCCCGCCAGTTCGGCGACGACTTCCTGCTTACCAACGCCGAGTTCGCGCATGGCGCGCTGTTGGTGCGCCGCGAAGACACCGACCGCGCAGCGGGATTCGCGTACCTGGCCAATGCCCGGCGGATGGCGCTGGAGCACCGCTACACCATCGTCGCCGCGCTGTGCGAACAGCTCGATCTGGCGAGCGAGGACATCCGGCTCGGCGAGTTGGATGCCGCGGTGGACGCCGGCCGCGCCGCGTTGCACCGGATCGAGACCCTCGGTGACGGGATCAACCGGGGTTGGGCGACAACGGTATTGGTCGAAGCGCTGCTGGCTCGTGCC